>JAMXLI010000117.1 GCA_024281115.1 Terriglobales bacterium | reverse complement strand
GCGTTCCATGCTTGACGTACGCCGGACCGCGTTCCCAGACTTCCTCAAAGGTTTCCGGATACTCGGCGGCCAAAGCGGCAAGGCCGGCGCCCGCAAGCACCAGGCCCGCGGTCTTGCGTCCGGTGGCGAGCAGGATGCCGCCCGCAATCACCGAGCCCCACACCGCAGCCCGCTTCCAGTTGTCCATGGAATTGCCGGCGTCTACCACCCGTTCCTCCGTTCTAGAAGCTCTCAAGAATACCACCTCCATTTTGCCTCCCGCCGCCATGGCCGGCAGCACTGGACGCCCTTAATCTGAGCAGGAGGGCAGGCGCAAGGTTGCCCCACGGGGGGCGCCGTGTACACTGTCCGGTCTTTGGCGGAGGGCCATGGAATGGGGAGAACGGTGTTTACTGCGATCGCGTTGCTGTGGTCGGTTTCGTTCTGCGGGGCGCAAACGGCGCCGCGGGCGCGGGACCTGGGAGTTCCTTTCGAAGGCACGCCCGGGCCGCTGAACGCCATCACGGATGTGAAAGGCGTGGAGGTGGGCCACACCACGCTGATATCCGGGGAAGGCGAACTGAAGGTCGGCGTGGGCCCGGTGCGCACCGGGGTGACGGCCGTGTTGCCGCGCGGACGGGAGAGCAGCGACCCCGTGTTCGCGGGCTGGTTCACGGAGAACGGCAACGGGGAGATGACGGGCACGACGTGGGTGGAGGAGTCCGGCTTCCTGGAAGGCCCGGTGATGATCACCAACACGCACAGTGTAGGCGTGGTGCGCGACGCGGTAATCGCGTGGCGGGTGAAGAAAGGCCAGCCCAAAGATTCGGAGTACTGGTGGTCGCTGCCGGTGGTGGCGGAAACCTGGGATGGGTGGCTGAACGACGTGAACGGCTTTCACGTCCACCCCGAGCACGTTTTTGCCGCGCTGGACAATGCGCGTCCGGGCCCGGTGGCGGAAGGCAACGTGGGCGGCGGCACTGGGATGGTCTGCTACGAATTCAAGGGCGGAATCGGCACGGCGTCGCGCAAGATTCCGGAGCGCAAGGGCGGCTACACGGTGGGCGTGCTGCTGCAGTGTAACCACGGCAGCCGGCACGAACTGCGGGTCGCGGGAGCGCCGGTAGGGCGGGAGATTCCCGAGCAGCCCGCCTACGGGCGGGACAACGGCTCGATCATTGTGGTGGTGGCGACGGACGCGCCCCTGCTGCCCCACCAGATGAAGCGCATCGCGCGCCGGGCGACGCTGGGATTGGGCCGCAACGGCAGCACGGCGGGGAACGGCTCGGGCGACATCTTCATCGCCTTCTCCACCGCCAACCCGGGTGCGTTCGACGCCAAAAAGACGACGCGGCCGGAGATGATGTCGAACGACCAGCTCGACCCGCTGTTTGAAGCGACGGTGCAGGCGGTGGAAGAAGCGGAAATCAACGCGCTGGTGGCGGCGAAAACCATGGTGGGGATCCGGAACCACCGCGTGATCGCGCTGCCCCACGACCGGCTGCGCGCCGTGCTGGAAAAATACAGACGGCTGGGGAATTGATGCGCTGTGTGGGCGCGGACGAGCCGCGGGTCCGCGCCGCTGTGAGAATCGGCAAACCTCAGCCGGCGGCGCGAACCGTGTTTTCGCCGGCGACTTTCTTAGGGCCGGCGACCTCCGCCAGCCCCTGCGCGATGACGTCGAGGGCGCGGTCGAGCTGCTCCTGAGAGATGACCAGGGGCGGCTGAACGCGGACGACGTTGCCGTAGACGCCGCCCACGCCCACCAGCACGCCGTGGCGCAGGCAGAAATCCTTGACCGCTTCGGCCTCGGCGGCGGCGGGGGTGAGCTCCGCGTCCTTGACCAGCTCGACGCCAATCATCAAGCCCAGGCCGCGCACCTCGCCCACCAGCGGGGAGTTCCGGGCCGCGGCCTGCAAGCGCGACAGGGCGCGCTTTCCCAGCTCGCTCGAGCGTTCGCAGAGGTTTTCCTCCTCGATCACCGCGATATTGGCGAGGGCGGCCGCGCAGGAAACCGGGTTTCCGCCGAAGGTGGAAAGATGATCGCCGGGCTTGAAGGCGTCGGCAATTTCGGGGCGCGTGGTGAAGGCGCTGAGCGGGAAGCCATCCGCAATTCCCTTGGCGGTGACCAGAATATCGGGCACGACGCCGTAATGCTCAATGGCGAACATCTTGCCGGTGCGCCCGAAACCGCTCTGCACCTCGTCGGCGATGATGAGAATGCCGTGCTGATCGAGCACCTTCTTGATTTCGCGGAAATACGTGGGCGGGGGCACGATGATGCCGCCTTCGCCCATCACCGGCTCGGCGATAAAGGCGGCGATGTCGCCGGCAGTGTCGAAGCGAATCACGTCTTCGAGGGCGCGGACGCAGCGGCGCACGCACTCTTCCGGATCGCGCCCAGGCGAGCGGAAGGTATAAGGCGCGGGGGCGAAGGCCACGCCGGGGGCGTAGGGCCCGCCGCGCTTCTTGCGGCCCCAGTTGCCGGTGACGCTCAACGCGCCCCAGCTGCGGCCGTGAAAACTCATCTGCAGGGCAATCAGCTCGGGCTTGCCGGTGTAGAGGCGGGCGAGCTTGAGCGCGCCTTCAATGGCTTCTGCGCCGCCGTTGCCGAAGAAAGTCTTGCTGAGGCCGCGGGGCGCGAGGTGGGCGAGCTTCTCCGCCAGGTCGGCCACAGGCTGGCAGTGGTAGAGATAGGAGGAGCAGTGCACGACCTTGTCCATCTGCGCCTTGGCGGCCGCGATCACGCGGGGATGGTTGTGCCCGGCGTTCACGACGGAAATGCCGGCAAAGCAATCGAGGTACTCGCGGCCGGCGGGATCGGTGATGACCGCGCCCTGCGCCCGGTCCACTACCACGGGCGAAACCGACTTCAGAAAGCTGGTGATCACGTGGTCTTTGTATTGCTGCTTGACGTCAGGCATATACAGTCCTCGCTCAGTTCCTGTTTCACGGCCGGGGCGTGCGACGGAGCCGGCCGCGGCTTTCAGAATTTCCTGCTGTGCTCCTGGATCCAGCGTTCGATGACGACCTTCTTATCGGTGTAGAACTCGATAGCATCGTTGCCCTGGGCGTGCAGAGCGCCGAAGAAGCTCTGCTTCCAGCCGCTGAAGGGGAAATAGGCCATGGGAGCGGCGACGCCGATGTTGATGCCGATGTTGCCCGCGGGGGCCTCGTAGCGGAATTTGCGCGCCGCCGCGCCGCTGGAGGTGAACAGCGAAGCCTGGTTGCCATAGGGGCTGCGAGCCAGAATGGCGATGGCTTCGTCCACGTCGCGGGCGGGGACGAGGCTGAGCACCGGCCCAAAGATTTCGGTACTGGCCAGTTCGCCATCCGGCGGCACGCGATCGAACACGGTGGGACGAACAAAATTTCCCGAGTCGTAGCGGGGAATGCGCGGCTTGCGGCCGTCCACCAGGAGCTGCGCGCCCTCTTGGGCGCCGCGCTCCACCAGGGCCTCGATGCGCGTCTTGCTCTCGCGGGTGATGACGGGGCCCATCTGCACGTCGGGCTCGAGACCGAAGCCCACGCGCATGGAGGAGGCGGCCTCGGCGATGGCATCGCGAAACGTCTTCTGGGCTTCGCCCACAGCCACGGCCACGGAAACAGCCAGGCAACGCTGGCCGGCGCAGCCAAAGGCGCTGTCGGCGATGATCTGCGTGGCTGAAGGCATGTCCGCGTCGGGCAGGACGATCACGTGATTTTTGGCGCCGCCCTGGCACTGCACGCGTTTGCCGTGCTCCGAAGCCTTGGCATAGATGTAGCGGGCCACGGGCGTGGAGCCGACAAAGCTGATGGCGCGCACCAGGGGATGCTCGAGCAGCGCGTCCACCGCGGCTTTTCCACCGTTCACCAGGGTAAGGACGCCGGGGGGAAGGTCAAGCGCTTCCATCAGTTCGAAGGCGCGCAGCATGGAGAGGGGCACGCGCTCAGAGGGCTTGAGCACGAAGGTATTGCCGCAGGCGATGGCGTAGGGCAGAAACCAGAACGGAATCATCGCCGGAAAATTGAAAGGAGTGATGGCGGCGACGACGCCCAGCGGCTGGCGAATCATGGTTTCGTCAATGCCGCGGGCTACGTCTTCGAGCACGCGGCCCTGCATCATGGTGGGAATGCCGCAGGCAACTTCCACGTTTTCGATGGCGCGGCGCAGCTCGCCCTTGGCTTCCGCGAGCGTCTTTCCGTTCTCGGTGGTGATGATGCGGGCGAGTTCGTCGAGGTGCTCCTCGAGGAGCTGCTTCAGTTTGAACAGGTACTGGATGCGGTCTTCCGGCGGGGTGCGGCGCCAGGCGGGAAAGGCGGCGGCCGCGCCCTCAATGGCGGCGGCGACATCGGCGGCGGTGGAAAGGGGCACGTGGGCGATGGCTTCCCCGGTGGCGGGGTTGATCACCTCCTGGTAGGGAGAGGAATCGGGCGCGAGCCAGCGTCCGCTCACGTAGTTGCGCACGGTGATGGTTTGCGTCGGTGTTGTGGTCATGCAAAACCTTCCTGAACCGGGGCTGAAGCCCCTTCAAGCGCGGGCCGGAAACGCGGGCCTGAAGGCCCGCTCTTCCCCACGGAGGCTGAAGCCTCTCCGTTTCCTCCCAGGGCTGAAGCCCATCCTGCGCGGGCCGCTAACGAGAAGCCTACTCTTCCTGCGGCCGTCAGCTCCGGCCGACGACGACCGACTCCTTGGCACCGAGCACCGCCTGCAAGCCGGCGGCGAGCACGTCCAGTCCTTCCTCGAACTGCTCGTCGGGAATGGTAAGCGGAACCAGCAGACGGATGACGTTGTTGTAGCTGCCCGCATTGATGACGATGAGCCCGTGCTCGTAGCAATAACGGGTGATCTGCTTCACTTCCTCATCGGCGGGCTCGCGGGTATCGCGGGAACGCACCAGTTCCAGCGCCTGCATGGCGCCCAGGCCGCGCACGTCGCCGATCATGGGGAAGGCCTGTTGCCATTCGCGGGCGCGGCGGGAGAAGCGGTCGCCGATGGCGTTGGCGCGCTCGGAGAGCCGGTCGCGATCGAAGGTGTCGAGCACGGCGAGAGCGGCGGCGCAGGCGACGGGGTTGCCGGCGAAGGTCCCGCCCAGGCCACCGGGGCCGGGGGCATCCATGATCTCGGCGCGGCCGGTAACGGCGGCGATGGGCAGGCCGCCGCCCAGCGACTTGGCGGTGCAGATCAGGTCGGGCTCAATGCCGTAGCGCTCGCAGGCAAACAACGCGCCGGTGCGTCCAAAGCCGGTCTGCACCTCGTCGGCGATGAAGAGGATGCCGTGCCTGCGGCAGATCTCGGCCACGATGCGGAAGAACTCGGGTGGGGGCGCAACAAAGCCGCCTTCGCCGAGCACCGGCTCGGCAATCACGGCGGCCACCGACTCGGCCGCCACCACGCGCTTGAAGGTGTCCTCCAGGTGGTGGGCGCAGTAGACACCGCACTCGGGATACTTGAGCGAGTAGGAACAGCGGTAGCAGTAGGCGAAGGGGACGCGATACACATCGCCGGGAAAAGGCTCAAAGCCGGCCTTGTAGGGATGCGTTTTGCTGGTGAGCGAGAGCGCGAGCATGGTGCGGCCGTGGAAGGCGTCCTCGAAGGCGATGACGCCGGGACGTCCGGTGTGCGAGCGCGCGATCTTGACCGCGTTCTCGATGGCTTCCGCGCCGGTGTTCACCAGAATCGTTTTCTTGGGAAAGTTGCCGGGGGTGAGCTGGTTCAAGCGCTCGGCCAGGCGCACGTAGCTTTCGTAGGGGCTGACCTGGAAGCAGGTGTGCATGTGGCGGTCCACCTGCTCGTGAATGGCGGCGACGACGGCGGGCGCGTTGTGTCCCACGTTGAGGCAGCCGATGCCGCCGGCGAAATCGAGGAAGCGGTTGCCGTCCACGTCTTCGAGGACGGCGCCCTGGGCGCGGGCAACGTACATGGGCGTGCCCAGGTGGATGCCGCGGGGCAGGGCGGCAGCGCGCCGTTGCGCCAACTGCTGCGAGCGCGGGCCGGGAATGGGGGTGACCAGACGAATGGCGCTCATCTCAGTACCACCCGATGGGCTGTTCGTTCAGGTTGATGTGCACCTGCTTGGTCTCCAGGTACTCCTCGATGCCCCAGGGGCCGAGTTCGCGGCCGAACCCGGACTGCTTGAAGCCGCCCCAGGGAGCTTCCACGTAAGTGGGCTGCATGTGGTTCACCCAGACGATGCCGGCACGCAGCGACTTGACGGCGCGCATGGCCTTGAAGATGTCGCGCGTCCAGACGGCGGCGGCCAGGCCGTAAGGCGTGTCGTTGGCAATCTTGAGCGCGTTCTGCTCGCCCTCGAAGGGGATGACGGCGGCGACGGGCCCGAAGATCTCCTCGCGCGCGATCTTGGCGCTGTTGTCCACGTCGTAAAAAATGGTGGGCTCGACGTAGTAGCCCTTGCCCAGGCCCGCGGGGCGGCCGCCGCCGGCGGCCAGCTTGGCCTCCTTCTTGCCCACGTCCTGGTAGGAGCGCACGCGATCGTATTGTTCCTTGCTGACCACCGGCCCCATCTTGGTTTCGCGCTCGAGTGGGGGACCAAGCTTGATCTTCTTCGCCTTCTCGCACATGGCGTCCACGAATTTCTTGTAGATCGGCTTCTCCGCGAGGATGCGGCTGCCGGCGGAGCACACTTCGCCCTGGTTGATGAAGACGCCGAAGAGCGCGCCGTCCACCGCCGCCTCGAAGTCGGCATCGGCGAAGAAGATGTTGGGAGACTTGCCGCCGAGCTCCAGGGTGACGCGCTTGACGGTATCGGCGGCGGCCTTGACGATGAGCTTGCCGACGGCGGCGCTGCCGGTGAAAGCGACTTTGTCCACCCCGGGATGCGCCACCAGGGGAGCTCCGGCGGTTTCGCCGTAGCCGGTGACGATGTTGACCACGCCTGGGGGCAGGCCGATTTCCTCGAACCAGTTGGCTACTTCGAGAATGGTGAGCGGGGTCTGCTCGGCGGGCTTCAGCACACAGGTGCAGCCGGCGGCCAGGGCGGGCGCGAGCTTCCAGGCCGCCATGAGCAGCGGGTAATTCCAGGGAATGATCTGGCCGGCCACGCCCACCGGCTCCTTCATGGAGAGGCTGAGGGCGTTGTCGGGCACGGGATTGACGTAGCCGACCACCTTGGTCGCCAGGCCGCCGTAATACTCGAAGCAGGTGGCCACGTCGCCCACGTCGTATTCCGCCTCCACGATGGGCTTGCCGGAGTTGCGCGTCTCCAGCTCGGCGAGGAAGGCGGTGTTCTGGCGGATCTTCTCGGCCAGCTTGAAGAGCAGGCGCCCACGCTCCTGAGCGGTGGTGGAGCGCCACGCGCCCTCGTCAAAGGCGGCGCGCGCCGCCTGCACGGCGCGGTCCACGTCGTCGGGGCCGGCGTCGGGGACGTAGGCGATGACCTCTTCGGTGGAGGGGTCGTAC
This sequence comes from Terriglobales bacterium, assembly GCA_024281115.1. Classification (GTDB taxonomy): domain Bacteria; phylum Acidobacteriota; class Terriglobia; order Terriglobales; family Acidobacteriaceae; genus JAMXLI01. Next base: position 2,601 of record JAMXLI010000117.1, on the reverse strand, counting down.
ACCGGAAAAGTTTTGCCGCTCTTGCTGTCCACCCACTTGCCGTTCACGTACATCTGGTAGGTGCGCACATTCGGTTTAGTCGCAGTTGCCATAAGACCTCCTGCTTCGCGTTCAGGCCGCCCGCGGGGGCAGCGGAGCCAGCGCCTTGCGGCGGCCGTAAACAAAGAAGAAAAACGCCGCCAGTCCAACGAAAAACAGCGTGCCGCCAACCATCCAAATCTCGTAGGAGCGCAGCGAGGTGATCTGCTGCGCGGGGAAAAACGCCAGCACGATTCCAAGAATCGTGGTCAGCAGGCCGCTGACACCGGCGGCCAGCAGGGTGCCGCGGCGATAGCGGCCCTCGCCGGGAACATAGCGGGCCGCAATCTTGAGCAGCGCCCCAAAAACGTACAGGAAGGGCACCAGTTGCAGGACCACGGCCAATGAAAGCAGCTTCTGAAAACTTTCCTGCACGCCGGAGCCGGCAAAATTCAGCACCACCAGCACGGCGGAAACCAGCGCGTGCACGATGAGCGCGGCGTAGGGGGTGGAGTAGCGCGGGTGCACCTTCCCGAGCCACGCCGGCAGATAGCGGTCGAGGCCGGCGACAAAGGGGATGCGCGCCGAACCCGCCAACCAGGCGGAGCCGATGCCGGCGATGGAAATGCTGAGCATGAGCGCAAACGGAGCCACAATCCAGGCCACACCGACGCGCGTCGCCAGATGGCTGACCGCCTGCACGATGCCCTGGAGCACGCTGATCTCGGACTTGCTGACGGCCACCAGCAGGGTGAGCGTCGCGCCGATGTAGAGCACGCCGGAAATGAGCCCGCCACCGGCTACCGCGCCCGGCAAAGTGCGCCGCGGATCGCGGATCTCGTCGCCCATGACCGAGGCCAGTTCCAGTCCCACCAGGCCGAAGCAGATCACGCCGAACGAGTTCAGCATGAAGCGCGGGTTGGGCGGGATGCGGAAATCGGCGGCGGTGACCGTGGTGCCGAAACGCAGCCAAACCACCACCCCCAGGCCGATGAGCACGGCGGCCGCCACAAAGGTGCCGATCGCGCCCACGTTGTTGATCCACTTCCCCACCCCGAGTCCCACCACGTTCAGCACCACCAGCACGGCGAACAGCGCCAGGGACGCGCCCAGCGCGAAGGATTTTTTGTCGGCGAGCGCGTGATGGCTGGGCCCCAGCACGAATACGGATACGCCCACGAAATAGAGCATGACGGTGGGCACGTACATCATGTTGTTGGTCCAGTAGCACCAACCCGACAAGAAGCCGTGGAAGTCGCCAAACACTTCCTTGGCCCACAAGTAGACGCCGCCTTCGCCGGGATAGCGGTGCGCCAGTTCGATGACGGCGATGCCCTGCGGCCAGAAGAAAAGCGCCAGCGAAATCATCCACAGCCAGACGGTCACGCCGCCATTGGCGGCGATGGACGGCACCACGTTCAGGTTGAAGACGGCCACGACGAACAACAGCACCAGGTCCCAGCGGCCGAGAACGCGCTTGAGGTGAGGCGCGTCCGGCGCGTCGCCTGCGCTTCGGGCGACCAGGGGCTGGGCCGCATTCGTCGTGGACGACAAGGCTTGCCTACCGCGCGGCCACGGCCAGCTTCTCCTGCTGGGCCTCGGCCAATGCCGGCGCCACCTCGGCGAAGACGGCCAGGTGCTTTTCGATATCCGCCTCGGTATGGGCCACGCTGATGGTCCACTGCTCGTCCCACCAGTAGGGCTGCGCCATGACACCGCGATTGACCATGGCGAACCAGTACTGCCGCCACAGGTCCACGTCCACGGCGAGCCAATCGCGGTAATTGCGGATCTCCCGGGGATACAGCATGAGCGCGCCGTTAGCGCCGGCTTGCGCCACATAGCCCTGCAAGCCCGACTGGGCCACAATCTTGCGGTAGCCCTCGGTCAGTTTCTTGCTCAGCTTGTCCACGTGGGCGTAGTTCTCGCGGGTGAGCACCTGGCGGAAGGTGGCGAGCCCCGCGGCCATGGAGACAGGGTTGGTGTTGTAGGTGCCGCCGTGGAAGACCTTGTGCTGCGAGATCAGGTCCATCACGGCCTTGCTGGCGCCGAAGGCGGCCAAAGGCAATCCGCCGCCAATGGACTTGGCCAGGCAGATCATGTCGGGACGCACACCGAAGTACTCCGAAGCGCCGCCCCAGCCGAGCTTGGCCCCGGTTTTCACTTCGTCGAAGATGAGCAGGGCGCCATTCTTGTCGCAGAGCTCGCGCAAGCCCTGCAGGAAACCGGGCTGCGGCAAGCATAGGCCGACGTTCATCAGGATCGGTTCGAGAATGACCGCGGCCACCGCGCCGGGATTCTCGCGGAAGCGCAGCTCAACGCTATCCAGGTCGTTGAAGGTGGCCACCGGCACGTTGGCCAGGCTGGCTTTGGGCACGCCCAGCCCGCCGGGCACCGAGGTGGGCGCATGGAGATCGCCGAAGTCCGGCGCGTGCGGCTTCACGCTGACCAGAGCGGTGTCGTGCAGCCCATGGTAAGCGCCCTCGAACTTGATGATCTTGTCGCGGCCGGTGGCGGCGCGCGCCAGGCGCACGGCGTGCATGGTGGCCTCCGTGCCGCTGGAGCCGAAACGCACCATTTCCA
>JAMXLI010000116.1 GCA_024281115.1 Terriglobales bacterium | reverse complement strand
GGAAGGAACCACGTTCCACCTGGAGTTCCCCATGGTGGGGAACGCGATGCACGCATGAGGCGAGTGATTTTGAGAGGCATGGGGAATGTCTGAAGCGGCAGTCATATCGCGGCGCACACCGGCTGAGATGCAGGGCAGCGGCGCCGGCGTCGTGCTGATCATTGACGACGAGGAGAGCATCCGCGAGTCTCTGCAGACCCTGCTGGAACTCGAAGGATACGCGGTGGAGACGGCGGGCAGCGGCGAAGAGGGACTGCAGCGCCTGGGCCAGCGCCCCTTTGACCTGGTGCTGCTCGATCTTGCGCTGCCGGGGCGCGACGGCCTGGAAATCCTGAAGGAGATCCACGGACGCGATCCCCAGCTCTCGGTGGTCATGATTACCGCGTACGGGACCCTCGAAAACGCGGTGCTGGCGATGCAGGCGGGCGCCGTCAATTTCGTCCAGAAGCCCTGGGACAACGACAAGCTGCTGGCCGACGTGCGCACGGCCGTCGCCCGGCGGCGGGCCGAAGAAGAGAACGTTCAACTCAAGCGCGCGCTCAAGCAGCGCTACAACTTCGAGAACATCGTGGGCAAGAGCGAGCCCATGCTGCGCATCTTCGACCTGGTGGCGCAGGTGGCGCCCAGCCGCTCCACCGTGCTGCTGCAGGGCGAGAGCGGGACGGGCAAGGAGCTGATTGCCAAGGCCATTCACGCCAACTCCCCGCGCGCGGACCGCGCCTTTGTGCCGGTGAACGCGGGCTCCATGCCTTCGGAGCTGCTGGAGAGCACATTGTTCGGGCACGTGAAAGGCGCCTTCACGAGCGCCATCGCTTCGAAAAAGGGACTCTTCGAAGTCGCCGACCGCGGCACGCTCTTCCTGGACGAGATCGGCACCATGGGACTGGACACGCAGAGCAAGATTTTGCGCGTGCTGCAGGACCGCCGCTTCATGCACCTGGGCGGTGTTCAGGAAGTCCAGGTGGATGTACGCATCATCGCCGCCACCAACGTGGACCTGAAGCAACTGGTGCGCGAGGGCAAGTTCCGCGAAGATCTGTTTTACCGTTTGAACGTGATCACCATTGATCTGCCGCCGCTGCGCCGCCGGCGGGAAGACATTCCCCTGCTGATCGAATTCTTCCTCAAGAAGTTTGCCCAGGAAAACGGCCAGGCCCTGCGCCAGGTCACGCCCGAGGTCATGGCCGCGCTGGTGAATTACTCCTGGCCGGGGAATGTGCGCGAACTGGAAAACGTGGTGGAGCGGGCGGTGGTGCTGTCCTCGGGCGCAACGATCGGGCCGGAGTTGCTGCCCGAAAGCATGTGCGGGCGTGGTGGTCCGCTGAACGGCCTGGAGCACCGTGCTGACGCCTCGCTGTTCGACATCGTGGAGGATTGCGAGCGCCGCATCATCAGCGACATGCTCGAGAAGTGCAATTGGAACCAGACCGAGGCGGCGGAGAAGTTTCATGTGCCGCTCTCCACGTTGAACCAGAAAATCAAGCGCTTGAACATCGAGATCCGCAAGCGCGGGCGCGAATAGTCGCGCCTGCTGTCCCGCGCCTGCGCAGAAATCCCCATCTGCTATAGTGCGAGGCAGGTCCGCGCGTGCGGACTCGCCGGCATGGAATTTCTTTCGCCCACCGATTACGCCAAGCAGTTCGTGCTGGCCGTCCAGGAGTATTCCCAGCTGAGCTGGCGCTCGGTCGCCAACGTTTTCCGGCCTCCCCGTTATATCGCGGATACGTTGCAGCAGGCCGACTTCATCGGGGTGGGCTCGTTGCCCATCGTGATCCTGACCGGCTTCTTCACCGGCGCGGTGCTGGCGGTGAACGCCTCCCGCACGCTGCAACAATTCGGCTCCCTTTCCCTGACCGGTCAACTCGTCTCCATTTCCATGGTGCGCGAGCTCGGCCCCGTGCTTACCGGCCTGATGGTGGCGGGCCGGAACGCCTCCGGCATGGCCAGCGAACTGGGTTCGATGAAGGTGACCGAGCAGATTGATGCCATGCGCGCGCTCGGCACCGACCCCTACAAGAAGCTGGTCACGCCGCGCATGCTGGCCACAACGGTGATGTTGTTTTTCCTGACCATCATCTCGGACCTGACCGGACTGGCCGGCGGATGGGCGGTGGCGCGGCTGTTTCTTCACCTCGACTCGCGCCAGTACTGGAACAACGCTTACCAGAACCTGATGTTCGGCGATGTATTCATGGTCCTGCTGAAGCCGGGCCTGTTCGGTTTCCTGGTGGCCACCATCGGCTGTTACTACGGCATCTCCGCCACCGGCGGCACCCAGGGTGTCGGTCGCGCCACCACGCAAGCGGTCGTGGCGGCCTCGGTGATGATTCTGATCGTCAACTATTTCGTGGCCCAGTTACTACTACCCCTGCTCCACTAAGCGCCCATGCCGCAGCCCATTGTGCCCGTGTACGATCCTGCCGCCATTGCGCCGCCTCCGGCCGGGATTGCGGTCGCCTTTGAGGATGTTTCCATCAGCTTCCAGGGCAAATGCGTGCTCGACGGCATCTCCTTCGCCGTGGAGCGGGGCGAGACGAAGGCCCTGTTCGGGGTGGCCGGCGCCGGCAAGAGCACGATTCTCAAGCTTGCCCTGGGGCTGCTGCGGCCGGACCGGGGCTCCATCTACGTGCTTGGCCAGGATGTCGCGCGCATGAAGGAGGAGGAACTGTTCGAACTGCGCCGCAGCATCGGAATGGTGTTCCAGGAAGGCGCGCTCTTCGATTCGCTGACGGTGCGCGAGAACGTGGCTTACCGCCTGATCGAGGAGAACGTGCCGGAAGAGGAAACCGAGGGGCGGGTGCGCGAGGCGCTCCGCTTCGTGGAACTGGAGCACACGCTGGACATGTTTCCCGCCGAGCTTTCCGGCGGCATGCGCCGGCGGGTCGCCATCGCCCGCGCTATCGTGACCCGGCCGGAGATCCTGCTCTACGATTCACCCACCGGAGGCCTGGACCCGGTGACCTCAACCACCATCATCGAGCTCATCCTGAAACAACGCGACGTTTACCACACCACATCCCTGCTGGTGACGCATCGGCTGCAGGATGCCTTCGTGATGGCCACTCATAAGTTCGACCAGCAGGCCAATGAGATGCGCCCCCTCCCCCCGGGCAGCCAGGAGGTGCGCACCAGTTTCATCCTGCTCCGCGATGGGAAAATCATCTTCGATGGAACAGCGCAGGAGTTGGCGGCCTCCCGCGATGAGTACATTCGCGAGTACATCTCCTAGGCACGATCGAGTCGGCGCCAGGCGATGGTTGCCGGGCAGGATCCTGCCGCCGCGCACCATCCTTTTTGGAGCGTAGGATAAGCCATGGCTGGAAATGGACTTCCCTGCCTGGAATTTCTGGCGGCATCACCGGGAATTCTTCGCGGCCTCATGACCGAACTGACCGAAGAAGATGCTCGCTGGAAACCGGCTCAGGAGCGCTTCTCCGTGGCCGAAGTGCTGGCGCATCTTGCTCATTCCGAGAGCCACTGCTACCGGATGCGCCTCGAACGGTTTATGGCCGAAACACGCCCCGAATTCGAATCTGACGATGCGCAAATGTACCTCGACCTGTATCGCGGGGCCGATCCCAAGGAAGCCTGTCGCCAGTTCGAGGAGAACCGCAAGAACAACCTCAAGTTTCTACGCCAACTGCCGAAGGGCGCAGGCGGGCGTATGGCGCTACACCGCGAGTTCGGCGAGATCACGCTGGCCCAGATGTTGCATGAGTGGGCGCTTCACGATCTGGGCCACATCCGGCAGGTCGCGGAACTGGTCCGCGCTCGGAAATACCAGGCAGGCGCCGGCCCGATGGCCGCATCGTATGCCCTGAAGCCCTGACCACCATCAACCCGAGCCCCGTACTCGCGCGGAGTCAGCCGCCGTCACCACGGGTCGAAGCAATCGTAATTGCGCTGGCGCAGGATCTTGCCGCCGCGGAACTCGAGAAACAAGGCAAAGTGGGCGCGCATCTCACTGCTTGCCGCTAAGGACCCGACCGGCACTGCCACCGTGCCCGCCCAGGAGACCTCAAGCG
>JAMXLI010000115.1 GCA_024281115.1 Terriglobales bacterium | reverse complement strand
TCCTGGGTACCAGGATCCACAAGGGAATCAGGCAGGCGCCGGCCACGGCGGCGGTCACCATGGCGCGGCGGCGACCCAGGAAATCGGAAATGCGGCCGAAAAACAGGCCTCCACAGATTGCGCCCACCATCGAGATCATGGTGATGGTGGCGGTCGTGCGCACGCTGAAATGGTAGTGGCGGGTGAGGAAGGTGGGATAGAGATCCTGGGTGCCGTGCGACATCGAGTTCATGGCCGTCATCAGCACGATCAAGTAGAGAAGGAGCCGCCAGTGGCCGGCCAGGGCCCGCCGGTAAGCGGTCCAGTGCGTGCGCGATTGTTGCCAGACACGGCTCTCCTTGACCTTGGCGCGGATAAAGAGCGACAGCAAAGCGGGGAGTCCGCCGATGAAGAACATGGGGCGCCAGCCCCAGTGCGGAAAAACGAAGAAGTAGGCCAGCGCGGCCAGCAGGTAGCCGGCAGCGTAGCCTTCCTGGAGCAATCCGGATACTAGTCCGCGCCACTTGGGCGGGATGGACTCCATGGCGAGCGAGGCTCCCAGGCCCCACTCACCCCCCATCCCGATCCCGTAGACCAGGCGGAGAATGAGGAAGATTCGATAGGATGGCGCCAGGCCGGAGAGGAACTCGACCACGGAATAGAGCACGATGTCGAGCATGAGCGGCAAACGGCGGCCGTAGCGGTCGGCCATAAGGCCGAAAATCAGGGCGCCGATAGGGCGCGTGGCCAGGCTGGCGGTCAGGGTGAGCGCGATGGCCGGAATGGAACGGTGCAGGTCGGCAGCCACGGCGTGGATCACCATCACCAGGATGAAGAAGTCGAAGGCGTCCAGCGTCCAGCCCAAAAACGCGGCGATCACAGCATTGCGCTGGTCGGCGCGCTCGGCGGCGTAGGCAGAACTTCTCGGCATGTGGGCTCCTGGGTTCCGGCCTGGCCGCGAACCACGTAACCCTACCAGATGAACTTCAATCCAAACTGAATCTGGCGCGACGGTGTCGCCGTGGAATTGATGAGACCTGCGCCGGGAACGAGATTCCCGCTGGCGTCGAAGATGCTGCGATGGTCCAGCGGCGGGGCGAAGTTGCTGCGGTTGAAAACGTTGAACGCCTCCACCCGGAATTGTGCGACCAGCCGCTCGGAAATCCGCTTCAGGTTCGTGTTCTTGAACAGCGACATGTCGAGGTTGGAGAGGCCCGGACCGATGATCGAATTGCGACCGGCATTGCCCCGCAATGTGCCGGGCTGCGGGAAGGTGAAGCATTGCAGCTTCAGATATTGGAAAGGATTGCCAGCATTGATCGGTTGGTCGCAGCTTCCTCCCATGAGGCGGTCGGGAACGTCGTACGGGTCGGTGTTGTTGAGGCCGAGCGGATCGCCTCCGATCACCACCGTAAAGGGCGAGCCCGTGCTCGCCTGGTAGTTACCCCCAAGTTGCCAGCCCGAGAGCAGCACGCCGGTCCTGCCGCCGGAGGCGCCCATCGGGAAGTCCCAGGTGAAGTGAATGGAAAGATTCTGGGCCGTGTCGAAGTCGGAGAGCCCGCGATTCAGGCGCAGGTCGAACCAGGGCAAACTTGAGACCGAGTTGCCGAACTGATCGCCGGCAATGGTGGCCGAACCCGTGTCAATGCTCTTGGCGAATGTATAGGAGACCTGCCCCTGGAATCCGTGACTGGCCGCCTTCTTTAACTGCAGCTGCAGGGCATCGTAGTAGGAGTCGCCCTTCCACCACAGCCCGTCAAGCCGTCCCACGTTCGGATTCAGCTTCTGCCCGCTGCCCGCCGGGCTCGGCCACAGGTAGCCGGCCGGCGTTAACCGCGGCAGTACGATATTGGTGTCGTCCACGCGAAAAGGCTGATGGATGCCGCGCGATCCCACGTATCCCACCAGGGCAGTCCAACCGCCGGCGGGCTGAAACCCCAGGTTGAGGTTCCACTGCATTACATAGTTACGCGATGGATCGGGTTGAACGTAAATGTTGCGCAAGGCATTGCGGTTCGTTTCGGCAATCGCGACCGCCTGCTGGGGGAAAGAACCGGGGGGCAGGTTGGTGGGAGTACCCAGGGCGAAATAGGGCGCGGCGAACAGGGATAACAGTTCGAATTCATAGGGCAGGGGAAGCACGTCGAAAATCCCGAATCCACCTCGCACCAACACCTTGCCCGTGCCCCGCGGGTCCCAGGCCACACCCAGACGCGGTTCGAAGTCGCGCGTAGTGGGATTCGCAAAGTATGGGTCGCCCAGGTGCGGCAGCGCGTCGGTGAGATGACGCAGGGTAGAAAGCTTGCCGTGGACCTCGCTGGGCACGGTGGCCATTTCGTAGCGCACTCCCAGGTCCACCGTCAGGTTCCGAGTCCAGCGCAGGTCATCCTGAGCGTAAGCCGCCAGCATGGTCTGCCGCAGGTTGCGCGGCGAGAGAGTGCCGGGCAGCGTGACATCGAGCGAGAACGGGCGATTGGTGAGGAAGTCGCTGAGCGAGTGGAAATTGAACACCCCCCCGGGATTACTGGCGGCCAGCATATTGTCGCGCATGCGCTCCACAGAAAAGCCAACGCGCAGCGAGTGATTGTTGCGGGTGAAGGAAACATCATCGTAGGCCTGGATCGAGTTCCAGTGAAAATTGAAGACCGAGGCCGCGCCCAGCCCGCCGGCAAAGTCGGTCAAATCCAGGACGCTGATTCCTCCCGCGGTGTGACCGGGCAGAAAGCCCAACGAAGTGTCTCCGGCCAGGGGACTGATGGCGCCCGGGGTCTGTCCGATGAGCGCCACAACCCGGTTAAAACCCAGCCGCAGCGAGTTCAGCGTCTGCGGCGAGAAGCGGTGCGTTTCCAGGAGGGTGAACAACTGGCGACGGCTCTGGATGCCGGTCAGCTTGGTATCCAGCGGGTCCGGCTGCACGGTGTGCGAGTTGTCGAAGACGTAGGTGCCCGACAGACTGTCGTCAGCGCGAAGTCTGTGGTCCAGCCGGGTGGTGAAGTAATTCTCGGAAGTCACCTGCTGGCCGGAGAAAGTGAAAATCCCGGTGTCGCCGGGCGGCAGAATGGGCCCGTTGGGCAGCGGATAAAACTGCAAGTAGCGCGCAATTTGGGGATCCACGGCGACCGCGCCGCTGGAGAGCTGGCCGTTGCGCGCCGCCAGCGATGGAACTGTATCCACATGGGTGGTGCCCAGGGACTGGCGAATGCCTTCATAGTTGCCGAAAAAGTAGGTGGTGTCGGGTCGGATGGGGCCGCCCGCGGAGGCGCCGAACTGATTGCGGCGGAACGGCGGCTTAGTCGTGTCGAAAAAGTTACGCGTGTCGAGTGCGCTGTTGCGCAGAAACTCGTAGACGGTGCCGTGCAGCGTGTTGCTGCCCGAACGGGTGACGGCGTTGATGATCCCGCCCGAGGAGCGTCCATACGCGGCAGGGTAGTTGCTGGTTACCACGGAGAACTCTTCCACCGCATCCGCCCCCAGGTCCCCTCCTAGTACGCTACCGGGAGCGGCGTTGGCATAGTCGTTGATGCTGATGCCGTCCAGCAGGTAATTGTTCTGCTGCGGCCGCCCCCCGGAAACGCTGATCTGCGCGCCGAAGCCGCGCTGGCCACGCCCGGAGTTGGTGTTGGCGGCATCGGGCTGGGTGCGCACGGAAGCTACTCCCGCCTGCAGCGTTGCCGCCTGCGTCCAGTCGCGCCCGTTGGTGGGCAGATCGCGTACTGTTTTTGAGGTTACGAGCCCACCCATCCCCGGCGTCGCCGTTTGCACCACGCTTGTGCTGCCTTGGCCTCGTTCTCCCCCGGGTTGCAGCCGGAACTGCACCACCGTTTCCAATCCCACCGACAGGGTCACGTTCGCAGTGGCGGGCGAGAAACCCGGTGCGGCAGCCGTGACCTGGTAGTTGCCCGGCTGCAGATTGGAGACGGAGTAGAAGCCGCTACGGTCGCTTGTGACCGCACGCGTCTCGTTTGTGCTCAGGCGTTTGCACGAAATGAGGACGCCGGGCAGGGCGGCTCCCGATTTGTTAGTCACCACCCCGCGCAGGCTGCTTCCCACCTGGGCCTGCATGATCACAGGGCAGGCGAGCGCCAGGCACAGGCTGAGGCAAGCAACGCAGCCCCAGCGCTGGGCCGTGCCGGCAGAGACTCCGGCCAGGGCAGGCGACTGAAAGTTTTTGGTTAGCGCGGCCGGCAGCCTCGGGCGGACCCACCACAGAGCGAATACTTGCGCCGTGGTCATTTCCCCATTCCTCCTGCCTGCCGGCTTCAGGGGCGCCGGTCCAATTGGGCGTAGCGGTCGTTCTGTGCTGGGGCGGCGTGATCTGGCGAGGCCTCCGGGACCGCGTCGCTGCCAGCTGTCGAGGCGAGAGGCAATTCCACCCAAAAACAGCTTCCTTCCCCTTCCCGGCTGCTGACGCTGATGCTCCCTCCGTGCGCCGAGCAAATAGATTTCACGATGGAGAGACCCAGGCCCGCGCCGCCCGAGTACCGGGAGCGGGCTTTATCGGCGCGATAGAACCTTTCGAACAGGTGAGGCAGCGCCTCGGCGGAAATGCCTACGCCGTTATCGGTAATCTTCAGCACTCCCTTGGCGCCTTCGCTGTACACCGCAATCTCTACCCAGCCTGACTCCCCGGTGTAGCGGATGGCATTGTCGAGCAGGTTGACCAGGATCTGCTTGAGGCGGGATGGATCGCCCTGCACCTCGACGCCGGGCTGAAGGGAATAGCGCAGCGACATGGATTTTTCGTCGGCCAGAAGTTGCATCTGCTCAGCCGTGCTGCGCGCCAGCTCGGCCAAATCGATGCGCTGCTGGGTCATCCGGATTTCGCCGGCGTCCACCCGCGAGATGGCCAGCAGGTTCTCCACGATTTTGGAGAGGCGATCGATTTCTTCCAGCGCGCTGCCCACGGTATCGAGCACATCGGGAGACAGGCGTTGCTGCTCGGCAATGAATTCCAGCTCTCCACGCAGGATCGTGAGCGGGGTTCGCAGCTCGTGGGAAACGTCGGCGGAAAAGCGGTTAATGTGCTGAAAGGCCTCATCCAGGCGCGCGATCATGCGGTTCAAAGCAGTTGAGAGCCGTTCCAGTTCGTCGCCGCTCTGCATGATCGGCAAACGCTCGTTCAGGTTGCGGGAGGTGATGCGCTCGGCGTGGTCGGCGATCTGGTTGACCGGGCGCAAGGCGCGATTCACCAATAAGTAGCCGCCGATCACCGAACAGGCAACGATGAAGGGAAGTCCCAGGGCAAGCGAGATGACCAGCCCGTGCAGCGTACGCTCGATGGGCTGGTAGAGAGCGCCCGTCTCGACCACGAATCGGGAGCCGTCCCGGGTAGAGAGCGGCACCGCCTCGATGATCATGCGCCGTCCGTCGGGCAGCGCCCGGTCCGCCGACGTTGGCTGCGCCACGGAGGTGGGGAGCCGCGGCACTGCGGCCGGATCGAAGCTTTTGTCCGAGGGCATCCCCGATTCATAGAGCACGCTGCCGCCGGCGCGCGTCACACGCAGGAACATGTGGTTGTTGTCGAAGTCCTCGTTCATCTCGTTCGCGAACCAGGACTCTCCCTTGCGATCAAGCTTTTCGACATTGAGAACGATGTCATTGGCCTGGTGGCGCAGCGAGGTACGCAACGTTTGTTCCAGGTATTTATCGAGGACTACGTAGACTGAAAAACCGAACAGGACGACCGTCCCCACCAGCAGGATGGCGTACCAGGCGGCAATGCGGAAGCGCAGCGACTGCGTATTCATGCTTCGGCCTGATCGCTGATGACGTAGCCCACGCCGCGCACAGTGCGGATCAGCTTGCGATCGTGGGTTTCATCGACTTTATTGCGCAAGTGGCGGACGTATACGTCCACGATATTGGTGATTCCGTCAAAGCTCTTGTCCCATACGTGCTCGATGATCATGGTCCGCGAAAGCACCCGGCCGGCATTGGACATCATGTATTCGAGCAGGGAGTATTCCTTGGAGGTGAGTTCGATCCTGCGGCCGGCCCTCCGGACTTGCTGAGACAGGCGGTCGAGTTCCAGGTTATCGAGACGGATCACGCTGGAACGGTTGACCGGGCCACGCCGCAGCAGGGCCTTGACGCGCACCAGCAACTCGGCGAAGGCAAATGGCTTCGTCAGGTAGTCGTCCGCGCCGGCTTCGAAGTTGGCCACCTTGTCCTCCAAGGCGTCGCGAGCGGTCAGTACCAACACCGGAACCTTCGAGTTAGTGCGCCGCAATTGCCGCAGCAGTTCAGTGCCGGGTAGCCCGGGCAGCATCAGGTCGAGGACGATGATGTCGTACTCGTAGGTCTTGGCCAACTCCAGGCCCGTTTTGCCGTCCCGGGCAACGTCCACGGCAAAGCGCTCCGCCGTCAGCCCGCGGCTGACGAACGTGGACACCTTCGCCTCATCTTCGACCAGCAAAACACGCATTCCCATTCAGTATAGCTGCTGAAATTAAGCCGGAATGAAGCCCAGATTAAATGTCGTTCAAAAACCTTCTAAAGTGCGGAGTTTGGTGACGAAAACGGGGAAACGGCGTTAAGCCAGCTCATTCGGGGTCAGTGGGACCTTTTAGGGAGTCTCCAAGCGCGGCATCGCAGGAGGCAGCCAGTTTATTCTGGGTTCAGCCTGTATTAATCTCGTCCAGCTAATCTGCCAACAGCGCGCTGGAACGGGTTTAGGAGGAGCAAATTGGCGAAATTCGTGCTCGGCTTGATCGTGGGGTGGCTGTTGCTGGCGGTCGCGGTGGCGGCCTACTTCGCTTCCGGCAGCGCTCCGGTATCCACCTCGGCAGCCCCGATGCCCCTGGAGAAAAGGCTGGCCAAGCTCGCCTTGCACGCACGCATCAACAAGGAGATGCCCAAGAGCGTGCCCATTCCGGCGGACGAGTCTAATTACCTGGCAGGAGCGCACATTTACCGTCAGAACTGCGCCGTGTGCCACGGGCTGCCGAAACAACCTCCCACCGCGTTATCGAAAGGAATGTTCCCGGTGGCGCCACAACTTTTCGAGCACCCGGTGACCGACGATCCCCCGGGCGAGACCTACTGGAAAGCCTCCAATGGCATCCGGCTCTCCGGCATGCCGGGCTTTAGCAAGACTCTCTCTCAAACCCAGTTGTGGCAGGTCACGCTCATGCTGGCGAACGCGGACAAGCTGCCGGAGTCCGTCCGGCAGTCGCTCAGTCAACCCTTGGCAAGCGAAGGCACGCCCGCGGTTGTCGTGAATAAGGCCGCGTCGAGCAAATAGAAAAACGGGTTTCGAGCGCCGGGAACTAGGCGATGGTTGTCTCCGCGTCCACTAGGAACCACGCGGCTGCGCTGCCGAGGGTAACCACCGCGGCAAAATCCAGGGCGTAAGTCCAGCCCAGGCGGGTCGCCACTGCTGCCGTGAGCACGGGCGAGAGCCATCCGCCCAAGCTTCCGAAGGTGGTCATGACCCCGGAAACCGTGCCGGAGAAGCGCGGGGCGACGTCGTTGCACGTAATCCATAGCACCGAGGACGCGGCAAAGTTGAGGCCGGCCGCCGAAGCCAATTGCAGCAGGGCAGCGGTGTTGTTCAGAGTATGGCTGCCCGACCACAACAGAACCGCGGAGCCGAGAGCCCCCAGCCACAAGGCCCCTCTTCTACCCCAGCGTTTCCCCCAATTCAAGGCGGCATGGTCCGCCAGCCATCCCCAGGCAGGAACCAGCAGGAGATTGGCGATGAACGGCGCTGACGTCCACCAACTCGCCCGAGGGATAGAGACGCCGCGCACGCGCACCAGGTAAATAAAAAACCAGGTGAAGAAGATGTACACGGGATAGACCAGGCAAAAGTGGCTGATCATAAGTCCCCACATCGAAGGACTGGAAAATACCTTGCCCCATGGAACGCCGCGCAGCTGTGTTCCGAAGGCAGCCGGTTCCTGCTGTGCTCGTTCGCGAATAAGTGCCAGTTCCGCAGGGTTAACGCCGGTGTGCTGTTCCGGACGATCGGTGACTCCCCAGTACCAGGCGGCGGCGACGCAGGCGCCCGCTGCCCCGGAGAGGAAAAACGACAACCGCCAGCCCCAGTGACGCATGATCCAGCCGATTAGCACCGGGGCAGCGATGCCGCCGGCACCCACGCCCGCCAGGAAAATGCTGGTGCCTACGCCGCGTTCTTTGTCACCCAGCCAGTGGCCCATCATCTTGTTGCCGACTGGAAGCGCCGCCGCTTCCCCCATGCCCATTACAAAGCGCGTCACCATGAAAGCACCTGCCACGCCCAGCCAGCGCAGGAGCGGCAGATTGGGTGCGATCGCGGTGACCGCCGTGAAGGCGGAAAACCAGAGAATCGCCGCAGCCAGCACGCGCCGCGGACCGAAGCGGTCCGCCAGCCAGCCGCCGGGTAAATGGAAGACGGCGTAACCCAGGCTAAACGAGCCCAGGATCCAGCCCAGAGCCTGGCTGGAGAGCTGGAAGTCTTCCTCGAGGTACTTGCCGACAATGCCGAGATTCAGCCGGTCAACGTAGGTCAAAGCGGCCATCACGCTGAGCAGTCCGACAATTCTCCAGCGGATGCGGGTGGCCTGCGCATTTGGAGGGGAGAGCGGCGGAAGAGGAGCAGAAGCCATGGAGACGGTGAACTGAAGCGGTGGAAGTAAGACGCGGCCGAGGCCGAACGCTTCCCGCGCCGGCACCTGCACCCACAACGCGGCGGTATTCTCTCACGCGGAATCGTGAAATCTGGCAGCGCATGCAGGAAAAGCTTGTTCATTTGTTCTTCATGCGCGTTTCATCTGGAACTGCTATATGTGAGCGTCTGCGGGAGGGGAATCACGTTGCGAGTCTTGATCGCCTGCGTGCTGGCACTAAGCTGCGCGGCGGGGAGTGCGGTC
>JAMXLI010000114.1 GCA_024281115.1 Terriglobales bacterium | reverse complement strand
GGTGCTGAAACCTACATACGCCGTTCCCGGCGGGACGCTGGTCGTCAGTGTGGCGCCATCGGCATCGTTGGGGCCGGCATTGGTCACTGCATAGCTGTACGTCAAGGTGGTTCCTGACCCAACCGGGCTCGCACTCGCCGCGACCGCCAAGCCCAGGTCGCTGGCCACAGCCAGCCGGGAGACCGGCGGATACCCCGCGCTGATCGTGAACGGCACCTGCAGCATCGCCGTGGGCAGGCGTCCTGCCTGGCTGGGATCGAAGGTCGTGAAGCCCATCGTAAACGCCGGCGAAGCCGGGCTGAGCGTGTAATTGTCCACGCCCGGCCTCGGGTCCACGAACAACGGATCAGCAAACTGCGAATTCACGTCTTCTCCCAACGCCTGCCACTCCGGAAAGCTCATCCAGGTCATGGGCGGTTGTTCCACGGTATTGGGCGGCATCGGCGTGGTCACAAAGAAAGGCTGCAGCGGCTCTCCCCCGGTCATCGCCTTGTTGAAATAGAGATTGCGATCGAAGACGAACGACTGCGCGCATCCCGCAGGACAATTCCAGTAGCCATACTGGATGGCACGCTGGTCGTAGTAGAAGATGTTGTTTTGGAACTGGAGCGAAAGGAAGCTGGTATCGTTGTGCCGCGACATCGCTCCCAGCGCTCCATAAGCGAGTATGTTGTTCCTGAACACGTTCGGCGGCGCATATACCGGCGGCGCCGTCGGCGCCGCGTTCATGTGGAGCGTCGCGTCGCTGGTGCGATACACCAGGTTGTTCTCCACCAGGACTCCCATCGCGCCCGCGTCCGTGTACAACCCCCAGCCCCCGTATCCCGCGGGATCATGCGCGATGTCATGCACTTTGTTGTTGCGAATCGCGTTGCCCCGGTTGATGCCGGACAGGTAATACACCCCACCCAGGTCGCTGGTTACACCTTGCCCCAGGTGATGAATGTAGTTGAACTGCACCACGTCATCGTGGGCCAGGTTGCAGCTGTAATTCCAGTTGAAGCCCACGGCGATGCCCGTGTTATAGAAATCTGAAATTTCGTTGTGTTCCACGGTGACGTCGTGGGCATCGCCCACGAGAATGCCCATGCCGACGGCCGCGATCCGGCCGCCCGCGGTGATCAGGTTATTCCCGATGTAAATTCGTTGAGGCACACTGGACTCGGTGTTGCAGCTGTAGACTCGGCCTCCCACGCGGATGCCGCCGGCGCCCGTGTCCGCCACCAGTCCATTGCGAAATTCGGCCAGGTAGGGCACGGTTGCGCTTGTCGTCCCCGTCCCCAGGAATTCCAGCCCATAGCCGCCGGTGTGCTCGATGATGTCGCTTTCAAACACCACGCCGGTGGAGTTGGTCAGGCTGACTGTCGCCGGGGTGCCCGTCTCGCCTTGCGCCGAAGAATATCCTGCCGCAGGCACTTGCCAGTCGCTATACGCGAACACCATCCCTTGGAAGGTGACATAGCTCAGGTTGCTGGCCTGCAAAATCTTCTGCAAGCGCGGCGCCATCACCGTGGCGCTGCTGGCCACCTCGCCTGACATTGGAATGTAAGTCAGCACACCGGTCGGCCGGTCCAGGTAGAACTGCCCGGGCTGCTTGAGCGCTTCTTTCACGTTCTCGAGCAGAAAATGATGGCCGGGAATGAAGCCGTGATAAATGCGGTCCCGGCTGATCGACGTGGTCGTGGTAATCCGGCGCGTGGTAGTGTTCACCGAGGCCACCCGAAGGTGCGAAACGTTCCAGGCCTCAAAGTTAATCAGTTCCACATCGCCCAGGTTTGCCATGCTCGCGGGTACGCCGCCGGCAGGCGGAGGCGCATATGACAACTGGTTCACCGTGGTTGCGCTTCCCGTGGTGCTGTATTCCCCCGCCACATAGAGATACCCGCCGGGCGTAGTCCGCGGCCGGTAGCGGCGGGTCCCGTTCACCCACAGCTGCGTGAAATACGTTCCCGGGGAAAGAACCGTGCGCCACCAGCCGCTCGAGTTCATGGTCCAATTGGTGAGCCGCATCGCGCCGGTCAGCATGGGGCGCTCATTGGGATAGTTCGCGTACACGATGGGGGTGGAAGAGGTGCCCGAATCCGCGGAAGTGAATGTCCAGGTGGAAGACAGGTTATACATCCCGGCGCGAAACAGCACCCGAATCGCACGGCCGCTCACGCGCGTTTTCATCGTCTGTACGGCGATGCGCGCCCGGTCGGGCGTTCGGAAAGGTTGCGACAGCGTGCCCGGCCAGGCATCATTTCCCGTGGTTGCGACGTAAAAATCCGCGGCGGGGCTGGTATTCACGCCCGAAGGCGCCACGGATGCCGCTTGCGCCGGGATCCCGCGGCCAGCCATAACAGCAACCGTCAGGAGGAGGGCGAGAACTCGTATCGGGCGGTGAAAACTCGGATGGGCTGGCATGGACTCCTCCGGCCGAATGGCACGCGTGCGAATGGGCATTGCGCCTTTTAGGCGGCGATTATGCGAATCCTGGGTGGGTAGGCATTCGTCCCTATGTCAATCAGAGTAAGCCTGGTCTTGTGCAGCAGCCGTGACAGGCATCACTCCGGCGCGTGACACCGGTAGGGACGGCACGCGCTTGGCAAAATTCTTGGCAGGCTAGCGCGCTGGCCTGTTCTTTGGGGCTACATAGGGTGGCTTTTGCGGAGGGAAGTTGCTGCTTAAATACTCGATGAGCGCCTCCCGGTCTTTGGCCTCCACGAGAGCGCCCCACTTCACCATTTTATCGACTTCCTTCTGCCAGCCGGCCTTGCTTAAGCGCTGTTGCAGGATGATCTCCGCCGAGTGACATTCCGTGCATGCCGTCGTGGCTTTCGGCTGCATCGGCCCAGCGGGCAGTTGCGGCCCCTGCGCCCATCCCAAGACGGCGAGCATGAGAGCTGACACAACAAGGGCGCTACGCTGCCACATGGACCTTCACCTGGTCGATAGCGTTGTAGAGATATCCGCTCGGGTTCCATGCGGCGCGGGCGGGTTGCGCGCGGCCGGCGCTGTCGGTGGCTCGCGACATGATGACGTGTTCGCCACTTCGGTTCGGGCAAAACGCGAAAGTCCATAACCGCCAGGCATAAGGGGCGTGCTCTTCGCCCAGCCTGGCTTCCTGCCAGCGCGCGCCACCGTCAATGGAGATCTCCACCTTTGTGACCTGGCGTTCGCCTGCCCACGCGGCGCCGCTCACCTCGACCGGGCCGCGCCGCACGCTCGCTCCATCCAGCGGCCGCGTGATCATAGACTTCACGCTCAACTGGGTGACGCTGGCCGAGTCCTTCGGATCCACGCTTTCGCCTGGCTTCACGAGATGGTTGGGCATGTGGTAGCCCGGGTTCATAAAATTACCCTCAAATGGCTGCGCCAGGACGCGGATCTCGGCCAGCCACTTGCAGGACGCTGCCCCGATCCAACCAGGCGCAAGCGCGCGCAGCGGAAAACCATGGTGCTTCAACAGCACGCGGCCATTCATGTGCGTGGCCAGCAAGGTATCGCCCTGCAGCGCTTTCTCCACCGGAATGCTGCGGATGAAGGGCGGCACCTTGCCGGGCACCTCGTCCAGTCCTCGGAACATGACGTGTTGGCCCGAACTTTTCACGCCCGCGCGGGCAAGCACGTCTTTAAGCCGGATCCCGCGGTAGCGCGCCGTGCCCACCGCGCCTTTCTGCCACTGCACCCCGGGCACATGCGGCTCGAAGAACGCACGGCCGTTTCCCGCGCATTCCAGCGTGTTCACCACCGTGGCCGCGGGATACTTTCTTAGATCGTCGTAGCGCAACTCCAGCGGATGTTCCACCTCCCCACCCACGGTCAGCTTCCACGTGCTCGCCTCTACTGTGGTCGGCTCGAACATGTGATTGCGCACAAAAAAGCGTTCCACCGGCGTGATCCAGGAATTCAACAGCTCCGGCGGGGTCTCCAGGTCAAGAAAGCGGTGCGAGCGGACGATCATGCCCGGCTTTCCGGGGACCAGGGCCGGCTCCCCGGCCTCCGCCAACCGGCTGAACTGCGCCGCCAACGCGCTCGCCGAGAGCAGCCTTATAAACTCGCGCCGGGAACTCATCGCACGCCAGTCTATCGCACCGCCGCGGAACGGCCGTCGTGAATTGTCGGCTGCTTGCTAGGGACCGAGTGACGATTCTGGATGCGTCAGCTCAACTTTCTTCGTCCACAGATTGCGGTTGACGCCGAAACCCGACAGGAGGAGCATCTATCTGTTTCCGAGCTGCAGGACATCTACCTGCGCCAGCGATTCTGCGGCTGGTGACTGAAGAAGGCTGGGGTTCTTAGCAGGCCTTCGCGAGGGCTTGCGCGGCGCTCAGCCGAGGGCGGAAGGTCTTGCAACGAACAGCCACGTCCTTCGAACGTATGCCGTCACACCATCGAGGCATTTGCCGCGGCTTTATTCTCGAGTTCATACAACTATTCTTGCAGCCGGCTCACTAAACACCCGAGGCCTTAACATGCACGAGATTCACCTCGCCCAAGTAGACCTCAGCCACGATGAAGTCGTGCTGGTTTTCTCGGACGGCACCGTCGCCGTGTACGACGCGGAATTCCTCTACCACAATCGCAGCCGGGACGGAAAAGTAGTCGCGTACACAGAGGACTAGGGCGCGCAAGTTTTCCCGTTTGCTTCGCGAGGATGCGAGCTCTCCATCCTGGTTCGTCATCACGTTCTCCCGCGAATGATGCCCTGAAGATCCGCGTCTCCCCTGTCTCTCGAGGCTTTTGGGGACGGCCAACACTACACAGGGAGAAGGCTGAAAAACGAGATGTCAGAAGCTCCGGTGCGCAGAGAAGGAATGGGCCTCGCCGTGGCTTAATACGGGTTCAGGGGCATTTTCACTCGTTCCTCTCGCCCGACTGCAGTCGGCGATTCGCTGCCTGAAGCACCCCGCCAACCATGAAAGGGATGAGGGGACACTGAAACTTCCACGGCGTGCGTCCGCGGAATGTACAATGGGCGCCACTTCTAGCCGTTCTACCGGCGGGTTGAGGGTCCCATCGCAGAGAGAAACCATCGTCTTCCCCCGGCCACGCACCTGCTTCTGTTCGCTCTGTGGTGGGGGTTGTTGACTGGGCTCGGAGAGGGATGGCTGGCATCCTCATACGTCTGGCACGACCTGGCGCGTGCCGGAGTCGAAATCGAGCCGCTGTTGTTCGTGGCCGCCGGACTGCTTGTACTTGCGGTCACGCGCGGTCGAAGGCTGAGTCGCTCCGGTTGGATGCGGCTAGCATTCCTGTTCTCCGCCTTGTCGCTTTTCGCGATGATCAGCCGGGCAGGGGCAGCTCTCGGATCTCCGGTGGCGTTACTCGCCGCGATTGCAGGTGCGTCGTTGGTGAGTCTCGCGTGGGTGGGGGCCGGACCCGCCGCGCTGCAATGGCAGAAGCGTAGCCTGCCGGTCCTGCTGCTGCTCGCCTCGTGGTGCGTTTTCGGATTTCCTCTTAAGCAACAACGTCATGAACAACGCGAGTTGGCGCGGCTGCCCGCCCCAGCCGCCGGACACCCCAATGTGCTGATCATCGTGGTGGACGCTCTGCGCGCCGATCACCTTTCTACCTATGGGTATTCGCGCCTCACCAGCCCGTACCTAACCCAACTCGCTGCCGAAGGCACGCTGTTCAAAAACGCGATCGCGCCGTCTTCCTGGACCTTGCCGGTGCATGCCTCGATACTCACCGGGCTAGATCCGGATGCGCACCACGTGGACAGCGACGGTTCCATGTTTGGGTGGCGCTACCCAACCCTCAGCGAGGCGTTCATGGCGCGCGGCTACCGCACCGCTGCCTTCTCCGGCAATACCTTCCTGTTCTGCCGGCAACGGGGGTTTGGCCGCGGCTTCATCCACTTTGAAGATGAGTTTCAAACCTGGGGCAGCGGCTTTGCGCAGACCTTTTACGGCGACCTGATCAAGCACATGCTGTTTCGCCTGCGCTGGAAACGCGACCTTTTTGGCCGACGGCGTGCCGCCGACATCAATCTCCGCGCCCTGCGCTGGATTGACGGCAACTCGCGCCCCTTCTTTGTTTTCCTGAACTACTTCGACGCACACGATCCCTACCTTCCGCCGGAGCCGTATCTGCACCGTTACACAGCCAGACAGGCGGGCAGCCGGGCGTCCGAGCACTGGGAGTGGTTTGAACACCTCACGCCAGCGCAGCGGCAGGGAGCGTTGGACGCCTACGACGGCAGCATCAACTACGTGGACGATCAGCTGCACGAGCTGATGCAGCAGTTAGCGCAACGGGGCCTGGACCGCAACACCCTGGTCGTGGTCACTTCCGACCACGGAGAGAGCTTCGGTGAACATGACCTCATGGTCCACGGCAGCGGCCTCTATCGCGAACTCATCCACGTGCCGCTCGTGCTGTGGCGCCCCGGGGTGATTCCGGCCGGCAAGAAGGTGGACGCCCCGGTCAGCCTCACAAGCATTCCGGCGACTCTGCTCGAGGAGGCGGGAGAGCGTGTTCATCCCAACTTCCCCCAGCTTTCCGCGCTCCGCCGCGGTGGAGCAGCGGGCCAGGGGAACGGCCCCGGGGTTGTATCTGAGCTCGCGCAACTGCGTTGGAATCCCCGCTTTCCCAACTACGACGGCCCACTGGAATCGGTTACGACCGCGAGCTGGCACTACATTCATGGCGGCAAGTTCCATGACGAGTTGTTCACCTGCTGCGACCGTGGCGAGGAACAGCTCAACCTGGCCGATACGGTGGTAGGGCGTGGTCTCATCGGGCAGTTGAGGCAGGAGATTGCATCGTCAGCGCATGTGGCATGGGGCGCGCTCCCCCATCTCTCCCCGGAGCGCCCGGCGTCCAGCTACCACGTGCAATTTCATCCCGTGGAACTGGCGCTCGGGGATTTTGACGCCGACGGTAACGTGGACATCGCGGTGCGCGGCGCGCGCAACGAGATCGCGCTGCTTCTGGGAAATGGCCGCGGACAGTTCCGCCCGTCGCCCCATGTTGGTGACTATTCATCTACATCTTCGCGGAGAAAGGCACTCCTTGCGGGCGTAAGGCTGGAAACAGCCTGCCGTTCAGCGCAAGGACCGACCTGCACGCTGCCAACGGCGAGTAGTCCATCGTCGGGATCGTTCGCCAATCCTCTGCGAGCCCGCTTCGCCGATCTGAACGGCGATGGGGTAAAGGACGTTGTGATCCGCGACCTTCATGGCGGGGTGGAGAGCAGGCTCATCGCTGAGGGTGCCGGGAAATTACGTCTGACCGGTGTCAGCACGGTATCCAAGGCCAGGCTTTCAACTGGGGATTGGACGAGCGTGGCCCAGGGCGACCTCGATGGAAACGGAATCCGGGATTTCGCGATTTTGGATGCGGACCATGCCTCGGTGACTTTCCTGGTGGCCGTCAGCCCGGGCAACTTTGTGCCGGCAAAGGTGCCCGTGAGCGCCAATTCCGTTGCGATCGCGTTGAGCGATCTCAATCGCGATGGACGAGCAGACCTCGTCACAATCAGCGACGCGGACGATTCCGTGACGGTGTACTGAAATTTCGTGCTTTGCTCCGCCCAGGTGCGCGATCGCATTCCTTCACAATGCGCTACGAGGCGAAGCTGCAGATTCTGCAAGTTGTTGAAGATATTGGTGGCGGCGGTTGGACTCGAACCAACGACCTAGGGATTATGAG
>JAMXLI010000113.1 GCA_024281115.1 Terriglobales bacterium | reverse complement strand
GCTGCGATGCTCAATGAAAGCTGATTCCAGGAAACGCTTGCCTTCGAAAAAACCCACAATGGGAACTATCTCGTTCATCGTTTTCTCCTCGCGCTACGGGGCTATACGCGAGGACGGGCAACGCAGTTCCGGGAAAATTGAGGGGCTGCGGCCGGCGCTCCCCTTGTCCTTGGCTTTCCTGTGCATCTACCATTGGCCCTTCAACAAGCCTTGAGGAAGCTCATGCCTAAGATTCAACGCGCCATTCTCAGCGTCACCGATAAAACGGGCCTGGTGGAGTTTGCCCGCCGACTGGCCGCGCAGGGGGTCGAACTCGTCTCTACCGGAGGCACGGCGCGACTGCTGCGTGATGCCGGCATCGCGGTCAAAGACATCTCCGAGCTCACCGGCTTTCCGGAAATGCTGGACGGCCGGGTCAAGACGCTGCACCCCAAGGTGCACGGCGGCATCCTGCACCGGCGCTCCAAGCCGGAGCACCAGGCGGCGGTCGCCGAACACGGCATCGCTCCCATCGATATGGTAGTGGTCAACCTGTATGCCTTCGAGAAGACGGCCGCCCGTCCGGACGTGCCTTTTGACGAGCTGGTGGAAAACATCGACATAGGCGGCCCCTCGATGATCCGCTCGGCCGCGAAAAACTTCGAGGATGTGGCGGTGGTGACTTCGCCCGGCGATTACGACGCCGTTGCTCAGGAAATGGAACGATCGGCCGGCGAGCTCTCCCAGGAAACCCGCTGGCGGCTGGCACAGAGAGCTTTTGCCACCACCGCCGCTTACGACTCGGCCATCGCTTCCACCCTGGAGCGGGTGAGTTCGAATGGCCGGTTCGCGTTGCGTCCGCAAGGCGGATTCCCGCCCACCCTGCGCCTCTCCTTCCGCAAGGTGATGGACCTGCGCTACGGCGAGAACCCGCACCAGAACGCCGCCATGTATTCCGATGGCTCCTCTACTGGCGTGGCCAATGGGCGCCAGCTCCAGGGCAAGGAGCTTTCCTACAACAACATTGTTGATTTGCAGGCCGCCTGGGACCTCGCCCACGAGTTTGCCGAGCCGGTGTGCGCCATCATCAAGCACACCAATCCCTGCGGCACGGCAACAGGCGCCACCCTGGCGGAGGCTTACAAGAAGGCCCTGGAATGCGATCCGGTCTCCGCCTTTGGCGGCGTGATCGGCCTCAACCGGCCGGTGGACGCGGCCGCAGCCGAGGAAATGGCCAAGCTATTTGTTGAGGCCATTGCCGCGCCCGCCTTCGATTCGGCCGCGCGCGAAAAATTTGCCGCCAAGAAGAACCTGCGGCTGGTCGAAATTGACTATGCCCCGGAACGATGGGTGCTGAAAAATATCTCGGGTGGCCTGCTGGCGCAGGATGCCGACGTGCGTCCACTCTCCGAGGCCGACCTTGAGGTGGTAAGCAAGCGTCCCCCCACTGCAAAAGAACTAAGCGCCCTGCTCTTCGCCTGGAAAGTCTGCAAGCACGTTAAATCCAACGCCATCCTGTACGCGCGCGATGGCCAGACCGTGGGCGTGGGCGCCGGACAGATGAGCCGCGTGGACGCCGCTAAGATCGGCGCCATGAAGGCCGTGCTGCCGCTGGCGGGCACGGTAGCCGCCTCCGATGCGTTCTTCCCCTTTCCAGACGGGGTGGAAGAAATTGCCCGCGCGGGCGCGACCGCCATCATTCAACCCGGGGGCTCGGTGCGCGACCAGGAGGTAATCGCCGCGGCCGACCGCCTGGGGCTGGCCATGGTATTCACCGGGGTACGCCACTTCCGCCATTGAGTTCGCGAGGTGTAAGGCGCGCGTGCCTAAGGTCCCATCCCTTTCGCGTAGTTGTTCATGGCGATTCGGGAGCCTCTGCCCGCGGCATTTGCAGAGTAAAATAGTTCGTGCACCCGCCCGTGCGGTCGGGCATCAAAGCCCTTGTACTCGCGCTCGGCTCGTTAAGGATCTCATGACCAGATTTGTTTCGGCGCTAGCCATAGCCCTGTTGTCGGTTGCAGCCGCGGCCCAGCACCAGCCAGCCAGCCAGAAGCCTGCCAGCCCCTCTGCGGTTCCGTCGGCCACAACCGCAAACCCGGCGCCGCCCGCCAGCGCACCGGCCGCAAAGCCGGACCGCTCTGCCGCTTACTACCACTACTCGATGGCCCACATTTACGAGGAGCTGGTTTCGGCTTACGGCCGCAGCGATCTGGCCAACAAGGCCATTGACGAGTACCGGCTAGCCATCCAGAACGATCCCGGCTCCGAGTTCCTGAATGCCGGCCTGGCTGAGCTCTACGCCAAGACGGGGCGCATGCGCGACGCCGTCACCGAGGCGCAGGACATCATCAAGCGCGATCCGAGCAACCTGCAAGCCCACGAGCTGCTGGGGCGGATCTACCTGCGTTCCCTGGGCGACATGCAGAACGGGACCCAGTCGCAGACCATGCTGAAGCTGGCGATCGAGCAGTACCAGGAGATCGTCAAGCTGGCGCCCAACAACAAGGACAATCACCTGCTGCTCGGCCGCCTGTACCGCCTGAACAACGAGATGCTCAAGGCGGAGAACGAGTTCAAATCGGCCATGCGCCTGGATCCCGGCTCGGAAGAGGCGGTCACCTCGCTGGCTTATCTCTATAACGAGGAAGGCGACGCGAAACGCGCTATTGACGCCCTGAACTCGGTGGCGGAGAACGACCGCTCCGACAAGCTCTATTCCGCGCTGGGCTACACCTACGAGGAGCAGAAGGACTACAAGAACGCTGTAGCCGCGTATCGCAAGGCGGTGGACCTCAACAAGGACAACCTCGACGCGGTGCGCGGGCTGGCGCAGAACCTGATGAACGCCGGTCAGTATGAGGCTGCCCTCGATCAGTACCGCGCCATCACCGAAGCCAACCCCGAGGATGCGCAAACCTATTTGCGCATGGCGGAAATCTACCGCCGCGTGGGTAAGTTCGAGATGGCGCTGGATAGCCTGAAAAAAGCCGAGGGGCTGGTCCAGGACTCGCTCGAGGTTCCCTACAACAAGGCCGTGGTGATGGAAGCGCAGGGCAATTACGCCGGCGCTGCCGACATCCTCAAGGAGCTGATTCAGAAGACGGACAAGCCGGACAACAACTACACCACCAGCGAGCGCAATAACCGCTCCGTTTTCCTGGAGCGGCTGGGGAGCGTCTATCGCGAGATGAACAACACGCCGCTGGCGGTGGAGACCTTCCGCAAGATGTTGCCGTTGGGCGACGAGAATGCCACGCGCGCATACCAGCAGTTGATTGACACCTACCGCGACGCCAAGCAATGGCCGCAAGCCACGGCGGTAGCGCGTGAGGCAGTGGCCAAGTTGCCCAAAAATCGCGACCTGCGCCTGGTGCTTGACTCGCAGATTGCCGACCAGGGCGAACCCGACAAGGCCCTGGCCGACGTCCGCTCTCTGCTGAAAGGCACGCCGGAAGACCGCGAGGTGTACATCGCCCTCGCCCAGATGGACAGTCGTTTGAAGCGCTGGGCCGACGCCGAGGAGGCCATCGCCAAGGCCTACCAGCTCTCCGCCAAGCCGGAAGATAAGCAATACGTGGAGTTCATGCGGGGCTCCATCTACGAGCGCCAGAAGAAGTACGACGAGGCGGAGCAGGCTTTCAAGCGCGTCCTGAGCCAGGACCCGCAGAATGCGACCGCGCTGAACTACTTGGGATACATGCTGGCCGACCGCGGCGTGCGCATGGACGAAGCCATGGGCTACATCAAGAAGGCCGTGCAGCTCGATCCTTCAAATGGCGCCTATCTCGATTCCCTGGGCTGGGCCTACTTCAAAATGGGCAACTATGACCAGGCCGAAGAGCAGCTGCGCAAGGCCTCCGACCGGCTGGCCAGCGATCCCACCATCCAGGAACACCTGGGCGACCTCTACCAGAAGACGGGGCGCCTGAAGCTGGCGGCGGCACACTGGGAACGCGCGGTAGCGGAGTGGAACAAGACCATTCCCGCGGAAGTCGATCAGGAAGACATGGCGAAGGTGGTCAAGAAACTGGAATCCGCCAAGGTGAAGTTGGCGCGGGAAAGCAGCGGCGCTGCCCCGGACAACAAGTAGCCCAGTTGCGAAGTTTGAGGTTACGGGACGGCCGCGGCTGTCCCGTTTTTTTTTTGCACTTACGACCCGAACCATCGTGAGCGCCAACCCAGTCGCCAGCCCACCGTAGTTTTGCGTAGACTGCCAGCATGCTGGCCCCCTACGCCGTGCGGGTGGAGCAGTCGCGCGGCCGCCGCGTACCCGAGCCGCCGCATCCCTATCGCGACGCCTTCCAGCGCGATCGCGACCGGGTGATTCACTCGCGCGCTTTTCGCCGGCTGGAAGCCAAGACCCAGGTTTTCACCCGCCGCTACTCCGATCACTTCCGCAACCGGCTGACCCATACGATCGAGGTGGCGCAGATCTCACGCACCATCGCGGCGGCGCTGGCGCTGAACGTGGACTTGGTCGAGGCGCTCGCCCTGGTGCACGACATCGGCCATCCGCCCTTTGGGCACGCCGGCGAGAAGGCGCTGGACGCAGCCATGAAGGCTGAGGGTGAATCGTTCGACCACAACCTGCACGCGCTGCACATCGTCGAGCACTTCGAGCAGCGTTATGCCGCTTTTCCCGGGCTGAACCTGACCTTTGAGGTGCGCGAGGGTATCGTGAAGCACTCGCGTGATTATCCGCGAGAACAATTTCCCGAGCTGGCCGAATACCTGCTGGACCAGCGTCCCCCACTCGAGGCCCAGCTCATTGACCTGACGGACGAGATCGCTTATGACACCGCCGACCTGGACGACGGCTACGAGGCGCGCCTGCTCACGCTTGACGAGATCTGCGGCGGCGTTCCTTTGTTTGACCGGCTGTACCGTGGCATGGACTCCCGGTATCCCGGCGCCTCGCCCAAGCTGAAGTTCAACGAGGCGCTGAAGCGTGTCATGGACCACCTGGTCACGGACCTGATCACCGCCACCCGCGATCGTATTGCCGCGGCGCGGATCGATTCCCTGGACGACGTGCGCGCGCATCCAGCTCGGTTGGCGAGCTTCAGCCCTGAAGTGGACGCCGAGCGCAAGCAGACCAAGCAGTTCCTATACGGCAACCTTTACCTCTCGAAGGCGCTCGAGCCGGAGAAGAGAATGGCGGAAGAAATCGTCACCCAGCTGTTCGAGCACTGGATGCGGCGGCCCTCCGATCTGCCGCGCAGCTACCAGAACCGCAAGGAGCCGCTGGCGCACGTGATTCGCGACTATATCGCCGGGATGACCGACCCATTCATCCTCGAGCAACACGCGCGCTTCTGCGGGCCCCGAGGCGCCGCCGGCTGATTCATCGCGGAGAACAGCGCGCCGTTTAGCTTTTGGCTTTAGCTTTCAGCCGGACCTGCCCGCCTTGCACTTCGACCGTGTATTCCACGGAAGGGCAGCCGTACTGTTTGCGGATCTGTTCGGTCTTGTTTTTCAGGAAACGAGCGAAAGAATCGAGGCTGCCGCCGGAAGCCGGGTTTTCGCCCGCCCTTTTCTTGGCCTCGGTGAGCGCCTCGAATAGTGTCTGGACAACGCCCCGCTCCTGCGTGGGGTCCGAACAAGTGACGGCGAACGTCCCCGGCAACATTGGCGGGGGAACCGCGTCCTCCGCGGAGAGGCGCACACCCTGCACGGAAAGCAGCGCGTCTTGCGGGCGGCGGTAGCCCTCTTCTCGGATGCGCGATTTTTTGCGCCAGAGGTCGCTGAGCACCGCATACCGCTGCGCCATCTCGTTATAGCGGTAGCGCTGGGCGAAGTTCAGGCGCTGCCCGTCGCTCACCCCGTCGCTGAACTTGCGCATCATGGTGACCACGCGCCACTCGGTATCCGCGGGCGGCCGCTTGCTGGGGTTATTGAAAAAGACCTCGTACTCGATTTTCAAGCGCCGCAGGTTGGTGGCGAGCACATCAAGTTCTTCGTCAATAGTCACAATTCACCGCGGGATCCCGAAGCAGAAGCATCCCGCGACAATTCTGAACCAGGGGCAAAGAGGCGGGAAGGTGACCTAGGTAATCGAGACTGCGGGCAATCAGCGCCCGGCAGTGGCAGCCATTTTCCGCACCATGGCCAGCACCAGTTTGCGATCGCTGTCGTTCAGGCCGGAAGAGTAGCGGCGGATCTGGCTCAGGAAGCGCACTTCGTCGTCGGTGAGCTGCGGCAGGTTTTTGTTGCCGTTCTCGTGCGGATTTTCCGAGAAGAACTGCGCCAGCGGCACTTCCATCGCGCCCGCGATTTTGGC
>JAMXLI010000112.1 GCA_024281115.1 Terriglobales bacterium | reverse complement strand
GCCTGGGTGCGCTCCTCGAGCGGCCAGTGGAAGCGGGCGGCAAAACGGGTAGCGCGAATCAGCCGCGATGGATCCTCGACGAAAGCATAGTTGTGCAGCACGCGCAGCAGCTTGGCCTCGATGTCGGCGGCGCCGTTGAAGGGATCCAGCAGCAATCCCCGGGAACCGGGGTTCAGGGAAAGCGCCATGGCATTGACGGTAAAATCGCGGCGGCGCAGGTCTTCGGCGATCGTGGCCGGGGTGACGATGGGCGGCTTGCCCGACTTTTCGTAGCGCTCCGACCGTGCCATGGAAATCTCAGCGCGCACGTTGCCGGGAAGCAGCAGGTACAGCGTCTTCAACTCGTCGTCGGAGCCCTGCACCATGGCGCCGGCGCGTTCCAGATCCTTCTGCAATTTGAGTGGATTGCCCTGGACCGTGAAATCCAGATCGCGAATGGGAAACCCGCTGATGATGTCGCGCATGGCGCCGCCGGTCAGGTAGACGTTCATGCCCGGCACGCGCGCCACTTCCTGCACCAGGGCCACCCCGCGTTGCTGGTCCGGCGTGAGCCGGATTTCCATGGTGTAGATGTAGTCGGCCATCTTAGGTTGATCCTGGTTGCCCGCAGCCGAAGGCGTCTGGCTGCGCCCTCTGCGCCGGGTTCCTGCCAGGCCGCGTCCCCGCACCCGCAGCAGGTCAGGAATTTACATGTAAGCTGCTCAGGGCGTTAGACTTATCCACTATCGCGGAGACCGCGACAAACGCATCACGATAACATATGGGCGACCCCTTGGCTAGAAAATCGGCAACTTGCGGGCTTGCAGCCGCGGGAAAGATGCGAGAATCGGCTGCCCCGCTGATCCCATGGCTTCCACGCACAAGAAAGTAATCGTTCGCAAGCTGGATCGTGACACCATCAACGGCTACCTGGGCGCGCCCTTCCTGGTGGAGGGCAAGCTGGCGCTCCTGAACTCCTCCGGGATGGTCGTAGGGGTAGAACTCAAGGATGTAAAAGCGGTGTACTTCGTGCGCGACTGGGGAGATGCGGGCGCGCCTTTTCGCAAAACGTTCTCCAGCCGGCCGCGCACCGAGGGCCTATGGGTGCGCTTGCGCTTCAAGGACGGCGAGATTCTGGAAGGCATGATGCCCGGGGACCTGACGCAGAATCCGGAGGAGGGGTTTCTCATTAACCCGCCCGACCTGCGCGCCAACACGCAACGCATCTTCGTTCCGCGCAGCGCGCTGGCCTCGCTGGAAGTGCTGGCGGTAATTGGTGGCGCACGGCGGGGACGGGGCGCGGCCGCCGACACTCGCCAGGTGCAGTTGTTCGGGGAAGGCTGATACCGGGCTCATCCGGTACAATCGCTTCCCCGATTTAGATGATGACTATGAAGCTCGGCGATATTGCCTCTGCCCTCGGCCTCAAGCTGGAGAATGGAGCCCCGGAAACGGTGATCAGCGGGGTGGCAGGCATCGAGGAAGCCGGTCCCGGCCAGCTCACGTTTGTGGCCAATCCCAAGTATGCCCCGGCCGCCCGGACCACCAAGGCCTCGGCCATCATTGTGGCGCAGGATTTCCCGGCCACGGCCACGGCCTTGCTGCGCAGCTCGAACCCCTATTTCGATTTTGCGCGCGCTCTCGAACTGTTCTACCGTCCGCCGCGCTACCCCCAGGGCGTGCATTCCACGGCCGTCATCCACGATTCGGCCAAGATTGGCAAAGGCGCTTCCATCGCTCCCTACGTGGTGATTGATGAGGACGTGGTAATCGGCAAAAACTGCGTGCTGCGGCCGCATGCCGTCATTTACCGGGGCGTCCGCATCGGCGATAACTTTGTGGCCCATTCCCACTCCGTGGTGCGGGAATACTGTCGCATCGGCAACAACGTGGTGCTGCAGAACGGCGCAGTTATTGGCGGCGATGGCTTCGGCTTCGCCAAGGATAACAAGGGCGGCTGGCGCAAAATTGTGCAGTCCGGACCGGCGGTGCTGGAAGACGACGTCGAGGTGCAGGCCCATGCCTGCGTGGACCGCGCCAGCATTGGCGAGACCCGGGTAGAGCGCGGAACGCGCATTGACAACCTGGTACAGGTAGGCCATGGATCGCGGGTCGGGCAGAATACCCTGCTGTGCGCGCAGGTAGGCTTGGCGGGCTCGACCCACGTCGGCAACAACGTGATCCTCGCCGGCCAGGTAGGCGTCGCGGGCCATTGCACCCTTGGCGATGGGGTGGTGGCGACGGCGCAAAGCGGCATACCCGGCGACGTTCCCGCCGGGCAGGTGGTGAGCGGCTATCCTGCGATCGACAACAGGCTGTGGTTGCGCTGCGTCGCCGTGTTCAACCGCCTTCCGGAGCTGGCGCGCGCGCTGCGCTCGGGACCGCTTGCAGCCCGCAAGAGCGCCGGGCTCTCTGTCAAAGAAGAATAAGCATCGCTGCAAAGCTGGTGACCGAGGCCGCCAAACCCGCACTCAAGCCCATCCGGGTGCTCCTGCTCGACGACCGCGAGGAGAACCTGCTGCTGCGCTCGACCATCCTGCGGCAGAAAGGCTACGAGGTTGTCACCTCTTCGTCGGTGGAGGAGGCGCAGGAGAAGCTGAGCGATATTGACATCGCCGTGCTCGATTACCACCTGGGGGCCGGGAAGTTCGGCACCGAGGTGGCCAACAGTCTGCGCCAGAAGCGCCCCCAAGTGCCCATCCTCATTTTGTCGGCGACGCTGGAACGGCGTTTTGGCGGGGTGGGCGACATGACCCTGCTCAAGGGCCACAGTTCCGTGAACGACCTGGTGGATGCGCTGCGCTCCTTCGAGGCCAAGCGGCGCGGCAAGCCGGTCGTGGTGGATGCACGCGACTTTTATTACTCGCGGATCAGCATGGCCATGGGCGACGATCTCGCCGTCGAGATCCTCGATCGCGACGGCAACTGGCAGTTCGTAAACGAGTATTTTGCCGCCCTGCTGGAAAAAAAGCGCTCCTGGTTCGCGGGCAAGAACCTGTTCGAGCATTATCCGGAGCTGCGGGAACATTGGGCCGAGGTCATCCGGAATGTGGCCGACACCCGCGAAACCTATGTGGACCGGCGGTTCCGGGGTTTGCCGCACCTGCCGCGCAAGAGCGCCCGCTGGAGCTGGACGGTGCTGGTGTTTCCCCTCAAGCTGCACGACGATCGCGACGGTGCGCTGCTCAGTGCGCGCCTGATTGAGAAAAAAAAATAGGCCTGCCGTTGCCAGTTCGAAACTCTTCCCGTGTGGGAACTTCCCCACCCCACGCCTAACGTAATCTGGGCCTCCACCTTCCTCCTGCTTAATTTAAGCCCAGGGCGAACCCACCCTGCCGCAGGCCGTGGCTTGTGGCCGAGGTGGGCCCGACGGCTGCCCTGAGGGAGATCGATGACTGCGCGCGCCCAAGCCATAGGCCTGTGGTTACTGCTGGGGGGCGCCACCCTGGCGGCGCAAACCACGTTTCCGGGTCCGCTGAACGTCACCGGCAGCGGGCCGGGGGCAATTCGGTTGACCATGGGAGGCGCCTGCCCGGCGGCAAGCAGCGGCACGGCAACCGTCTGCGCGCAGAACGGCCAGATCACGGTGGCCATTGGCGCCGGCGCCTACAGCACCTTGCAAGGCCCAAGCGGGCCGCAGGGGCCGGCGGGAGTTGCTGGACCGATCGGGCCTGCTGGTCCGGCGGGACCTCAGGGTTCGCCCGGGCCGGTGGGACCGGCGGGGCCGCCAGGGCCTGCCGGCGTCAACGCCGTGCCGTCGGATTACGCCGCCATTACCCAGACGCGCCGCTGCTCGTTGCCTGCGGCCGACACTGAGCTGTTCAGCGATTCCGCCCGCCTGCTGCTTGACATGAAAAATGCGGCCGCCGCCAGGACTGTCGTGCGGGTGGGCCCGCGGTATGGGCCGGTGGGAGCCAACGTCATCTTCCAATTCAGCGTAGACCAGGGGGCGAGCTGGTGGGCGCTGACCGGGCCGGCCGACTTAAGCTCCACCGGCTCCCATGCCTCCGACTGGACACCCTTGCCGGCAGCCGCCCAGATCGATGGCGTGCTGGTGCGCGCTCTCGGAGCCAAGGGCACCGGGGGGACGGTGGACGTGGCTTCCCTGCACTTGCAGGTGAAGTGAGGGACGATGCGCATGAAGATGCTGTTGCTGGCGTTGAGCCTGCTGGCAGCGGGTGCGGCGGAGGCGCAGATTCAG
>JAMXLI010000111.1 GCA_024281115.1 Terriglobales bacterium | reverse complement strand
GCATCTATGCCAGCGCCTTCCCCTGTGAAGAGCAAGACGGCTTCTTCTGGGTTTACGTTCCCGAATCGGTCATAACAAGCACCGGCGGCGAGACGCAGTTGCCGGTCCAGCTGCCCCCGGTTCCGCGCGTGCCGGCCTTCAGCAGGAATTACGTCCTGACGCACCTGGCGGCTGATCTGCCCTGCTCCGTCGACCACGGCATTATCGGCCTCATGGACCCGGCGCACGGACCCTTTGTGCATCAATCCTGGTGGTGGCGGAGCCAGAAGAGTATTCACGAAAAGCAGAAGCACTTTGAGCCCATTCCCAACGGCTTCCGCATGAGCGCGCACACGCCCAGCGCCAACAGCGCGCCCTACAAGCTGCTGCGCCTCTACGCCCAGGCCGAAGCCATTACCACCACCATTGATTTCGTTCTGCCCAATTTGCGCTACGAGCAGATCCGGGCGGGGAAGTACTGGTTCTCGAGCCTCACCACGGTGACGCCCATCACGCGCGATCGCTGCCGCATTGATTTCACCGCGGCCTGGAACCTGTTCCGCTGGGTGCCGGGGATGGCGACGCTGCTGCGATGGGTGGGGGCGAAGTTCATTGCGCAGGACCAGCGCACCATGCAGGTGCAACAGGAAGGCCTGCGTCACAGCCCGCACCTGATGCTGATTGACGACGCCGACCGGCCGGCTAAGTGGTACTTCCAACTGAAGGCTGCCTGGCTGGAAGCGCAGCGCAGCGGCAACCCGATGCGCCATCCGCTGCACGGGCCTGTGGTCTTACGCTGGCGGAGCTAGGGACTGCGGTTCTTCGTTCACCAGCCACTCCAGGGCTTCCTCGCGGCTGCGGAAGGTGGGAAAGTCGCGGCGCGAGAACATGCGGAAGCTTTCATAGTAGGCCTTGGGAAGGTGCTCGATGCCGACCCAGGCGGAGCGCCGCACATAGGGGCGATCGAACACCAGCACCTCGCGGATGCGGGTGGCGACCTGGCGGTCGAGGTTCGCACCGGTGTAGTCGGCCAGCACGAGCACCGAATCGCGCGGCTGGGCGGTGACCACCTGGCGCACGCGATCCACCACGGCGAGCATCTGGCCGGGATCAAGGTGGCAGAAGTCAATGAGCAGGACCTGCCGGCCGCGATGCTCCAGGAACCGGACCCGTTCCATGGGCGCCCCCGGAGGGACTTATACACCCCGGCCTCGGGCTAAGTCCATCGCCAGCTCCGATGCCAGTGAGGCGGCTTTCAAACTGGAGCCACGAGCCTGCGAAGTCTGGAGTTTCTATTCGGGCCTTGGTGACTTACAATGCCCGGGCTGTCTAACTTACCCGCAAAAAGAGAGACCTCATGTCGAAACTCGCTCAAGCTCTATCTCAGTTGCGGTTGGTGCGCGGCCAGTTACAGTCTGAACTTGCCGAAGTAGAAAGCGCAATCGGCGCACTGCAGAGAATTTCACCCGGAAAGAATGGGCGCGGCGCGGGAGGCCGTGGCCGCCCCCGCCGCAACCGTCTTTCGCCCGCCGCTCGCGCCCGCATCGCGGCCGCGCAGCGTGCCCGCTGGGCGAAAGTACGCCAGCAAAAGCAGAAAGCAGCAGCTTAGGTCGGGTGGAGCAGCGGTGGCAGGCGCACACATCGTGCGGTGCGCAGACGTGTGTGTACCCGCCGGGTTGATCGGAGCGCGGACGTGCAGGTGTGAGGACAGGCGCGAGCGGGGAGGCGGGCGCGCGCCGGCGGTATTGCCTGCCAACGGCGGCCGGGGTCAGCATCGGGAATGGAGCGGCGGGCGCGGGTGGCGAGAGGTTCTATTACCTCCGTCACCTTACATTGGCTGCTCACTCAGGGGATCATGGGAGCAGTACACAAGGAATTCCCTGTCCCATGAGCATTGACGATCTGCTGCGCATAGCCGTCGAGCGCAAGGCTTCGGACTTGCACCTGAAGGTAGGCAACTATCCCCACCTGCGGGTGGATGGGCTGCTGGCGCCGCTGACCGAGCAGCCGCGCATCACCGCCGAAGACATGCTGGGCATGGCGTTCAGCATGATGTCGGCGCGGCAGAAGCAGAAATTCAAGGAAAACAGCGAACTGGACATGGCTTATGGCGTGGCCGGGCTGGGCCGCTTCCGCGTCAACGTTTTCCAGCAGCGCGGGAATGTGGGCGTGGTGCTGCGCGTGATTCCCACCAAGATTCGCGCGCTGGACGAGCTCTACCTGCCCAAGGTGATCGAGCAGATCTGCGACATGCCCCGGGGCCTGATCCTGGTGACCGGCATCACCGGCTCGGGTAAGTCCACGACGCTGGCGGCGATGGTGGACCGGATCAATTCCACGCGCCAGGAACACATCATCACCATCGAAGACCCGATCGAATTCCTGCACCGCGACAAGATGGGGTTCGTGAACCAGCGGGAAGTGGACGTGGACACGCCTTCCTTCGGGGCGGCGCTGCGCTCGTCGCTGCGCCAGGACCCGGACGTGATCCTGGTGGGCGAAATGCGCGACCTGGACACGATTGCCACGGCGCTGCACGCGGCGGAGACGGGGCACATGGTGTTCTCAACGCTGCACACGCTGGACGCGGTGGAAACCATCAACCGCATTATTTCCGTGTTTCCGCCGCCGGAGCAGAAGCAGATCCGCATCCAGCTGGCGGCCACGCTGCGGGCGGTGGTCAGCCAGCGCCTGGTGAAGCGGGCCGACGCGGAGGGCCGGGTGCCCGCGGTCGAGGTGATGATCGCCACCGCGTACATCCGCGAGTGCATCATCATGGCGGAAAAGACGCGCATGGTGCGCGAAGCGATCGCGGCGGGCACGTCGCAGTACGGGATGCAGACCTTCGACCAGTCGCTGTGGGACCTGTACCAGGAAGGGCTGGTGGACTACGACACGGCGCTGGAGAACGCGTCGAATGCCGACGACTTCAAGCTGCGCGTGCAGGGCATTTCGTCCACCGCCGACACGGCGCGCAACGATATGCAGGCGGCGGGGTTCAGCCACTTCTAGAGCCGCGAGGAAAGCAACTGCCGGCCTCCGCGCAAGCGGAGGCCTTTTGTTTTGCGGGGAAGGACGCGGGCGGAGACGCGCGACCTGGCCATGGGGGAGCGCCGCAGCGCGCGGCATATAATCGCGGCCATGCCATTCCGGCGGGCGCGCAAAACCTACGACGAGGCGGCGCTGTTCGAGTGCGCGGTGGGGGCGCTGGCGCGGCGGATGCGCTCGGTGGCGGAGATGAAGCGGCTGCTGCGACAACGAGTTGCGGGCCAGCCGGACGGGCCCGCGCTGGTGGAAACGGTGGTGGCGCGGCTGAAAGATCTCCGCTATCTCAACGACGCGCAATACGCCGCGACGTATTCCTCCTTGCGGCGGGACAACGAGAAATTCGGGCGGCAGCGCGTGACCACCGACCTGAAAGGACGCGGCGTTCACGGCGAAGTGATCGAGAAGGCGGTGCGCGAGGCCTACGCCGGGGTGAGCGAAGAGAGGCTGGCGCGGGTCTTCCTGCAGCGCAAGCGCCTGGTGAAACCGGCCAACGAGAGGCAGGCGGCGCGGATTTTCCGCGCGCTGCTGCGCGCCGGCTTCAGCATGAGAACCTCGCTAACCGTGCTGAAGAAGTGGGAGGTGGAAGACGAGGTGCTGACGCTGCTGGAAAGCGAAGGGGAGTAGGAGCGCGCGCGCTGTCAAGGGCCGTAAAGCTGGAAATCCCGCCAACTGATTCAGCGCACAACCGATATATTCCCGTCAAAAATGAAAAATCGGGCCGCGCGGATTGCTATTCTGGAAGTAAGGGGAAGAGCGGAGGCAGGCGCGGGCCCGATCGAGGGAACCCTTTCCCTGAAAACGCCGAGCTTGGCGGCGCGTCGAAGGGCGCGCGCCGAGAACCACGGGAGCCCGGCATTTTCGCAATGTTAAAATCAGGTTTTCCACCAACATGCTGACAGGTTCCGAGATCCGGCGGAAGTTCCTGGACTATTTTGTCCGGGAAGGACACCGCGCGGTGCACTCGTCGTCGCTGGTGCCGGCCAACGACCCCACGCTGCTGTTCACCAACGCCGGCATGAACCAGTTCAAGGACGTGTTCCTGGGGCTGGAGAAGCGCGAGTACAAGCGGGCCACCACCTCGCAGAAGTGCGTGCGGGCGGGGGGCAAGCACAACGACCTGGAGAACGTGGGCTTCACCAACCGCCACCACACGTTCTTCGAGATGCTGGGAAATTTCTCGTTCGGCGATTACTTCAAGCGGGACGCGGTGCGCTTTGCGTGGGAGCTGGTCACGTCGCGCGAGTGGTTCGGGATCCCGAAAGACAAGCTGTTCGTGACCATCTTCAAGGGCGAGGGCGGCGTGCCGCGCGACGAGGAGGCGTACCGGCACTGGCACGAGGACCAGGGGGTTCCCAAGGAACGGATTTACGAATTCGGGCTGAAGGACAACTTTTGGCAGATGGGCGACACCGGGCCGTGCGGCCCATGCAGCGAGATCCACTACGACATGGGACCGGAGGCGAGCGACCAGGGGCACGCGAATTGCGAGTTCGGGTGCGAATGCGGGCGCTACGTGGAAATCTGGAACCTGGTGTTCATGCAGTTCGACCGGGACGCGGGGGGCAAGCTCAACCCGCTGCCCAAACCCTCGATCGACACGGGCGCGGGCCTGGAGCGGCTGACGGCGGTGCTGCAGGGAAAAGTGTCGAACTACGACACCGACCTGTTCGTGCCGCTGATCGAACGGGCGGCGAAGCTGACGGGAACGGCGCTGGAAAAGGAACTGGCGAAAGAAGCGAAGGCGAAGTCGGCGGCGTCATTGCGAGTGATTGCCGACCATTCGCGGGCAGCCACGTTCCTGATCTCCGACGGGGTGGTGCCGGCGAATGACGGGCGCGGGTACGTGCTGCGCAAGATCATCCGGCGGGCCATCACCCACGGGCGGCTGCTGGGGCAAACGGAGCCGTTCTTGTACCAGATGGTATTCGCGGTGCGCGACCTGATGCGCGACGCCTATCCCGAACTGGAGGAGGCGGCGGAGCGGGTTTCGAAGATGCTGCTCGCCGAGGAAACAAGGTTCGCCAACACACTGGACGTGGGGTTGAAGCGGCTGGAAGAAGACTTTGCGCCGCTGTTGCAGAGCAAGCGCGACCAGCCGGATACGCCGCCGGTCTATAGCGGGGAGAAGGCGTTCAAGCTGTACGACACTTTCGGGCTGCCGCTGGACTTCATGGTGGACGCGGCACGCGACCAGGGCATCGGCTTCGACCAGGCGGGTTTCGACGCCGCCATGGAGGAGCAGCGCGCACGGGCCAAGGCGTCGTGGAAGGGCGGGGTGAAGCAAACGGCGAATCCCGCGTACCGCAACCTGGCGCCCACCGCGTTCGAGGGCTACCGGCAGACCGAATCGCGCGATTGCGAAGTGATCGCGCTGATGAAAAACAACCAGGGGACGGGGGAACTCAAGCCGGGCCAGGAAGGCGAGGTCATCCTGGACCACACGCCGTTCTACGCGGAGTCTGGCGGACAGGTAGGGGACGTGGGGTGGCTGCGGGCGAGCGGTCACAACAGCGTGGTCGCCGAGGTACGCGGCTGTTATTACCCAGTGCAGGGGGTGCGCGCGCACAAGGTAGTAGCGCGGCAAGCGATCACAGTGGGAGACCGGGTGGACGCGGTAGTGGACACGGGCGTACGCGAGGAGACCATGCGCAACCACACGGCGACGCACCTGCTGCACGCGGCGCTGCGGCAGACGCTGGGCACGCACGTGAAGCAGGCAGGGTCGCTGGTCGCGCCCGACCGCCTGCGCTTCGACTTTTCGCATTTTGCCGCGGTGGCGGACGAAGAGCTGCAGGACATCGAAGACGCGGCCAATCGCGAGGTGCTGAAAAACGAAAAGGTGGAAGTCATCGAGGACGTGCCGCTGGAGGCGGCCATCAACGAGTACCACGCCATGGCGCTATTCGGGGAGAAGTACGGCGACCGGGTGCGGGTGATCCGGATCGGCAGCTTTTCCACGGAGCTGTGCGGGGGGACGCACACCGGGGCGACAGGCGAGATCGGGCTGATCAAGGTGCTGGACGAGGGTAGCGTCTCGAGCGGAGTGCGGCGGGTGGAGGCGGTGACGGGCACAGGCTCGCTGCGACACTTCCGCGCCGACCACGAGCTGGAAGGGGTGGCGCGCGGGCTGGTGCACTTCGGGTCGGAGCCGGAAGGATCGCTGGCGACGGCGCTGCGGCGCGAGATCGAGAGCCGCGACAGTGAGATCAAGCGGCTGCAGCGCGAACTGGAACGGGCGCGAATGAAATCGGCGAGCGCGGCGACTTCGTCCATCGCCGAGAAGGTGCGCGAGATCCGCGGGGTAAAGGTGCTGGCCACGCGGGTAGACAACCTGGAGCGGGCGCAGATGCGAACGCTGCTCGACCAACTGCGGGAGAAGATCGGCTCGGGGGTGGTGGTGCTGGGCTCAGCGCAAGACGGCAAGGTGGCGCTGATCGTGGGCGTGACCAAAGACCTGACCACGCGGCTGCACGCGGGCAAGATCGTGGGGGCGGTGGCGCAGAAGGTGGGCGGGGCCGGGGGCGGGCGTCCCGACATGGCGGAAGCCGGAGGCAAGAACCCGGAGAACCTGGAGTCGGCGCTGAAAGGCAGCTACGAGCTGGTGGAAGCGATGCTGGGATAAATGGGAGCGCGGCCGGATCGAGTATGCAGGCTCGTGGATGCGAGGAAGGAAAAAGCCTCCGGGCGACCGGAGGCTTTGTCACCTGGCATGCGAAGGCCTGCTCCGGCGGGCTGAGTCGCTAAGCCACGGGTGGTTGTGCGTCGGGCGTCGGGGGTCCTGCTATCTGGGGGAAGCCACGCGGACAAGTTGCGAACAAGAATTCGAGCGCAGGACCCCGCCGAATCAGAACCTCCTGCCTGTCATATTGAACGAGAATGGGCCCGCGAAAAATGGGCCGGGGCAAGTGGACACCGAACACAGATAGAAATTGGTAAGACCGGCCCCGGTGAAGGTGTTTGAGGTGGCGCCCAAGGTGAGAGTTGCTGTCGTGACCGCGACCAGAGATAAGGCACCCGTGCTGTCATAGACGTAGTTTTCTTCCTTGAGGAAGTAGCTCCCGTTCGCGTTCTTACGCCATCTGCCGAGGGAGATACTTTCCCCCGGGGAGGCCGAGGAGTTAGTGCCCGAGCTATCGAATTCCGCCGTCGTGCCGCCAGCGTTAAAAATCATTACGGACACGAAGGGGACATCGCTCTTGATATTCCAACTTCCCACCAGCGGATCATTGGCTGCCTGGGAAAGGGCCAAACCCGAGGACATCAGGAGCGCGAACAGCAGCGCAACCAGCGAGATTCGGAACCTCATGGGGTCTCCTTTCCAGAGGTGCGAGATCTAAAGCGCGCTTAAGATATACCTTTCCAGGGGCATGTCAAGAGTAAGTGGAATTTAGAAGCCGAGTTATTGTGGGAGTAGGAAGTCCGGCCAGGAGGCGTAGCGCAAGCGCGGCCTGCGCGGAAATGAAAAAGCCTCCGGCCGACCGGAGGCTTTTGTTTTTCAAGACCCTATAGCGGAAACGCCGGAGCGGGCTTAGCGCGCCATTACCGGCTGCTTATTGCTGACGGGAACGGGCGTAAGCCAGTTGAAGCGGTCGGGCAGTTCGCCGCGGATGATGCCGTAGAACTCGCGGATAAACTGCCGGGTGATGGGGCCGGTAATGCCCTTGCCGACGCTGATCTTGTCCACGGAACGGATGGGCGTGATTTCGGCGGCGGTGCCGGTGAAGAACAACTCATCGGCGATATAGAGCAGCTCGCGCGGGATCATCTGCTCGACGACGGGAATGCCGAGTTCGCGCGCGATCTGGAGAATGGAGTCGCGGGTAATGCCGGGCAGCACGGAGTTGCCAAGAGGAGCGGTCATCAGCTTGCCCTGGCGCACGACAAAGAGGTTCTCGCCCGAGCCCTCGCTGACGTAACCATTGACGTCGAGCGCGATGCCCTCGACGTAGCCGTTCATGATGGCTTCCATCTTGATGAGCTGCGAGTTCATGTAGTTGGCGCCCGACTTGGCCATGGCGGGCAGGGTATTGGGAGCGATGCGGGTCCAAGAGGAAACGCAGACGTCCACGCCCTGCTCGGCATCGGTGCCGAGATACTTTCCCCAATCGTAGTTGACGATATAAACCTCGGTGGGGGAGTTGAAGGGGTTGACGCCAATCTCGCCGTAGCCGCGAAGAATGATGGGACGGAGGTAGCACGGCCACACACCGTTGGTCTTGACCAATTCCAGCATGGCGGCGACCAGGTCGTCGCGGGTGTAATCCACGTCAATGCGGTAAATCTTGGCGGAATCGAGCAGGCGCTGAATGTGTTCGTTGGCGCGGAAAATGGCGGGACCGGTGGATGGGTGATAGCACCGGATGCCCTCAAATACGGAAGATCCGTAGTTGACCACGTGGGACATCACGTGGAGGGTGGCATCGTCCCAAGGAATCAGCTTGCCGTTGTGCCAGACTTTCCCGGTCTTCTTGATAGCCATCAGCGTTGAGCTCCTTACAGGTTTTGACAGCTTGGGTGCTGCTGAAGTACGCCTGCCGGAGGACGTCGCTGGCCGACAGACCGGAAAGAGGCGCCGCCATCACCCCGGGCGCCAAGATTGCGCTCATTATAACCGACGGTCATCACTTCCATAGCTTTGGATGATGACGCGGGGAAGAAAGTTCCCTCCAAGAGAAGACTTTGCCAGGGCGACCTGCCCGGCGCGGCCCGGCGACGCCGGCTTAACTTCGTTTCCCCGGACGACTGCCTTACTGCAAGGACGCGGGCCGCAGGACGGGAGCGAGGGGCGTGCGGACCGAGGCGCTGGCGGGGCGCATCTCGTCGCCCCGAAAGTAGCGGCCGGGGGCGGCGCGCATCTGCGTCATGGCCAGGTAAGGCTTGGCGTAGTCATTGCGCGCATTCCAAAAGAGAAAGCCGATGCCGCCGTGCTCACGCGCCACATCGACCTGATCGACGATGTAGCCGGTGGAATAAGTTTTCGTCCGCCATGCAAAAGCTTGCAACCAGGGGCGGAGAACGACGCCGGTGGAAGCGGTAATTTTGCGGAAGCGGTCCATGGAAACGCTGATGAAATGCCCAGGGGCATCGCCGGGGTGGGCATAGCCGTCCATGCCGAAAAAGTGGGAGGGATAGATCATGGGCGAGAGCACGTCGCAGTAGCGGGCCATGGCAGGGATGTCCTGGCCGGTGTGGGCCAGATCGACGGAGCGCTGCCAGGCCATCACGCCAAAGACGTCGAGCGAGAGCAGGACGCCGGTGGGATGGAGCTGGGCATAAGCGTCTTTCAGGAAGCTGGTAATCACGTCGGAACGCTGCCATTCAGGGTGCACCGCCTGAAAGGCGAAGCGGGCGTCTTTCTGCTCGCCCTCGGCGGGAAAGCGCACATAGTCGAACTGGACCTCGTCCACGCCGGCCTGGGCGGCGGCGAGGGCCAGGGCGATGTCAAAGTGCTGGACTTGAGGATTGGAGGGATCGGTCCAGACCAGCTTGCCGTTCTCGCGCCAGGGCGCGCCGGTACGGCGGGACTGGACGGCGAGTTCGGGGTGAGCACGCACCAGGCGCTCGTCGCGGAAGATGGCGACACGGGCGATGGCGTGCAGATCCTGGCTGTGCAGGTAGCGGACCAGCTTCGGAAGATTGCGGATGAAGGGGCGGCGAGCGCCCTGGTTCAAGGCATGGTCAAACGGGATGTTGACGATTCCGTCACTGTCCTTGATATCGAAGACGACGGAATTCCCGCCCGCCTGGCGCCAGCGCTCGATAATGCGCAAGCCCTTGGGGCTGGCGGCCATGGCGCCGGTGAGATAGATGGCGCGCACTTCGAAATCGCGCTGCACGGGGATGGACTTCTCGACCACGGGCGGCTCGAGGCCGGGGATAACCAGCTGCTGACCGGGTTTCAGCGTGTAGCCGCGGAGGGAGTTGGCTTCGCGGAGCGCGTCCTCAAACTCGGCGGCGGTCATGTAGGAAGTCTGGGGCAGATATTGCCGCACGAGGCTGTCCAGGCTTTCGCCGCGAGCGGCGACGTGAAGGGCGGCAGAAGGCGGCGGGGCGGAAGCAGCGGTCCGGGGAGGGTGAGTGCTGGCAGGAAGCACGCGCGCCGGCGCGGGTTCCTGGGCATGAGCGGCCAGGAAAAGAGCAGAAAATCTAAGGTTGCCGAGAAGGGCAACGGTCAGAGCCGCACCCAGGAAGACCAACAAAAACGAACGGCGCAACGGTCACCGCCCCCGTCGAAAGAAGATGTCACTCCAGCGGCATCTTCGCCTCGAAGGGAGCGGGCGGACAGATTACGGCAGTACACCCGCCCTATTAGACGTCCAGCAGCAGCAATAAGGATGCTGCAAAGAATTTCTCATAGACCGAAGCGTATCGGACCAAGGCGAGATTGACGTTTTTTG
The DNA here is from genome assembly GCA_024281115.1 of Terriglobales bacterium. Taxonomy (GTDB): domain Bacteria; phylum Acidobacteriota; class Terriglobia; order Terriglobales; family Acidobacteriaceae; genus JAMXLI01. The sequence goes on along the minus strand of JAMXLI010000111.1, from coordinate 8,905 downwards.
TCTACCCGCATCTAAGCAAGCAGGAAAGAAGGTCTGGAAGGTGCGGTCGAGGATGGCGAGTCACTTGCTATTACCATTCGTCGAAGCGACGCAGCACATCGTACGGTCGTGCCGGACAGACCGAATCGGAAACTCCCAGGTAGGCCCTGAGCCAGGCACAAGGGCCGGAAAAAATATGAAAACCGGTTTAAACACGACGCTAGACCCCACCCGTCGCAGCAGCGACGCCCAGTCGTTTGAAAGCTTCCTGCGCCGCAAAATCGTCGGACAGGACGACGCCATCGAGAAGGTCACCGAGATCTACCAGATGTTCCTGGCGGGATTGAACCCGCCGGGGCGGCCGGTGGGCAATCTCCTCTTTCTTGGTCCCACGGGTTCCGGCAAGACCCGCGTGGTCGAAGCCATCGCGGAATCGCTGTTTGGCGATCCCCGCGCCTGCATCAAGATAGACTGTGCGGAATTCCAGCACTCGCACGAAATCGCGAAATTGATCGGGTCGCCGCCGGGCTACCTGGGGCACCGCGAAACCCATCCCCTGCTGACGCAGGAGGCGCTGAACCAGTGGCACACGGAGAAGCTGAAGCTCTCTCTGCTGCTGTTCGACGAAATCGAGAAGGCGTCGGACGCGCTGTGGCAACTGCTGCTGGGCATCCTGGACAAAGCCACGCTGACGCTGGGCGACAACCGGCGGGTGGACCTGTCGCAGTGCGTCATCGTGATGACCTCGAACCTGGGCGCCTCGGAGATGAGCGGGCTGATGATGGGGGGCATGGGATTTGGCAAGAAGGGGGCGGCGGCCGCCTCCGACATGAAGCTGGACGAGAAGATTTCGCGCAGCGCGCAAGAGGCGGCGCGGCGGAAGTTCTCCCCGGAGTTCATGAACCGGATTGACAAGGTGGTGGTGTTCAAGGCGCTGCGTCCGGAACAGCTGAAGCAGATCCTGGAGATCGAGTTGGGGATGGTGCAGCAGCGCATCCTGCTGGCCAGCGGATCGAACCAGTTCGTGTTTACCTGCTCGCAGAGAGTGAAGAACTTCCTGCTGCAAGAGGGCACGGACATCAAATACGGAGCGCGGCACCTGAAACGCGCCATCGAACGCCACCTGGTGTTTCCGATGGCCAGCCTGGTGGCCACGGGGCAGGTGAAGCTGGGCGACTTTATCCGCGTGGACCTGAACGGCGACGGCAAGCTGCACTTCGTGAAGGAAGCGGAAGGGGCGCTGGTCCCGGTGCTGTTGGAGAAGTACGGCAACGAGCTGACGGCGGCGCCGGCGGCACGGGCGGCGCGGGCAGCGGCCAACCGGCGCGGCGAGGCCAACGCGTTCTCAGAAAACAAATAAGTTTTTGCTAGCGCGCTACGATGGGCACGGCTAACCGGCTGTGCCCTTTTGTTTTGCGCGCGGGCGGGATGAGACGCTGGTTTTCAGACGCAGGCGGGGTTGCGGCTGCAATGCTCTGAAGGCGGCGTTCAGGGAGGCGGGAGAGGGAGGCCGGTGATGCGGATGCCGGCGCCATGCACCTTGTAGCGGATGTTGATGCCGATGAGCAAGGCGGTAATCTGCTCGAGGATGCGGGAATTTTCCAGGCGTCCGCCATCCACGGCACGCACTCCGGGAATTTTTTCGGCGAGCTGGGAGGCGGCCTGGCGGGCCCGCTTCTCGTCGGCACAGACGATGACGTCACAGTCCAAGGGGGAATCGCCCTGAAGGGCATCGGCGGAGATGTTGTGAAACGCGGCGGCGACCTGGACGCCGGCGGGGACGAGTTCAGCGGCCTGCTGCGCCGCCGAGCCCTGCCATAAATCGAGGGTGCGGGTGGGCTTGCCGCCGACGGAGGCGGCAAGGGCCACGGTGGCGTCGATCAAAAGCGAGCCGGGGCGCATGTGGGGCACAAGTTCCTTGAGCAAGGCGGCCTGGCCGGCAAACGGAACGGTGAGCACGAGCAGGTCCGCGGCGGCGCAGGCGGCGGAATTTTCCATGCCGGTGACGCGGGCGGCGGAGCCGGCGCGCTGAGCGATGGAAGCCGCGGCCTGGCGGGCGCGGGCCGCATCGCGCGAGCCGACGATGACATCCTCCCCGGCGCGCGCCAAGCGCAGGGCCAAACCGGAGCCAGCGGGACCGGTTGCGCCGAGAATGGCTACCCTGGCGCTCACGCGGCCTCTGCCGCAACGGGCTGAGAAGCGGCGGGGTTCAGGGCGATGCGGGTGTAGGTGGTATTGCGCTCGGCGGGCACGCGTCCCATATCGCGAATGAGGCGCTGAAACTCGAGGGGACTGGTGTACTGGCCAGCCGTGGCGCCCGCCTCGCGCGAGATGTTTTCCTCCATGAGCGTCCCGCCGTAATCGTTGGCCCCAGCGTGAAACGCGAGCCGCGAGATGCGGCGGTCCAGCTTCACCCAAGAAACCTGCACGTTGGAGATCGCGCCGGCCAGGAGCACGCGGGCCAGAGCATGCACCTTGAGATGCTCGGCCAGGGTGGGGCCAGGACGAGCGATGCCTTGCTGGAAGAGCAGGGTATTGAAGTGCACGAAACCGAGGGGGACGAACTCAGTGAAGCCGCCGGTGTCGCGCTGGATGTCGCGGAGCAGGAGCAATTGCCGGACCCAGTGCTCGGGAGATTCGATATGGCCGTACATCAGGGTGGAGGTGGTGCGTATGCCGCAGGCATGGGCGGTGCGAATGACGTCGCACCACTGCGCGGTGGAGAGCTTGTTGCGGGAGAGGACGGAGCGCACGTCATCATCGAGAATTTCGGCGGCGGTGCCGGGGAGGGTATCGAGACCGTTCTCGCGCAGCATGGCGAGGTAGTCGCGCAGCCCCATGCCGGTGAGCTCGACGCCATATACGATCTCCATAGGGGAGAAGGCATGGATGTGCATGGCCGGGGTGGAGCGCTTCACCGCCCGCAGAATGTCGCGGTAATACATGGGGGGCAGGCCATGGGGCAAGCCGCCCTGGATGCAGACTTCGGTGGCGCCGAGTTCCCAGGCTTGCAGCGCCTTTTCGGCCACCTGTTCGGGCGAGAGGAAGTAAGTGTCGGCTTCGCGAGGGCCGCGGCTAAAAGCGCAGAACTTGCAGCCGACGAAGCAGACGTTGGTGAAGTTGATATTGCGGTTCACCACATAGGTGACCACGTCGCCGACGAGGTCACGCCGGAGCCGGTCCGCTGCCAGCAGCAAGCCCAAGAGGTCGTCGCCCTCAGAGCGGGCGAGGAGGAAGGATTCGTCCAGCGAGAGGCACGCGCCGTCGCGCAACGCGAGGACGCGCTCCAAGGCGCAGCGCGTGGCGGGCGCAAGGCGAGCCGCCACTTCAGACCAGTCGAGCGCGGGAAAATTCTCCAGGGCGGTGAGCAAGAGCTTCCTCAGCGAAACAGGTCACGGGCAGCGGGCCGCACCAGTTGTGCGGCGCTGCCGTTGTCCGCTCGATAGCGGTACCCACGAATGATACATGCGGGCGTGCGGTTTAGCTTGCCGCAGACCAGACCGGCCATGCAAGCGAGCTCGTCGGCGACGGCCTCCGCGCTGGCGTGCAGCACGTATCCGTAAGCGTCGCTCTGCCCGCGATAGTCGAGCAGGGGAGCAAGGCCGCAGACACCAATGGCGACCTCGGTGAGCCCCTCACGCCAGGGACGCCCGAAGCTGTCCGTAATGATCACCGGGATTTCCAGGTGCAGGCGCTGGCGCAACTGGTCGTGCAAGGCCCGGGCGGAAGCGTCAGGGTCGAGGGGAAGAAGCACCGCCGAGTCGCCCCCATCCACGTTGGAGAGATCAACGCCAGAGTTGGCGCAGACCAGGCCGTGCGCGGTTTCGGTGATCAGGATGCCGTCGCGGCGGCGCACAATGCGCCGGCTCTCGCGCAGCGCCAGTTCTACCAGGCGGGGGGCGAGGTGAAATTGTTCGGCCCAGGCGGCGGCCTCGGCGGAAGGTTGCACGTCATCGAGGCGCACCAGGCGACCTTCGGCCTTGGAAACGATTTTGTGCTTGAGGACGAAAATGTCGCCGGCTTCAAGGCGCAGGTCCTGGGCGGAAAGCGCGGCCAGCAACTTATCGGAAAGGGAGTCGCCGGGACGAATCTCGCCGGGATCGGGCACGGGGATGGCGCAAAGCGCGGGCGTGTTCATGAGGCGCAGCGGGAGCGGCCCGCAATGTGCCAGGCGCGCGCCAGCCGCTGGGCGCGAGTATTACCGGGAAGAGCAGCGAGACGGCGAAGGTCGGAAGGATTGTCCACGTCCACCTGCAAGCTAGGGCAGTCGAGCACCAGGTGCGGCTTGCCGCTGGCCTGGGCGGCGCGCAGGTGCGGCTGAAAACTATCGTTGCCGAAGCGGAGAGGGAAAAGCTCTGCGGGACGGCGGAGGATGGCATTGGTGCCGCGACCGTCGCCGGCGGGAACCAGGACTGAGCCCTCGGCGGGAGCAGCGAGGAGAATGCGTTCCAGATCGCGTGAGTCGAGCAGCGGGATATCGGCGGGGATGACGAGGGTAAAGGCGGCGCCGGCGGCGGCGGCCGCGCGAGTTGCCGTTTCGATCGCGCCGGTTTCGCCCGGGTTGGTGGAATCCTCGATAACCTGGAGCGCGTGGCGGCGGGCGAGTTCCCGGGCGAGAGGATCGCCGGTGACCAGGGCAACCGCGGGCCGGCCCTGCCATGCCCCGAGAGCCTGGCAGACATCCTCGAGCATGGCCTGGGCGAGAGCGCGGCGCTCGGCGGGGGCGAGCACAGGGGCGAGACGCTGCTTGGCATCGCGCAGGTTCTTGACGGGGACGAGAATCATGGCGCATTCGCCAGGGCGAGATCGGGGAGGGCGAGCTGGAGCGCAGCGCGCGCCAGGGCTGCCTTGTCGTCATCAGACTTCATGATGGAGGGGACGCAATGCACCTGCAGGCCAGGGCGGCGAAGTTCGGCGGCTGACCCGGCATCGGCCGGATCGGCAATCAGAACGTCGAGAAAATCGGCGTAAGCTTCGGCGATTCCGGCAATGGAGACAGGAAGTCCGTGGGCGGCCATGAGAGCGCCGGCAGGCCCAGAAACTGCCGCCGTTCCGACAATCGGGCTGACCGCCACGACGGGCGCGGAGGTTTCACGCAGAGCGCGGCGGATGCCGGGAACAGCGAGAATGGGACCAATGCTGGTGATGGGATTGCTGGGCGCGATGAGAACAGCGCCGGCACCCGCAATCGCATCGAGGACCCCGGGGGCGGGGCGGGAATCCTGGGCGCCCAGGAAGTGGACGGCGCGCACGGGAGGTTGGCAGCGTTCACGAACGAAAAACTCCTGAAAGGCGAGGTCGCGGCCGTCGGTGGTGTGCACGCGCGTGGCTAGCGGATCGTCGCTCATGGGAAGAATGCGCGCGCCGACGCCGGCGGCGGCTGCGATCTTGGCGGTGGCCTGCGACAGGGGGCGGCCCTCGGCGAGCAGTTGGGTGCGCGCCAGGTGCGTAGCGAGATCGCGATCGCCGAGCTGGAACCAGGCGGGCGCGCCCAATTCCTTCATGCGTTCCAGACAGTGGAAGGTGTCGCCTTCCAGACCCCAGCCGCGCTCGCGGCTAAGGCAGCCTGCCAAAGCATAGAGAACGGAATCGAGGTCGGGGGAGACGTGCAGCCCCCACCAGCGCAGATCGTCGCCGGTATTGACGACGATGACCAGCTCTTGCGGCGGCAGCACCGCCTGCAATCCCTGAATAAACTTGGCGCCACCCGTGCCGCCGGTGAGAGCGCAGATCATGCCGCCCTCCGCGCCAGGCCGTCGCCGCCGGCAAGAGCGGCGAGGCGGTGCGACAGCAGTCCCGGCTTTGCCATGAGCGCCGGCAGGTACTCAGGGTAAACGGGCAAGCGCTGACGCAGGGTGTAGCCCTGGGCGGCGGTCGCGGCGCCCAGTTCGCGCAGGTGCGGCCAGGGCGCTTCGGGATTAATGAAGTCGGGGGTGAGCGGCGAGACGCCGCCCCAATCGTTGATGCCCGCGCCGATCAGTTCCGAATAGTTGGAAGCGGAAAGGTTGGGGGGAGCCTGAATATTCATGTCATGGAGGACGAGGCGGGCGACGGCGACGGTGCGCAGCATGTCGCCGTGGGAGGGCTCGGGCGCGTTGCGCATGGGAATGCCGGGCTTGCGGCGGAAGTTCTGCACGATGACTTCCTGCAGGTGGCCGTAGCGTGCGTGGAGATGGCGAATCGCGAAGAGGGTGCGCACGCGTTCGGCAGGCGATTCGCCGATCCCGATAAGCAGGCCGGTGGTGAAAGGGATGGCGAGCTTGCCGGCGTCCTCGAGCACGCGCAGGCGGCGCGCCGGGAGCTTGTCGGGAGCGCGGTGGTGGGCGGCGCCGGGCGCGAGCAAGCGATCGCTCACCGTTTCAAGCATCAGCCCCAGGCTGGGCGACACAGCGGCCAGGCGCTGCTGCCAGGCGGCGCTCATCAGTCCAGGATTGGCGTGCGGCAGCAGCGTGGTCTCGCGCAGCACCAGTTCGCACATGGCTTCGAGGTAGTGCAGGGTGGAGCGAAAGCCGAGCCGCCGCAGAGCAGCGCGCATTTCGGGGAAGAGCAGCTCGGGCTTGTCGCCCAGGCTGAAGAGGGCTTCAGTGCAGCCCATCCGCTCGCCGGCGCGAGCCACCGCGAGTACTTCGTCGGGCGACATGGTGTGCGCGCCCGGAGCGCCGGGATCGCGGCGGAAGGTGCAGTAGCCGCAATAGTCACGGCAGAGATTGGTGAGCGGGATAAAAACCTTGCGCGAGTAAGTGATGACGCGTCCCTTTCAGCGGTCGCGGAGTTGAGAGGCGGCGCGCAGCAGCAGGGGGAGCAGGTGGTCAGAACAGGAGATGAGCCGCAAGGCCTGGGCGGGCGAGGGAACAGCGCCCTCGCCGAAAGCGGCGAGTTGTGCAGGGAGGGCGGAATGGGCGACCGTGCCGGGCAAAACGGTGTGAGGCGCAGGGTCCGAAGCGAAACAGGGAAATGATACACGCTGGGCTGCGCGGGAGAGGGCGCCTGCGAGTGGCGCAGGGCGGGGCGAGGCTCAGGACTGATCGAGCGCCAGAATGGTGTGCAGGAGGACGTCGGCACCCTGGGCGCAATCCTGCCAGGCGGTGAATTCCCTGGGCGAATGACTGATACCGCCGACGCTGGGCACGAAGATCATGCCCATGGAACCGAGGCGCGCCATCATCTGAGCGTCGTGCCCGGCGCCGCTGGGCAGGCGCATGGTGCGCAGCCCCAAGTTCGCGGCGGCTTTTTCGATGGCCGACTGGATAGCGGGAGTGGCCACGGCGGGCGGGTCGTGTTCCACCTGGGTGATCACAATCTCAGTGTTGGTGGCGCGCGCGATGGAATCGGAGCGCCGCCGGATTTCCTGGCCCAGGGCGGCAATTCTGTCGGGCGAGAGATCGCGAAGCTCAATGGTGTGCTTGACCAAGCCAGGCACCACGTTGGGAGCGTTGGGAAAGACCTGCAGGCGGCCCACGGTGCCCACCTGACGGCCGGGCTGGCGGGTGACGACCTCCTGCACGGCGTCAATCAGCCGGGCGGCCGCGAGCAGGGCGTTGCGGCGTTCCGGCATGGGAGTGGTGCCGGCGTGGTTGGCAAAGCCGCGGATCTCGACGTTGTATTCGTCAATGCTGACGATGCCTTCGACAACGCCAATGGGGATGCCGGCCTTGGCCAAGGTGCCGCCCTGCTCAATGTGGAGTTCCAGGTAGCAATGGAAAGGCGAGGGGCCGAGGCGCGCCTCGGCGATCCGCGCGGGATCGCCGCCGATGCGGGCGATGCCTTGCGCCAGGGTAAAGCCGCTGACTGCAACCCGGGACAGGTCGCCGGGAGAGAGCTCGCCGACAGCGGCACGGCTTCCGACCAGGCCGCCTTCCTCATTGGACCAGAAGACCAGCTGCAGCGGATGGCGGGTGGAGATGGCGTTCTGGCGGAGGGTGAGCATGATCTCAAGCGCGGCCATGGAGCCGAGGTCGCCATCGAAGTTGCCGCCGGCGGGCACCGAATCAATGTGCGAGCCGAAGAGAATGGGCTTCAGCGAGGGATCTTTGCCCGGGCGGACGGCCAAGATGTTCCCGGCCGCATCGATGCGCGGCTGCAGGTCAGCGTCGCGCAGGCGCTGCATGGCGTAATTCCGGCCGGCGAGATCGGCGTCGGAATAGGCGACGCGGCTGACGCCGTCGGCAAAAGTCCCGCCGGTGGGACGTCCGTAGACGCTGAGTTGCTCGAGAGCCTGGCGAAGGCGCCCGGGATTAACACGCGGTTGGGCGGAGGCGACCTGCATAACGCGCAGCGTCCCAAGTGCGCGGCAGGCAGATGCCCAGGCCACGCCGGCGAGGAGCGCGCGACGGGTGAGAGGCACGGGGTGAGTATACGCCGGGAATGCACCGCTGCCCGTGCAGCGCGCGGGCTACAATCGTGACGTGGCTTTCCTTCGCAGCTTGCGCACCACGCTGGAGATGATCAAGTGGGAGCACTCCATCTTCGCGCTGCCCTTCGCGCTGTGCGGCGCCATGCTGGCCGCGGGCGGGGTGCCCGCCGCACGGCAACTGGCCTGGATTGTGGTGGCGATGGTGGCGGCGCGCTCGGCGGCGATGGCGTTTAACCGGCTGGCGGACGCCGCACTCGATGCCCGCAACCCGCGGACGCGGATGCGCGCGCTGCCGGCGGGCACGCTCTCGCGCAGTTTCGTGGCCGTTTTTGTGCTGGTCTCGTGCAGTGTTTTTGTGGCAGCGGCGGCGCAACTGGGGCGGCTGGCGCTGGCGCTCTCGCCGGTGGCGCTGTCGGTGCTGCTGCTGTACTCCTATACCAAGCGCTTCACGCGATGGTCGCACCTGATGCTGGGATTCGCGCTCGGCATCGCCCCCGCCGGCGCCTGGATCGGGGTACGGGGCACGCTGGACGCGCGCATTCTGCTGCTGACGGCGGCGGTCACGTTCTGGGT
>JAMXLI010000110.1 GCA_024281115.1 Terriglobales bacterium | reverse complement strand
ATGTGCAACGGCATCGGCGTGTCCGGAAAAAGCACCGCCTCCAGCGGGAACAATGGCAACACAGGCACCCACATCCTCCGAGACGTTTATCGCAAGCAACCTCTCGATTCTACGCCTGCGCTTGACTTCCCTGAGCCCACTCGACTACAAGCAGCCCATGGAGTTCTCTGGAAAAGTAGTGGTCGTGACCGGCGCTTCCATGGGAATCGGCGAGGCGCTGGCGCAGGCCTTTGCCAGCCAGGGTGCGAGCGTGGTGCTGTCGTCGCGCGATGCCGGCCGGGTTGAAGCCGCCCGCCAGAGAATCGGCTACCCCGACCGCACCCTCGCCGTGAGCTGCGACGTGCGCAACCGCGAGGAAATCGACAAGGTCGTCAGCCTCACCCTGCACCACTTCGGCCGGATTGACGTCTGGATCAATAATGCCGGCTATGGACTGTCCGATTCGGTTGCCCTGATGGATATGGCCGAGTGCCGCGCCCTGTTTGAAACCAACTTGTTCGGCGCCATCTCCGGCATGCAGGCGGTTCTCCCCGTAATGAAGCAGCAACGCTCGGGGACGGTTATCAACATTTCCAGCGTGGCCGGGCATATTCCGCTTCCCTACTCCGGAGCTTACAGCGCGACCAAGTTCGCGCTGAACGCCATCGGCAAAGCTGCGCGGTTGGAACTGCGCGGCAGCGGAGTGAATGTCTTGACGGTTTGCCCCGGTTATGTGCGCTCCGAGTTTGCCAACAACCGGGTGCGCGGGCGCGACCCCCTGGAGTTGAGCAACCCTCGCCAGGGCGGCATCTCGCCACAGCGCGTCGCGGAGGCCGCGATCCAGGGCTATCGCAGGAATCAGCGCGAGGTGGTGGTGCCCGGTTCCAACCGCTTCTTCATCTGGGTCTACCGCTTGTGGCCGGGCGTCGTGGAACGAGTCATGGCGCGCATGGCACGACCGCGCAAGGCGTCCGCGTCCGCCACCATCGCGCCCCGCTAGCGGTTCCGCGGATCGCGAACTGCAACTACATTTTTGCCGGACCCTGGGGCGGCGCGTTTCCCGCGGGGGGATTTGATTGTCCTGCTTCCCCGCGCACCGCGGCCTCCGCCGCCTGGAAGCCAATCTTCGAGTGGGTGCCGTCGCAGAATGGCTTGCTGACGCTGGCGCCGCACCGGCATAACGAAAAGGCGAGGTTGCCGTCTTTCACCTTCCCGCTAAGGTCGTACGCGCTCCCGTCGGCGTCCACCATTTCGATGCTGCCAATTGGCGCCTCTACGCGGTAGGGTCCGTTCTTGCGCACTGTGATCTTGATCTGAGCCATGGGTTCTCCCCGATGCAGTAGTCAACCTAAGAGGGTAAATGGCGAACCCAGGTTGTTCAAACCCAGGCAAGCAGCGGCAGCTTGGCGCAAAGGAAGACTCCAGGCCGCAGGTGAACACCGTGAGCCCTGGCGGGCCGGACCAGCGGATTACTGGTGAACCGCCTCCTGCAAACCTAAATGCGACCGGATCTCCGTGGCCATATCGTAGATGCAGCGGAGCTTCTCGGTGGCGGCGGGACCCATGCCGGGATCGCGCAGCGCCAGCTGACAAGAAAGCAGCAGCGCGGTCAGAGGTCCATTCAATTCTTTGCGCATCTCCCCCTCAACAGCTTCCCTTGCGCGGACTTCGTCTACCGCCCGGCGCCTCAAGGCGGCGCGCACTTCCCGCAGCAAGCGCCCCTGGCCGCTGATGGCCAGGTTGACGTAAACCACTACGGCTGTGCCGCAGTGCTGCAGCAGCATGTCGCCACCTTCAGCTTCGAGTTCGGGAACCGAGGAGTCCAGGACCACGGCCGCGAACTCCCGCTGGCGCAACAAGGCCAGGGCACGCGGCAAACTGTCGGTCCATTCGACCTCTTGCGAGGTGTTTTCGTGGAGAGCGGAGGCGCATTCAACCGCCCGCGCCGAGGGGGTGAGAAGAAGAATCATGCCCTTCTCCGTGCATGTCATGCACCAAATCGCGGCGCTGAAAACACGGCACTTATCTTGTTGCCAAGATCCCCCTTTCCCTTTGTGGGAGCCACCGCCCTGTATCCAGTTTAATTCTGGGAAGCGTACTCCTTCAACTTGCGATACAGCGTCGTCTTGCCGATGTTCAACAGCTTGGCGGCCAGCAACTTGTCCCCGTTCAACTGCTCGATGGCGGTCAGGATTGCCTGTTTCTCCACCGCCTCCATGGGCATGATCTTGTTCCCGTCTTCCTCCTGCGGAACGGCCTGGTTCAACGCGTGCTGCAGCGGGCTGGGCAAATCGGCGACGTGAATCAGAGGCCCGGAGCTGAGGGCGCATGCGCGTTCCAGGCAGTTTTCCAGTTCGCGAACATTTCCCGGCCAATCGTAGGCCAGCATCAGCTTCATGGCATCGTCGCTGAGGGTGCGCTCGGTGTGGGTGGACCGCGCCATCCGCTCCAAAAAATGGTGCGCCAGGAGCGGGATGTCCTGGCGGCGTTCCCGCAAGGGCGGCAGGCGCAGCGTGAGCACGTTGAGGCGGAAATACAGATCGCGGCGGAAATTGCCTTCGGCCACCGCCGTCTCCAAATCGCGATTGGTGGCGGCCAGGATGCGCACGTCAATGGGCGTGTTGCGGGTGCTGCCCACCGCCCTGACCTCCTTTTCCTGGATGGCGCGCAGCAGCTTGGCTTGCAGGTCCACCGGCAATTCGGCCACCTCGTCGAGGAATACCGTGCCCCCGTCGGCAACGGTCAGCAGGCCTTCCTTGGAGCGCGCCGCCCCGGTGAAGGCGCCCTTCACATAGCGGAACAGTTCGCTTTCGATAAGCGTGGGCAGCAGGGAGCCGCAATCCACCGGGATAAAGGGCTTGTCGCGATGCGGCCCGGAGAAATGAATGGAGCGCGCCACCAGTTCCTTCCCGGTACCGCTCTCTCCCAGGATCAGCACCGGGTGATTGCTGTAGGCCGCCTTGGCGACAATGCGGTACAGCTTCTCCATCTCCGGCGAGCGCCCGATAATACTGCCGAAGCCCTGCTTGGATTTCACCCGTTCGCGCAAGATGCGGTTTTCGCTCCTCAATTTCAGGTGATCGGTCACGCGATCGAGCAGCAGTTTGAGTTCATCCAGGCTGAAGGGCTTGGTCACATAATCGTAGGCGCCATACTTCATGGCCTGCACCGCCGATTGCACGGTGCCGAACCCCGTGACGACCACCACCACGGCATCAGGACGGTGCTCACGGATAAAGTGCAGGGCCTCGAGCCCGCCCGCCCCGGGCAGCTTCATGTCCAGCAGAACCACGTCCACGGGATTGGTATCCATCACCTTGTAGGCGTGCTCCGCGGAATCGGCGACGAAGGTGTTGAAGCCCAGGGATTGGGCCACATCGCGGCACGCCTCGCGGATCGAGCGCTCATCATCCACCACCAGCAGGTTAAGAAAATTCGCCCCTTCCATCTGCGCTGCTGTGCCCAGTGCTTGTGCGGTTGACATCGGAAATCTCCTTTAGTCGATTTCGCCCGCCAGGACAGAAGGCCCGAGCGCCTCCCGCACCTTGGCCAGCAGGGCGTTTCCAGTAAAAGGTTTGCGGAACAGCAGCACATCGTCCCCTGCGCTGGCTTTGCCCAGGTGGCTGGCGTCGCTGTACCCGGAAATGTAGAGAGCCTTGACCTCAGGCCGCAGGGCGCGCACCTGCCGGACCAGTTCCGCCCCGCTCATGCGAGGCATGATGAGATCGGCCAGGACCAGGTCCAGGCGCCCAGCGTGCTTGTGCAAGGCCCGCAAAGCTTCTGCTCCATTGCTGGCGGCCACGACGCGATAGCCTTCGCGGGCCAGCACGCGGCGCGCCGCGGCGCGCACAGCGGCATCGTCCTCCGCCAGGAGGATGGTTTCGCGTCCTCCCCGAACAGCGGGCGCCGCCGGCGCCACCGGTTCAGTCAAAGCCGGGCCAGCTTGCGGCAGCCGAACCGTGGCTTGCGTTCCCCGGCCCGGCTCACTCGCCACCGAAATCCGCCCCCGGCAGCCCTGAACGATGTTCTGGACCGTGGCCAGCCCCAGTCCGCTGCCCCTTCCCTTCTTGGTGGTGAAAAAAGGCTCGAAGAGGTGGGCCCGCGTCTCCGCATCCATCCCGCAGCCGTTATCACAAACCTCGAGTTCTACCCAGCGGAGGGGACCGGCGTGGCCGGGCTCTTCGGCCATGCGGGTTGCGATCTGCAGCTCGCCGCCTTCCGGCATGGCGTCGCGCGCGTTCAAGACCAGGTTGAGCACCAATTGCTGCATCTGCGACGGGTCCGCCAGCACGCTGCCCGCGTCCCCAGCCAGATCAAGCGAGAGCGCGATGTTTTGCCCGATCAACCGGCGCAGCATGTTCTCCATGCTGCGCAGCACGGAATTAAGCGCGAGCAGCCGCGGCTGGACGACCTGCTGACGGGCAAAACTGAGTAACTGCTGGACGAGCGCGGCGCCACGTTCGCTGGCCGAGCGAATCTCCTCGGCGTGGCGGCGGCCGGGATGTCGCGGCGCCAGGCCGGAAAGCATCAGGTCGCAATACAACATGATGGCGGTGAGCAGGCTATTGAAGTCGTGGGCAATGCCACCCACCAGCCGGCCCACGGTTTCCAGGCGTTGCGCCTCGCGGAGCTGGCGTTCAATGCGCTTGCGCCCGCTGATGTCGCGGAAGTCCACCACCACGGCCGCGACCTCCGGCATCGCCAGCCGGTTGACCGCCACGCACTCCAGCTCGTGCCAGGAGCCATCCTTGTGACGCGCACGGCACTCCAGCGTGACCGCCTCCCCCGGCTTGTTCAGGCACTCCTGGAAAGCTGCCCGTACCGCCGGCAGGTCGTCGGCATGCACCACGTCGAAGGGATCCAGGGGCTCGTCTCCGCTGTAGCCGAGCGTTTCCAGGTTGCTGGTGTAGGTGGTCTTTCCCTGCTCGTCCAGCAGCACCAGCGCGTCTGAGCTGTGTTCCACCAGTGCGCGAAAACGCTGCTCACTGCGCAGCAGCGCTTGCTGGGCCCGCTTCTGCTCGCTGGCATCCTCCACCATGGCCATGGTGAACAGCGGCTCCCCCGCCGGGCTGCGGATAAGCGAGAGGGTCAGGCGCCCCCAGAGCCATTCCCCGTCGTGGCGCAGAAAGCGCTGCTCCAGTTGCCCATGCTCGCGGCTGCCGGAAATGATCTGCTGGTACAAAGCGGAAAGGGCGGCTGCATCATCGCTGTGAGTAATGCTGGAGTAGTGGCGCCCATTCAGTTCCTGGGGCGCGTATCCCAGCATGCGCTGCAAAGCGCGGTTGGTCTCGACCAGCAGCCCCCCCAGCGTGCAATGGGCGATGCCCATGGCGCTGGCCTCGAAAATAGCGCGGAAGCGGGCCGGTCCCTCGCGCGACACGCGGCGCCGCTCTCCCTGGCTCATATCGCGCGCGGAGATCATCAGCGCCGGCTTGCCTTCAACGCTGAACCAGCGGCAGGAACCCTCCACCAGCACACGGTCGCCGTTCTTCTTCATTCCCTGGAACTCGCATCCAGGGAAGCCGCAGCCGAATGATTCCAGCGGCGAATTCCTGGGCGCCGTTCCGGGGCAGGCGTGTCCGGGAGGAAACAGGCGGGCTAATTTGAATTGGTGCAGTTCCCCCGGCGTGGCGTAGCCAAACAGGCAGGCAAAAGCGGCATTGCACCACAGCACAACGCCCTCGCGGGCGATAGCCAGCGGTTGAGGGCAAATCTCGATCGCCGCGGTTAGAAGGCCGACCCCGGGAGTGGACCAGGGCAGAGCTCTCGTCTTGGGCGCCATAAAGCTCTCTGGCGCGAGGTTTTCCTGTTAGCGCACGTGGACGTCTGCGGCTGCTTTCTCGAGATCGAACCTGAGCGGAAGATGCTGTGCGGGGCCTGTGCGAAGCCCCTGTCCCTACAGAGCGTGCTTCCTCATTCGCGCCGTTCCCATTCTGGTTCGTCTTCCCATTCCGGTAAGTGACCCGTGTCACTCCCCGCTGTGACGCTCTGTCTCTCATTTTGCGCAAAAAAAAAAGGCGCGGGCCAGGCCCGCGCCAACTTACGTTATGACGAACAATCAGCTGCGCATCTTCATCGGCTGTGTCAGACGGAAGGTCAGACGTCGCTCCGCCGCGAAGCCGACATCTTTCTTGCCGGTGGCGTAGGCTCCGGCCGTGCCCGCGCCCGCACCGATTGCGCTGCCGATGAGCGCGCCCTTGCCGCCGCCGGCCAGAGCGCCGATCAGCGCGCCGCCGCCCGCGCCGCCCCCGATCAGGGCCAGATTGCGCTTGTTGTGAGATTTGCCCGCAAGCGACAGGCTCGAGGTCTGCACCGGCACCGAGCTTCCGTCAATCGAGACGGAACTCAGCGTCAGCCGCAGATACGAGACCTTGTGCAGGTGTCCCCCCGATTGTGACGTCACCACCCGGCCCGTGACCGCCGCTCCTTTGGGAATCATGGTCTGCCCGTTCACCACCACGGGGTCGTCCACGACGGCCTCGAAGTGGTCGCCCGAGCGCGCGCTGGCGGTCGAAACCGACGATTGCAGGCGCACTGAGATGGGAGTGCCCGCCGGAATGCTCAGGTTCGTCCGCGCGGAATCGGAACTCTTATCGAACGGCACCGCGTTGGGATCGGTGGTTGCGGCCGGCGACTTGCTGCAGGCAAGGCCGGCAGCCAGAACTACTATTAAGGGTAGAACTTTCCAGATTTCCAATTTCTTCATGTTGGCGCCTCCTGGAACCTACCCACCACAGCCTGCCCTGATAGTGGCATGCGTCATTCCATCCCAGAACATTGACCAGCAGAGACTTAGGAGCAGCGCGGGCGCGCAGGCATGTATTTTTTCCGCGCGACCGGTCAAGAATGAGTGATTACCTTCGTTACCAATTCTCTAGACAAGAAAAAGGCGTGGCCGCAGCCACGCCTGTCTCGTAGGTGCGCCGTCAGCGCAGACTGGAACCGCCGCTGTTTGACGCGCGGCTCGTAGCCTCGGCTTCGCCTCGCGGCTGCGCCACGATGCCGTCAAACGAGGTGGCCGCAAACAGCCGACCGTGTACCAATGCCACCGCACGCGTGGGGAACCCGGCGTTCGCAGTGCGCCGCCAGGAACGTCCGGAATCGGCGCTCGAGAACACCTCTCCGGTGCCGAGGCTGATAGCCAACAAACGCTTGCCCATCTCATCGTAGGTGAAGCTGCCCAGGTCGCGCGCCGGCAGGCCGGCCAGCACGTGCTCCCAACTGGCGCCCTGGTCGCTGCTGTGCAGCGCGCCCTCGCGCGTTGCCACCCACAGTTCCGATTCAGGAGCAATAGCTACGCCATACACGCGCGTCACATACGCGGGGACAGCGCTCAACTTCCAGCTCTCTCCGCCGTTGGACGAGACCAGCACGGCGGATGGAGTGGAGGCCACCAGGAGTGGTCCGCGGCTCCGCACGCTTAGGATCAGGCTCTGGCCCAGCACCGGCCCGCCGCGCCAGCTCTTGCCCCCGTCCTGACTGGCGTACAACCCATCGGCCGTCGCCGCCAGCCAGCGGTCTCCCGCCACCTGCAGATCGTTGACGCGGGCGTTCAGCTCCGTGCGCTTCACCAGGTGCGATGTGACGGTCTTTTTCTTTTTGGATTTAGCGCTGGCGCGCACCGTTTTGGTGACGGTGGTCTCTCGCACCACCGAATTGATGGCACGCCACTCACGCCCGTCCCGTTCCAGCAGGAAGATGCCCCCATTCGTTCCCGCCAACACAGATCCGTCCGCCGCTTGCGCCAGCGTGTAAACGTCGCGCCCACCGAGGCCGGCACTGCGCTGCTGCCAATGGCTGCCGCTGTCGTGCGACACAAACACGCCGCCGAACTCACGGTCGCTGACCAAACCGGCGTAGAGGGTTGCCGGATCATGATTGTCGGTGAGGAGGGCATGCACCTGCCGGTGCGCGAACCCTTGATTGGAAGCCACAAACGTGGCCCCGCCGTCGGTGCTCGCCAGCACGCCGCTGCGGTCAGTGGCCAGCAGGATGCGGGCTGCGTGGCGCGGGTCTACCAGGACGTCGTTCACCGTCACGCTGGGATCGCTCACGCGTTTCCAGGTTTTCCCGGCGTCCTGTGTCCGCCACAACCCCTCTGTGGTGCCGGCGTAAACGGTGGCGGGATTGCTGGGATCCTGCCGCAACACGCGCGTGCGCCGCGCCTCGAACGGTATTCCCTGGATCTTGTGAAACAGCTCACCGGCGGCTTCGCTCTTATAGATCCCCGAGCACGCGCTGGCATACACCACCGACGAGTTGTCGCGGTCCACGAGCACCGAAAAAACATCGGAGTCGTCAATCATGCCCTTGCGGATGGGACGCCAGGTGGAGCCGCCGTTGTCCGTCTTCCACGCCAGGTGCCAGGTGCCCGCGTAGACGACACCGGGGTTGCGCGGATCCACGGCGATGGATTCGATGTTCTTGATCTCGGCGTGATGGTCGGGCGAAATGCGCTGCCAGCTCGCCCCGCGGTCGCTGGTGCGGTAGACGCCGTCCAGCGCTCCCGCCACCAGCGTGTCGGGATCGGAGACGCTCATGGCAAGCGCGCGCACCGACTTGTTGTGCATGCCGGGCAGGGCGCGCCAACTCTGGCCGCCGTCGTCGCTGCGGAAAACATCTCCACCCTCGACCTGGCCGTTTACGCTCCAGGCCGCCACGTACAGGGTCGCGGAATTGCGTGGATCCACCAGCACGTGATCGAGCACATAGTCGTCATCGCTGCCGAAATGCGCCACGCGCGACCAGCTCGCGCCGTTATCGACGGAGAGAAATAGCTGTCCTGAGCTGGTTCCGAGAAAGATTCGGTCGGGATTGTGCGGATCGTACGCCAGGCTGCGGACGTTGCCGCCGTCGGGCCCGAGGGGAATCCAGTGTTGCGCTTGGGCGGCTGCGGGCAGCACGCTAAGCGCGGCAAGTAAAACCAGCGTCTTCAACAGCTTGTGCAATGAGCAAGTCATAGGCGAGGTTGGCATCAGTATGCCACGGTTCTGCCAGCCCAGAGTGCCTGCCCGAACCACAAGGATCAAGTTACCTAGGGCGAGGACGACAATGGCCGGACAGACCGTGAATTGGTCTGTCCGGCCATTGCCCAGCTTGCTGTTTTGCCAGGTTACGGTTTGGCCTTTTTGGCAGCACGTTTGCGCGCGGCAGCCCGGCGCGGATGGTCCGGAATCGCTTTCACCTTGGACTCATCCACCGGGTTGGTGCCCGCTTCGGTGAACTGCGCGCCCGCAGGAACGATCCAGTACTCCGCCGTCTTCCCGCCGGCCGTGCCGGTGCGGGTTTCAATGCGGCTGGGATCAATCTGCTGCTTGGCCTCGCCACCGGCCAGGTAAGCCTTGGAGTTGACCGCGCGCAAGGCCGCCAAATTCTTGGGCCGCCGTTCGCTCGGGTCTTGGTTGCCGACGATGACCAGGTGCGCGTCCGCCTGCTGCTGCAGCCGCAGGGCCACGTCGTCCAGCACCGCCTTGCAGGTGTTGTCCACGCGCCACGGCTTCACCTTGTTGGGGAAGTCGCACTGGTTCAGCTTGCTGGCTTGCGGAGGCGGAGGCGGCGGAGCCTCGACGGTCACGGTCGAGTCCGACGTCGCCGACAGCCCGCGCGAATCGGTGCACTTGCCGGTCACGGTGATGGGACCCGGCGAAGCGCCCGCCGTATCCAAGGTCGCCGTGTTGCCGCTGCCGGAAACCTTACCGCCGCTGGCGCTGTACTCCAGGTTTACCGGCACGTTGTCCGGGCTCTTGCAATCGCAGGTGACGGTGGAGGGCGTACCCGACTGCACCGTGGTGGGATTCGCCGAGCAGCTCAGGGTGGGAGGATTCTTAGGCGGCTCTTTGATGGTGAAGTTTGCCGTGCAAGTGGCCTCGTTGTTCTTCTTGGCGCGGGCATCGGTGGCGCGTGCCGTCACCGTGTAGCTGCCGGGCGCCATGCCGGTGGTGTCCACGCGCCCGGTGGTATCGCGGCCTTCCACCTTGCCGCCCGTGCTCGTCCAGTTATAGGCGACGGTGTGCTTGGGATTGAAACCGTTGGCATTGGCCGTCACCGTCACCGGCTCGCCCGCCATCACTTCGGTGGGCTGAGCGCTGCAACTCGCCGTGGGCGGCGCCGGCGGAGGACCGAGCGATCCCAGGCGGAATACCAGGCCGCTGCGCAAGTCGGCGCCCGTCAGGTTAGGCCGGCGCAGCCGGTCCGGAACCGCGGCCGAGGTTTCCCCAACGTAGTTATGGTGCGCCCAGGCGTAGTTGGCTTCAAACACGCGCCAAGCGAAATGCCGCGTGATGGGCAGATCAAAACCGCCGCCCAGCAGGGCCCCAAGATTGTTGTCGGTGCTGAGCCCCGACGGGGAAAGGCGATGCAATCCGCCGAGGGTGTGCAGGAAGAAGTTGATGCCTTCCTCGCTGCGGAAATTGACGGTTGGCCCCACCATGATGGTCCCGATATTAGCGAAATCGGAGTAGTGGCCCGAGCCGTCCAGCGTCAGGCCAAAAAACTTGTTGAAGTTATAGGTCGTGTTGACGGCAAAGCCGTGCGAAATCGAGGGCAATCTGCCGGTGGGCACGCTTCCGCCGGGATTCAACCAGGAATATCCGGCGAATATCTCCGTCCTGGGGGGTGTTGACTTGTCGTCCTGGGCGAACGCGGCCGCGCACAACAATCCAATCAAGATCGCCAATGCTGCGCCTGCGCGCGCCACCCGGCCGTTGCAATCGCTGAGCGAGAGTGACATTCCGTTCCTCCCTACCTTCTTGTTCTTTTTATTCTTAGTTGCTTTAGTGCGATCAAACCTGGGGTTGGTCCATCCGAATCAGGTGCAAGAATTCGGCAAAAAGGCCCTCATAACACGGAACGAAATTCTAACAAACCCGCCGCGCGAGATGTCGCCCTGAACAGCCGGTTACTTAAAGAGTTACTGTACGACACGCAACACCAATTGCGTGCCGCTTTCCAGACGGACGTTGCCCTTGCTGGAGGTAAGCACGCTCCCTTGTGTCGCATCTTGCGACAAAGTGATACCGCCCAGCCCCAACGCGCCGCTGGCGCGGGTGCTTAGGTGTCCGCTGACATCCACCGGCGCTACCGAGCCTGCCACTCCCCCGGCAAGATTGGTGACGCCGCCCAACCCGGCATTGCGATTGGCCCCAGGTGACTGCACCCGGCTGGGCCCAGCCCCGGTCATGGGCGGCGGGAGCCCACCGCCAGGGCCGGGGACCTCGGGTTGGACCACACTGTCGGACTCATCGGCGGACGCCGCAGCCGGACTGGCCGCTGGCGGGGCCATCGCCTGGATGACCAGATGCAGCGGAACCTCGTGATTGTGTTTCAGCACAGCGCGATCAAAGAGCAGGGAGAGCGAAGACTGCGAGGAACCCTTAACGTAGGGCTTAGCCTCGACTACGCGGCCCGTCAGTTTGGAGCCCCTCGGAATCACGACCCCGCCATTCCCAGAAACGTTGCTGGTGGTCTTCGCCGTCACCGGATCGCCAGGCTTGGCTTTCTTGGCGTCAACCCCTTTCGTGAGTTCCGCCTGGATCATGGTGTTGGCGGCCAATCCCGCGCTCGCGCCGGAATCAGCCGGCGCCGGCATCCCGCCCTGGGGTTTGGCTTCCTGGGCCAGCAACCCCGCACTGAACGCGAGCGCTATCCCCATCAGGAATATGGCGGCGGCTCTACTCATGATTTCCTCCGGTCAGGGTCCTGAAACACATGGATGCGCCCCAACGGCGCATGAGACCCCAAATCTCTCGCGGATAGGTTAGCATCCGAGTACTGGTCGCCTTGCACCCCTCGTTTGAAGCTTCAATAATGGTTTTTCCTCTATGACGCAAGACAAAGTACTGATCGTGGAAGACGAGGACAACGAGCGCAGCGGCCTCGCCGACCTGGTGTCGGCCTGGGGCTATCGCACCGAGACCGCGAAAGACGGCCAGGAAGGCTGGGAAAAGGTAAATTCCTGGGCCCCCTCCATCGTGCTCACCGACATGAAGATGCCTCGCATGGATGGCATGGAGTTGCTGGAGAAAATTGCGGGGCACACGCAAACCATTGCGGTCATCGTGGCCACGGCCCAGGGAACGATCGACAGTGCCGTGCAGGCCATGCGCACCGGGGCGTACGACTACATCACCAAGCCCATTGACACCAACCGGCTGCGCACCATGCTGCAGAACGCGTCGGCGCTTCGGGGCACGAAAGTGGAACTGGAAGTCACGCGCCGCAAGCTGCGCGATGCCGGAGCCTTCGGCGCGCTGGTAGGAAGCTCGCGCAAGATGCAGGAATTGTTTCGCCTGGTGGAGATGGTGGCCCCCAGTACAGCCTCCGTGCTGATCACCGGGGAAAGCGGCACGGGCAAAGAACTGGTGGCGCGCACCATCCACGAACTCAGCCCGCGCAAGAACAAACCCTTCGTCCCCATCAACTGCGCGGCCATTCCCGAGACCCTGATCGAAAGCGAGATCTTCGGCCACGAGAAGGGCGCTTTCACCGGCGCCCTGGAGCGCCGCACCGGCTGCTTCGAGCTGGCCGAAGGCGGCACCCTGCTGCTCGATGAGATCGGGGAAATGCCGGTGGCTACCCAGGCCAAGCTGCTGCGCGTGCTCGAGGACCGCAAGCTCCGCCGCCTGGGCAGCAAGGTGGAGACCACGGTGGACGTGCGCGTGCTCGCCGCCACCAACAAGGTGCCGGAGCAGGCGGTGGCCGCCGGCCAGCTGCGCAATGACCTGTACTACCGGCTGAATGTGTTCAACGTGCACATGCCGCCGCTGCGTGAGCACAAGGAAGACCTGCCCGCATTGGTGCAGGCGCTGCTCGCCGACATGGGAAGCAAACACGGGCGCAACGTGCAGCTGGTGAGCGAGGCGGTGATGAACCTGTTTCAGAACCATTCCTGGCCGGGCAATGTGCGCGAACTACGCAACACGCTGGAGCGCGCCGTCATCGTCTGCGAAGGGTCGGTGATCGAGACCCGGCACCTTCCGCCCGGATTTGGCCAGGCGCCGCTGCGGACCGCCGCCTACGATCCCAACGCGCTGCACCTGGGGGTGGGCACGACGGTGGAGGAGGCGGAGCGGCTGCTCATCATGAAGACGCTGGAATCCACCAACAACAACAAGACCCGCGCGGCCGAAATCCTCGGAATCAGCCTGAAAACCCTGCATAATAAGCTCAAGGAATACGGTGCGACGGCCCCGGCGGCGGGTTCGCCGGCGGGAACAGCTTCGTAACACCAGGCTCGGCCGGCCGCCCCGTGTGGCGGCCCGCCCATGCGCCTCAAGATCAAACTCGTCCTGGCGATTACAGCCATGATCGTGGCGCTGGTCTCCACGTTCTCCTACGTATACCTGTCGCAACTGATGCGGCAGCGCATCACCGCCGCCTACGACACCGCCAACCTGCTCAGCCGCGAACTTCAGGACGCGGCCAGCGATGCCCAACCCGACCTGAGCAGCACGCGCGTGGACACCGCCAATCCCCAGGAGTTTCGCGCCGCCGTTGCCGAGGCGTTGCAGACTGACGCCAACCTGAACACGTTTCTCGATTCCATCGTGGGGAACGCGCCGCTCATCTATGACGCCGCCATAGCGGACCAGAGCGGAAAGGCCATCCTGACCACGTCCCCGGAATTTGCCGGCATGCGGCTGCCGGACCGTCCCGACCTGGCTTCCCTGCGCGACGCCTCTTTCCGCCAGCAACTGGAGCTGACGTTCAGCTCGCCGCGCGTCTACGAGGTGCGCCAGCCGCTGAGCTTGAATGGCCTGCCGTTCGGCACCACCCGGGTGACCATTTCCACCGTGTTCCTGAAGAATGAAATCCAGCCGCACCTGCGGCGGGCGGTGCTGGTGTCGGCGGCATCCATTCTCCTCTCGCTGGTGCTGGCGGCAGCACTGTCCAATTTCGCCCTGGCGCCGCTGGCCCGCATCAGCCAGCGGCTGGATAGCGTGACCGCCGGCAACGTGGAAGTCCCCCCCGAAGACCGGGGCAGGCAGGACGAGTACGGCCTGGTGACCCTGAAGATTTCGCACCTCGGCCGCCAGATCCGCGACGCGCGCGAGGTCTTCTCCGCGTTGAAAGACAATCTCGACCAGATCATGGCCAACCTGCAGGATGGCCTGGTGCTGTTCACCCGCGACGCGCGCATTGTCCTGGTGAGCGCCTCGGCCGAGGAGTTCGTGGGACGGCCGCGGGGCGAGATGCTGGGCCGCACCGTCACCGAAGTCTTTTCCCCGGGCGACCGGCTGGGGCGGCTGGTGCTGGAATCCTTCCGCCTGGCCCGGCCGATCGCCAACGGCGAGGTCGAGGCGCGCTCCGGCAAACGCGTGCAGGTTTCGCTCGATTTCATCCAGGAGCGCGGTCAACCCATCGGGGCGCTGCTGGTAATGCGCGACGCCGAGTCGGTGCGGCGGATCGAGGACGAAATCGAGCTTTCGCGCCGCCTTTCCGCCATCGGCCGGCTCACCTCGGGCGTCGCCCACGAAGTCAAAAACCCGATCAACGCCATCGTGGTCCACCTGGAAGTGCTGCGGCAGAAGCTGCGGGAGGTGGATCCCGACACCCAGCGCCACATGGATGTTATCGGCAGCGAAATCCAGCGCCTGGATCGAGTGGTGCAGTTGCTGGTGGATTTCACCCGCCCGGTGGAGCTGCGCCTGGCGGAAGTGGACTTACGCAAGGTGCTGGAGGACGTCATCGCGCTGGTGACGCCCGAAGCCGCGCAGCACGGCGTCGCGGTTGTCCGCCAGCTTCCGCCTGAGTCCCTGCGGGTCAGCGTGGATGCGGACCTGGTGAAGCACGCGCTGCTCAACGTGGTGAAGAACGGCATCCAGGCCATGCCTGGAGGGGGAACGCTGACCATCGCGGCAACCCGCCAGAACGGCACCGCCGTGATTGAAGTTCAGGACCAGGGAACGGGAATCCCCGCCAACGTGCAGGACAAAATCTTCAACCTGTACTTCACCACCAAGAAGTCAGGCAGCGGCATCGGACTGCCGATGGCCTACCGCATCATGCAATTGCACCAGGGCTCCGTCGATTTCGAGTCCGTGGAAAACGCGGGCACCACCTTCCGCCTGCGCTTCCCGCTCTCCTCCTCACCACTGCCCGCCGAACAAGAGGTCGCGAGCGTCTAGCTCTCAGCTCGCTCGCTGCGCGGGGCAACTGCGCAGACCCGGTCGGGGTTAAGATTAGAACGGGAAACGAAAAAATTCCCCCTCCTGGCCATGCTGCGAATCTTCATTTTGGGCGCTGTGGCGATTCTGCTGGTTCTCCCCAGCGGCGCGCAGGAGCAACAGCAAGCGCCAGCAGCCCAGACCGGCGAGCCCTCCAACGCCGCCCCAGGCCCGGAACCCGCCCAAGCCGCACCCAAAACGCGTCGCAAGCGCAAGCATCGCAAGAGCCAGCGAAGCGGACCCAAAAAAGTGGTGGTGCCCAACGGCAGCACCAGCGAGGCCGGCGGCCAGTTGTCGCCCGGCTTGAGCGATACCGAGGCGCAGCGGCAGCGGCAGACAACAGAGCAACTGCTGCGCGACTCGCAAGCCAACCTGAAGGCGGCTACGGCCCGGCAACTCTCGACCGAACAGCAGGATACGGCCCGCCAGATCACGGCCTACATGCAACAAGCGCAGTCAGCCTCCGAGGATGGCGACCTGGAGCGGGCGCACAACCTGGCCCTGAAGGCCCGGTTGCTCTCCGATACGCTGGCACGCCGCTGACGCGCGCTGTCAGTGGCCTGAAGGGTCCGGCGATACTCCGAGCACGCGGTCGCGCATTCTCCTCACCCATCCGTGGCGGCGAACGAAAGCCGGAAGGATGATCGGTTTTGCTCGCAATTCTTCCAGCGCGGCTTCCATGGGCTGGGCTTTCCACCGGGCGAGCCGCGCCTCGATCGCGCGCTGATAATCCGGCTTCTGCGACCAGTAGTGGAACAGCGCGTCGTCACAAGGCGCGATCGCGGTGTTCTTCTGCAGGTAGTAGCTGACGGCAAACTGCTCCAGCAGTTGCTTCCGATAATGTGGGGCCACGGCATCAATGAAGGCCAGCGCCGTATCCAGGAGGTGGAGGTTTCGCGGGTGCACCCCAATCGCACCCGAGTTCCACATGTCCGCGTCCAGGTTGATGGAGCTGCCGCGAAAGAGGCGCCTGCTCATCTCCTTGCGGAAGCGCGCCGACTGGCCGGTGGGGTGGGAGGCGACCGGGTACTCGCGCTTGTGCAGGACCGAGGACGACGGCCCGATACGCTCGAATACTGGTCCAACGCTTGCCACGAAGAACGTGTCCGAATCGGCGAAGAGAATCTTCTGACCAGAGAACCGGCCCGCCATCTCCCGCAAGGCCGCGACCTTCATGCGATAGGGATAATTCGCCGGACCACGCCAATCGCGGATGGTTGCCGGATCTACTTCGCGGACCTCAACCCGATCGCGAAGCGCGGTGAATGCGCCGCCACGGTCGGTGCAGATGTGAATCTCGAGCTTGAAGTTTCCCCTGTGCGTGAGCGCGGAATAAGCCGCGTAGGCAGCCTGCACCGCCAAGTCGGCGCTGCCGATCGAGAGATAGAGGAGATGCGAAGTTTCCAATCGTTCCGTCCGCGGCCGCGTGCCCTGCGGCCCCCGCCGCCCGTGCTATGCTACCGCTCCAGCGGAGAGCCCCCAATTGCACCATGAGGTTGATGTAGCGCGCGAGAGGAATCCCTCTGCGGGCCGCGCCGCATCCCCTGCCTCCGCCGCCCTGGCGACGCAGTCCATCTATTTCATTGTGCTGGTGGCGCTGGTGCTGCGCCTGGCAACGATCGGCATAGGACACACCTACCGCATTACCCCGCGGCGCGACAACTTTCAATTCGGCTGGGAAATGGGCCGGATTGCCCGCTCTTTGGCCGAGGGCCACGGCTTCAGTTCCCCCACCGACCTGCCCACCGGGCCGACGGCCTGGGCCCCGCCTGTGTATCCCATCCTGCTCGCGGCCGTGTTCAAGGCGTTGGGCGTGTACACGCGCGCGTCAGCGGTCGCGATCCTCGCTCTCAACAGCGTTTTCGCCGCCCTCACCACCCTCGTCCTGTATCGCATAGGAACGCGCCTGTTCGGGGCTGGAGCCGCGCGCTGGGCCGCCTGGATCTGGGCTCTTTTCCCGTACGCGATTTATTGGCCGGTGCGGGTGGTTTGGGAAACCAGCCTCTCGGCCCTGCTGCTCAGCGCGATTCTGCTGCAAACCCTTCGCTTGTGCGAAACGCCGCGCCTGCGCTTGGGCGCATGCCTGGGGCTGCTCTGGGGCGTGACGGCGCTGACCAATCCCACCCTGCTTTCCTTTTTGCCGCTGTCGCTGGCGTGGATCGCGTACCGGACAGGAGCGCGCCGCGCGCATGCGGTCAGCGCCGCGGCCATCGCACTGGTGATCTGCTTGGCCGTAATCGCTCCCTGGCTGCTGCGCAATTACCGCGTGTTCCACCAGTTCGTTTTTATCCGCGACAACTTCTGGATGGAACTCCACCTGGCCAACAATCCGCGCTCCGGCGGCTTCTGGACACGCTCCGAGCACCCGGGCAACGATCCGGAGCAGATGCGGCGCTTTGCGCAGCTGGGGGAACTGGAATACATGCGCGAGCAGCGCACTTTGGCGCTCGCCTTCATTCGCGACCATCCCGGCGAGTTCCTGCGCTACAGCCTGCAGCGCGCCGCTTACTTCTGGATCGGCAATCCCCAGGCCACGCTGCTGGGCAACTGGAATTTCGGCCCGGCGCGGCACGTAGCCTTCCTGATTTCCGCCCTGGCGGCATTCGCCGGATTGGCTCTGGCGTTTCGGAATCGCATACCGGGCAGCTTTCTGTTCGCCTGCCTGCTCCTGGTCTATCCCCTGCCGTATTTCCTCGCGCACCCTTCCCCGCGCTACCGGCATGCCATTGAGCCGGAGATGGTGCTGCTGATCGCCTACGGGTTATGGGAGGCCCGCGGCCGGTCCGTGTACGGACGGTCGGGCGCGTTCCCTGCGGCAGGCGGCCCGGACAACCGCGGTTAATTGCGCGCGCGCTGGCCCCATCGTCTAATGAAGAGTAGCGAGTCCCCGCGCCGGCGGCCTCATCCAACCCTGCAACGGCATGCGAACCATCTTGCGCAAACGCGAGCTGCGGCTGGTCTTTATGGCCAACCTCGTCTCGATGGTGGGCAGCGGCATGAACTCCGCCGCGGTCACCTGGTACGTGCTCCAGGCCACACGTTCGGAGATGGCGCTGGGCACGCTGGTGATGATCCAGACCATTCCCGCCCTGCTCATGCTGCCCTTCACGGGAGTGATTATTGATCGCGAGGACCGCCGGCACCTGGTGATCTTTCTGGACACGGTGCGCGCACTTTTCATCCTGGGTATCGCGGCGCTGGCCTTCCTGGGCCGGGTGCACGTGTGGCAGCTCTACGCCATGGCGGTGTTCGTTTCCGCGGGTTTCTGGATGTTCTGGCCGACGGTGACCGCCCTCATCCAGGAGCTCACGCCGGGCGCGGAATTCGTCCACGCCAACTCCTTCTTGCTGGCCGGCGTGCAGGGTGGCTGGCTTCTGGCGGGCGCCATCGTCGGGTTCACTTACAATCACGTGGGCCTGGCCGGCGTCTTGCTGATTGATTTTTCCACCTACCTGGTGTCGATCGCCTGCTACCTTGCGGTGCGCCAAGGCAGGCACGTGGTGACCCGTCCCGGGGGCCTGCACGAACAGGCAATGCGGGCCGAAGGCGCCCTCGCCCGCTACGGACGCGAACTGCGCGAGGGCGTGCACTACCTGCGCGGTAACCGCTACGTCGTACTGCTGGGCATCAGTTCGGCGTTGTTCACCGCTGCTATGCTCACCCAGGGAGTGGTGACGGCGCCGCTGAGCGACCGCATCCTGCACGCCGGCTCGGTGGGCTATGGCTGGCTGAATGCCGGCTGGGCGGTGGGCGCGCTGCTCAGCGTCTTCTACGTCGCGCCGCTGATTCAGCGATTGCGCTCCCGCGCGGCGGTCGCCTTTTCCATGGCAATGCTCACCGGCTGCCTGGCGGGCGCTCCCTTTTCCCACTGGCTGGCCGTTGCCGTGTTTGTTTACTTTGTCATGGGCTCGGGACGCGGAGTAGCCGGGG
>JAMXLI010000109.1 GCA_024281115.1 Terriglobales bacterium | reverse complement strand
CTTGACGTTGACGATGTCGGTTTCGTCCACTTTGACCTCGGCGGTGATCACCGACATGTTGGCGATGGTCATCAGCGTGCTGCCGGGCGAGTTCTGGATGCCGATCACCACGGTTTCGCCCTCGCGCACCGGCAGGTTCGTGACCAGGCCGTCGTAGGGCGCGTAGTAATAGGTTTTCTGCAGAACGTCGGAGACGCGGCGCAGGTTGGCCTGGTTTTGCGTGATGTGGCCGGCCGCCGATTCCTTCTGCGCCTGCGCTTGCGCCAGCCGCGCCTCCGCCTGGGCCACGCCGGCATGCGCCGTTTCGTAAGCGTTCTTCCGCATGTCGTATTCAGCCTTGGCGATCAGCTCCGCCTGGAACAAGCCCTGGGCGCGGTCATAGTCGAGCTTGGCCTTTTCCTGGTCGGCTCGTGCCCGCACCAGGTCGGCGGCAGCCGTCTTGATGGCCGCGTCGGCGGCCGCAACGTCGGTGCGCGCCGCCTGCAGCGTCGCCTTCATGGCGGCAACGTCGGCCGAGGACTGCACATTTTCAAGCTGCGCGAGCAATTGACCCTTCCGCACGCGATCGCCTTCCCGCACGAACAACCGGGTGATCTTGCCGAACGCGTTGGCGCTGACGTTAACGTAGGTCTTCGGCTTGATCTCGCCGGAGCCCGAAACCACCGCCGCCAGGTCCCCCACCTGCACCCTGCCGGTCTGCACCACCACCACGTTTTTACGGCTCTGATAGACGGCGAAGGCCACAATCCCGGCCAGAACCAGCGCCGCTCCCGCGCCAATGACGACTTTTTTCCACGTTTTCATCGCGTGCCTGTGCCCAGGCACCGTCCTCGCGGGACCCCAGAAGATACGCAACCCCGGGCCCAAAAGTTCAGGCCAGGCTTCCGCGGCGATCCGCTATTGAGGACAACTTTCTGCCGGAGCGGGATAACTGTTGATTATAGGTGACCCCGCTGCCCAAGTCGCAAAAGGGGGATTGCGGGCGTTCCGGCCGGGTTTGCCAATGGTTCCTTGAACCTGCTGCCTCAGGGGCTTACGCGCAGGGGCGCAGTGACTGTGCCCAGCCGTCCGGTAAGGTTGTCGCGCACCACGAACCGCACGGAATACTCGCCGGGAGGGACCATGACATCGTTGCCATAGTTCAGGCCTTCCTTGGCAAAGGTCTGGGCGCCGTCGGGTTTCAGATTGGTTTCCAGGTGCTGCGCGAACTGGTCCGCCGGCCGGCCCACGGGATTGCGGGCGACCAGCAGCACCTCCAAATTCACGTGGTTATTGGCCGAGGTGTCCACAATGTTGGAATCTGGCGGAAACGTAAGCGCGAAGTGCACCTTCTTTTTCGACCCGGCGGGCTGGGCGCCTTCCCAGCGCACGGACAGGGGAAGGCCGGTGTAGTCAGTCGGCGAAGACAGGGCCATCTGCAGGTCCATCTTGCCCGAATCCTTCTGCCGGTCGGAGGGTGTCACGAAGAACCCGTTGCGCGCGCGCACCTGCTCGCCACTCTTCCTGAGCTTGACCTTCAGCTTGTGCCAGCCTGGCTTGGCGTTTTTATCGAGGTAGTAGCCCAGCATGTAGTAGGAGGCGGAATCATCCACCGCCCGCCGGAAGGCCACGTCCAGGTCGTTGCGGTTGTAGAAAGCCCGGCCGCCCGTCATTTCCGCGAAGCCGACCATGGTTTCGCGGCTGGCTTCAAACAATGCCTGATTGAACGATGTGAGCCCCTGGATGCGGCTCACGTCGGGACCGGGAAAGAACACCACCAGGCCGCGTGCATCCACCGGGTACACGGATATCTGCGCATCGGCCAGCATCTGGAAGGTGCGCTGGTAGAGCGGCTCGAGCGACTTCAGCTCCTCGCTGCTGCGAATATTGGTGGAGGAGGGAGGCGGCGGCAGGTTGCCCATGCGGTCCATGCCGGTTCCCGCGTCGTGCGTGGCGCCGGCATAGAAAACCCGGGGCTCAAGGATGGTCCCGGTGACCGGATCCAGCCCGAAGGGGAAGGACGCGGTGGCCCAGATCAGCGACTTGCGGCCCGGAACGCCGGCGAACGATTCCGCAATGTGCTGGAACGATTCCAGCGTCACCAGGATGGCTTGGCGCGAGGCCAGCATGGCCAACGGCTGCGTGCCGCTGACCAGGGTGTCCAGCGTGGCAGCCTCATCCGCGACCGCGCGCGCATCCAGTCCGCCCACCCCGGGAAGTTCACCGGTCACCTTCTTGAGCGCCGCCACCAGTACCGAGGGGTCGCTGGTGAAATCGTGCAGGATGCGAATGCCGCCTCCGCTGATAGCCACCAGGGCTGTAGGTTCCTGGCTGTCGAGGCGATTGGCCAGGTAGCGCAGCAACTGGCGGCGCGCATAGCCCTGATCGAGAAAGGGCGTGTTCACCATGTCCAGCGCGAAGATCGTCAAGCGCTGCGCCTTAGCCCCGGTGGTGATGGCATTGGTGTAGATCCCGGGCTGTCCGGCACGGGCAATCCTGTTGCCAGGCGCCCTCACCTCCTCGAAGATCGCAATGGGACGTGTTTTGCCGTTCTCCTGGACCTCGAAGTCGTCCTTGGTGAGCCCGTTCACGTGCGCCCCGGATTTGTCGTTCACCACTACCGGAACGGTCACCAGTTCCGAGCGGGCAGTGAATGTGGCCGCAGGCGGATTCTGGGCGGCAGAGATGAAACCCAGCGGGCCGCACGCCAGCAACCCCCCGAGCAGTGCACGGACGAGCCTGTTCATGGGAACTCCAGTGACCAGCAAAGGCGTGAGCAAGGGAACGGCGCCGTTCAGGGTGAACATACTCCGGCAGGCGAGGTTCGCGGCAAAGAAAAAACCGACCCGTTGCCATTGGGCAGACCTGCCGGCCGCCCGCCCTCAACACTTAAGCTTGCAGGAACAGCAACTTAGACGATCAGCCCTGCCTTGCTTTGACTATGGCAAAAACTTACAATCTATGAACCAGCGGTCTGTGGAGGAGTGCCTGATCATGCGGGTGCGGGGAGTGGCTCGGGTTGTATGGGCGGTTTTGTGCTTTCTTCTGCTGGGAGCCTCTCTCGTGCTGGCGCAGGAGCAGGACGCGAAACCTTCGCAACCTGCGACAGACTCCACGTCCGCCACGCCTGCCAACGGCGATAGCGATAAAGCCGACAAGAGCGGCAAGGCCGCCCCGGACCAGGCCGATCCCTTGAAGCGCCCCCTGGGCGAGAAGCAGCGCAAACTGAACGAGAGGGCGCTGCGCCGCGAATTAAGCAAAACCTACAAGAAGTGGCTAGACGAGGACGTACGCTGGATCATCAGCGATGAGGAACGGGAAGCTTTCCTGAAACTCTCGAACGACGAGGAGCGCGATCAGTTTATCGAGCAGTTCTGGCTCCGTCGCGACCCCACCCCCGACACCGTCGACAACGAGTTCAAGGAAGAACACTACCGGCGTATCGCGTATGCCAACGAGCACTTCGCCGCCGGCATTCCCGGATGGAAGACCGACCGTGGCCGCATGTACATCGCCTACGGCCCGCCCGACGAGATTGATTCGCATCCTTCGGGCGGCAGCTATCAGCGCACCCCCGAAGAAGGCGGCGGTGAAACCTCCACTTACCCCTTCGAGGACTGGCGCTACCGCTACATCGAGGGCATTGGGCAGGACGTGAACATCGAGTTCGTGGACACCTGCATGTGCGGCGAGTACCACATGACCATGGACCGGTCGGAGAAAGACGCGCTGCTCTACACGCCCAACGGCGGCCTCACCCAGTACGAGCAGATGGGACTGGCGCGGAAGGCCGACCGCTTCAACGGCGGAATGGAGAGGTTAGGCGCGGGCCCGTTCACCAGCATGAACCAGTCCAAGCAGTTCGACCGCCTGGAGCAATTCGCCAAGCTCAATCGTCCGCCCGCCGTGAAGTTCAAGGACCTGGAAGAGGTGGTCAGCCACAAGATCAGCGTCAACCTGATGCCTTTCGACATCCAGACGGATTTCGTGAAGGTCACCTCCGACACCGTGCTGGTGCCGGTGACGGTGCAGGTCAAGTACAAGGACATTACCTTCCAGAACAAGGAAGGCGTACAGCTCGGCACGGTAAACATCTTCGGGCGGGCCACCACCCTGACCGGGCGCATCGCGCAAACTTTTGAGGACACGGTGGCGGTCAACGAGCCGGCCGAGTTGCTGCCCAAAGAGCTGGAAAAATCCGCGGTGTACTGGAAGGCGCTGCCGCTGCGTCCCGGCCGCTATCGCCTGGACGTGGTGGTGAAAGACGTAAATGGCGACCGCGTGGGCACCTGGAGCCGCGGCATCATGGTCCCCGAATACAACGAAGACAAGCTGGCCACCTCGTCGCTGATCCTGGCTGACCAGATGGAGAAAGTCCCGGCCCGCAACGTGGGCACGGGGAACTTCGTGATCGGCACCACCAAGGTGCGGCCACGGGTGGCCTCCGCCGACGGCAAGCCGGTCGTCTTCCGCCGTAACCAGAAGGTAAACTTCTGGATGCAGGTCTATAACCTGTCGGTGGACCAGCAGAGTCACAAGCCGTCGGCCACGGTGGAGTACGAACTAGTAAACGCCGCCAGCCATAAGTCGGTGCTGCATGCGGTAGAATCCACCGAGCAGATGGGCAACGTGGGTGAGCAGCTCACGCTGGAAAAGAGTGTGGCGGCCAACGCCCTGCCGCCTGGCCTCTATAAGCTGAGTATCAAGGTGAACGACAAGCTGTCGAAGCAGATGGTAGACCCCTCGGTGACTTTTGCTGTCGAATAGGTGGCAGTCACTTCCCCAGCGAGGTGGCACGTTGAAGATGAGGCTTGTTGGTTTCGCATGGATCCTGGCGGCGCTGGCGCTGCCCGCTCCGGCGGCGAGCGCGCCGAGCACGGTTTCGGGATACGTGCGAAACTCCGCCGGGACCGGCCAGATGGGAGCGGTGGTGCAATTGCTGGGGGCGCGCACCGCTGTTGCTGTCACCGTGTTCACCGACGATCACGGCTTCTTTTCCGCCGGCGGGCTGGTTCCCGGGCTTTACCAGGTGAAGGTGAGCGCTCCTTCCTTCCTGCCTTCGCTGCTGGAAAATGTGAACCTGCGCGGTGGGACCCATCGCATCTTGAACGTAACGCTGAACACCTTGTGGGAAGCCGTCTTGAGCCTGCCGCGCCGGCAGACGCAGGCCAGCGACGAGGATGATTGGAAGTGGACCCTGCGCTCGGCGGCCAACCGCCCCATCCTGCGCATGCGCGACGGCGCCCCGCTGGTCGTGGTTTCTGACGGACGCGGCCGCAACGGCGCCCTCACCACCGCGCGCGTGGCTTTCGTGGCCGGGGCGACTTCGGACGGTTTCACCGGCGGCGCGAACGACATGCGGACCGTATTCTCGGTGGAGCGATCGCTGTTCTCCTCCGGAACCTTGTCCTTCAACGGCAATGTGGGCTACGGCGGCGGTTCGCCGGCCACGGTCCTGCGGACGGCCTATTCGCACCAGATGGCCAACGGCTCGCGCCCGGAGATCGGCTTCACCATGCGCCGCTTCGCCCTGCCGGACACGGTGCTGCACAATGCCAATTTGCAGGCCCTGGCGCTTTCGGCGGGGGACAATTTTGTAATCGGCGACGCGCTGGAAATCAACGTGGGCAGCGAGCTGCAATCCATCCAATTCATGGGCCACGCCACCACCGCGCGGCCCTTCGGCTCCGCGGACCTGCACCTTTCGCCCAATACCACCATCGAGTACCGCTACGCCACCTCGCGTCCGGATGCGCGCCTGGCCAAGGGCTATGACTCGGCCCCCGCGGACATGAGCGAAGCCGAGCCCCGCATGACCATCAACAGCTTTACGCCGGCGGTGGAGCGCGCGCGTCACCAGGAATTGTCGGTGTCGCAGCGCATCAACCAGACCAGCGTGCAACTCGCCGTGTATAGCGACCGGGTCAGCAACACTGCGCTGACCGGCGTGGGCGACGCCAGCGCCCAGCTGGGCGACGTTCTCCCCGACGTCTACTCGGGCAGCTTCAGCTACCGCGGCGCGGCTCTGAACACCCGGGGCGTACGGCTGGTTGTGCAGCAGAAGTTGCCCTCCGATCTGACGGCAACCCTGGCTTATGGCTACGGCGGAGTGCTGGACGCGCCCGCCAATCTCCACTGGGACGAACTGGAGCCCGCGCTGCACAACGCGCGGCGGCACGCGCTCACCGCCAAGCTCTCCGGCAAGATCCCGGGAGCGCGCACCTCCTGGACCACGTCCTACAAATGGACGAGCGCACACGCTTTAACCCCGGTGGATATGTTCAATACTTCCGCCGGACAGTCGGAGCCGTACCTGAACCTCTTCGTGCGCCAGCCCATCCCCGGCGCCTCCTCCGTGGGCCGCATGGAAGCGCTGCTGGAAGTACGCAATCTGCTGGCGCAAGGCTACTTGCCCTTGCTCAGCCAGGACGGGCAGACGCTCTACCTGGTGCAGGCATCGCGCTCGATTCGGGGCGGCGTAGGCTTCACTTTTTAGCTCCCGTCCGCCCGCGCACTTCAACACTTGACGCAGCGTGCAGCTTTCAGTACGCTGCCTGCGCCCGGGTCAGCCTCACGCGCGTCCCTACATGCCTTTCTTTTCAGCTGTGTTGTCGTTCGATGTTCAGCGGGTCCACCGGCGCGAAGCTGACCGAAACTTCAGGGCTATAATCCGCAAAAGTAGGCGAGCCTGGGCCCGTGTGCCTTGGCGTGGAAGCAACAAAGGAGAACGATCATGAATTGGCGCAGCATCCTGGCATTCGTGGTGGTATTCGCCGCGTCTTTGAGCGCGCAGACCTTCCGGGGCACCATCCTGGGAACGGTGACCGACGCGTCGGGAGCGGCGATATCCGGTGCGAAAGTGACAGTGCGCAACGTGAACACGGGCCTGGAGCGCAGCACCCAAACCAGCGGCGACGGCAGCTATTCGGTCCCCGAACTGCCTCTGGGCAGCTATACCGTCACTATCGAGCAGACCGGTTTTCAGACCGCGGTCACGCGCGATGTCGCGGTAAACGTGGCCGCGGAAAGCCGGGTGGACGCCAGCCTCAAGCCTGGCCAGGTTTCCGAGCGGGTGGAAGTCTCCGCGGAAACGCTGCCGCAGGTCGAGACCACGTCGGCGGAACTGGGCGGCACGTTGACCGCGAAAACGATTGACAACGTGCCGGTGAACGGGCGCGACTACACCAAGCTCATCTACCTGAACCCTGGGGTCGCGGGTTCGCCGGACCAGATCTCCGACTCGCCCGGCTCGTTTGGCGTCTTCTCGATGAATGGCTCGCGGGGCCGCTCCAATAACTTCCTGCTCGATGGCACCGACATGAACGATGGCTTCCGCAATGACCCGGCCATCAATGAAGCGGGCGTGTTCGGCGACCCCGCCACCATCCTGCCCATTGACGCCGTGGCTGAGCTGCGCGTGCTCTCCAACTACGAAGCCGAGTATGGACGCAATAGCGGAGCCATCATCAACATCGTCACCAAGAGCGGGACCAATGCCTGGCACGGATCGCTGCTGGAATACTTCCGCAGCGGGCAGCTGGGCGCGCGCAACTTCTTCAATTTCGATCCGCAACCCAAGAATCCTTTCCACAATAACCAGTTCGGCGGGTCGCTGGGTGGACCGGTCATCAAGGACAAAACTTTCTTTTATGTGAATTACGAGGGGCAACGTGAGACCGGGGCCCAGGCGGGTACCAGTTGCGTGCCCGATCCCGCGGTGATCGCGTCGTTGGGCGGAGCTTCCAACCCGGTCATCGCCAACCTGCTGGCGCGTCATCCCTGGCCCTCGCCCAACATTCCGGGCGTGGTGAGCGATGTCTCCGGATGTCCTAATGGCAACAACCTGTCCACTGCAACGCGGTTCAGCAACCGCGTGGACAGCATGATTGCCAAGATTGACCACAACTTCAATCCCAACAACTTGCTGACCGGGCGCTATTATTTCGGCGACAGCGATCAGAGCTTTCCTTTTGCCCAGCTGGCGGGCGGCCTTTTGCCGGGGTTCAACACCATCACCCCCACGCGGGTCCAGCTGGTGTCCCTCTCGTACGTGAAGGTGGTCAATGCCAACCAGGTGAATGAGGCGCGCCTGGGGTTCAACCGCTTCGTTGAAGCCTTTTTCCCCGAAGACCACAGCTTCAACCCGGCTTCCATCGGCTTGGACACGGGGGCGAGCCCGTATGATTTTGGATTGCCCAAGATCTCGGTGGGCAATTTCTCGGTCATTGGCGCCACCGCCTCGGTGCCGCGCGATCGCGTGGATGCCAACCTGCATTTCATCGACAATTATTCGGTCAAGCACGGCCGGCATGATTTCAAGTTCGGCTACGAGTACCGCCGCACCACGATTGCGCTCACCCAGAACAACAATTTCCGCGGCAAGCTCAGCTTCAATGATTTGACTGATTTTCTGGCGGGCACGCCGGCGGGCGGCAGCCAGGCGTCTGGGTTCACCCGGCGGCACAGCGTGGAAAACAGCCACGGCTTCTATGTGCAGGATGGCTTCCGCGCCAGCTCGCGTTTGACGCTGCAGCTAGGCCTCCGCTGGGACTACTTTGGCGTGGTCTCCGAAAAGAGCAACCTCTTCTACCGCATTGTCCCGGATGCCGGGGGGACGCTGGTGCGGGTGGGGACCTCGGGAGGGCCCAGCAATCTCTATGAGCCGGATTACAACAACTTTGCCCCGCGGCTGGCTTTCGCCTACGACATTACCGGCAAGGGTAAGACCGTTATCCGCGGCGGCTGGGGAATGTTCTACGACGCGTTCTCGCAGGATATCGTTCTGGCGCACGTCCCCTACAATTGCACGTTTTGCCCCGGTCCGGCTTACGTAGGGGTGGGACCTGCGCCCATCTTCTTCGGAAGCGCGGGTTCGGGCCCGTTGAGTCCAACGGTTCCGGTGTACGGCTCCCCCTCGCCGCTGGGCAGCTATTTTGGCGCTGACCCCCACTTGAGGACGCCCTACGTACAGAACTTCAACCTGAACCTGCAGCAGGCGCTTTCCAGCAAGGCGGTGTTGCAGGTGGGCTATGTCGGCACCAAGGGGACCAAGCTGTTCCGCTTCCGTGACATCAACCAGCCTTCCCAGGCGCAAATTACAGCGGCGGACCTGGCCTGCGGCTGCATTCTTGGGTTCGACGCGGGCAGCAATGCGCCCCGTACCGCGTTCCCCAACTTCTTCTACGTAAACCAGGAAGAGTCCACCGCCGGTTCGATTTACCATTCTCTCCAAACCAGCATACGGCTGAGCGGACTGCACGGCTTCACGTCGCAAACGAACTTCGTGTGGTCGCACTCGACAGACGATGCCAGCGATCTGGAAGACTTTATCCCCAACGCCGCCCAGCCCAACAACAGTCTTAACCCTCATCTGGAGCGGGGCAATTCGAACTTCGACATTCGACGCCGGTTCAGTTCCAACCTGACGTATGAATTCCCCAGCTTCGGCTCCAATTCGCGCCTCGCCAAGGGCTGGGGCGTCGATAGCGTGATCAACCTGCAGGATGGACAGCCCTTCAGCTTCAACTACAACTTCGAGGGGGATTATTCCGGCTCGGGTGAAGGCTTTGATCGGCCTGACGTGGTGGGGCCCATCCAGTACGGCAGCGCTCCCTTCAACTTCATCAACCTGGCGTCCTTCCAGGTGCCCTGCACGTTTGCCCCGGGCGCGTCCGGCTCGGGCGACAGCAACTGCATCCCGGGAACGCGCCACTTCGGCAACCAGGGACGTAACAGCTTGCGCGGCCCTTCATTCAAGGAATGGAACTTCTCGATCTTTAAGGACACGGCACTCACCGAGCGGGTGAGCATGCAGATCCGGGCCGAGTTCTTCAACATTCTCAATCACCCGAACTTCTCCAATCCAGAGCTGCCGAACTTCATCGCCGACCCGGCGGTGAACGGGCTCGACGCGCTGGGACGCGGGGTGGGGGCCTATCAGCTCACGGCCACCGGCGACGTGGGCATCGGCACCCCGTTCCTGGGAAGCGGCGGGCCGCGCGGCCTGCAGTTCGCGGCGAAGTTCACGTTCTAAAGTCGCTGCCAGCCTAAGCCCCTCCCGCGCGGAGGGGCTTTCTTTTGGCCGCTCCGTTCACTTGCCCCTTGGATTTTCTTAGGCTGTGGGCTGAGCGCACCCTGGCGGCCCTGTACTAACGTACCTGCCTGGTAACCGCGTGCCTGATTGGTGCTGCCAAACGCGCGTGATACGCTCCCAGTAACTCCCCGGACA
Organism: Terriglobales bacterium; assembly: GCA_024281115.1. Lineage (GTDB taxonomy): Bacteria > Acidobacteriota > Terriglobia > Terriglobales > Acidobacteriaceae > JAMXLI01. The sequence continues at coordinate 7,319 of JAMXLI010000109.1, read as the reverse complement.
AGGAAGCAATCCCTCGATGCATCGTATAGCGACGCTTGTACTCGTGCTGAGCCTGTGCGCCGGTTCCCTGCAGGCCAGGCCTCGCCGGCAATCGCTCCCCTCGGAGACTCTGCCGGTGACGACGCGCTCCGAAAAGGCGCGCGTTCTTTATGAGCGTGCCCTGGTGGATTTCGGCAACCTGCACGTTGCCCAGGCGCTGGAAGGGTGGCGCGAGGCAGCGAAGGTTGATCCCAAGTTTGCCCTGGCCTTAACCCAGATTGCCTTCAACAGCAAGGATCCGGCGGAGCAGAACAGCACCTTACGCCGTGCCCGGTCCCTGGCGCGGCACGCCAGCCCGGGAGAGCAACTGCTCATCCGCTGGGTGGCCGATGTACGTGAGAACCATTACGTTGAAGGCATCCAGGCCATGAATGACCTGTGCCAGATGTTTCCGCGCGACAAATGGGTGCTCTACCTGGCGGGAAACTGGCTGGTGGTGCAGGAGAGCTATGAGCCCGCCCGCAAGTTCATGGAACGCGCCTTGGCGCTGGATCCTAACTTCCCGCCCGCGCTGAACGACCTGGGATATTCCTACGCGCTTACGGGCGACTACCCGCACGCGATCGCAGCCATGGAGCGCTACGTGGCGGCGCTGCCCGCCGAGCCCAACCCCAACGATTCCTTCGCGGAAATCCTCCGGCTTTCCGGCGACTTTGCCGGCGCGCTGGAACACTACCGGCGGGCGCTCGAGATTGACCCGCACTTTGCCTACTCGCAGCTGGGGACGGCCGACACCTACGCCCTGATGGGGGATGAGGAGCGCGCGCGCGCCGAGTACAAGAAGGCCGTCAGCATGGCGCCGCTGGAGAGCGACAAGGTTGAATTCGGCCAGCAGGCCGCGATGACTTGGGTGCGCGAGCGAAAGTTCGCCGAGGCCGACGCCGCCTTTTCCGCCGTGGCCGCCGAGGCGCACGCCGCCGGGCTGGGTCTGCACGAGGCCGGCGTGCATCGCATGATGGCGCAGTATCAGCAGGACCCTGAGGCCGCCCTGCGGCAGCTGGCGCAAGCCGATCGGTTGCTGGCGACGGGCAGTGATCTCTCCAAGACCGACGTGGATGAGGAGCACGCGCGCATCCTGCGGTGGCGTGCGGAGTTTGCCGAGCGCGCGGGAGACCACGCCGCCGCCGACCAGGCCGCGCACTTACTGGAACTCATGGTCGCCGGCAGCCGCAGCGACGTGATCTGGCACTCCTACAATGCCGCTCGCGGGGCGCTGCTGGCGGCCCGCGGCAAGTATGCCGAGGCCGTGCCTTTCCTGCAGGAAGATCACGACGATCCTTTTGCCATGCGCTTGCTCGTGGTTGCCTACCAGAAGACCGGGGCGCAACAGCAGGCCCAGGAGGAGCAACAGGAGCTGCTGAGCATGAACAAACCCACGCTGGAGCATGCCATCGTGGTGGTGCCGGAACGGGCCAGCCGGGCCGCGAAGTAGCACCTGTCGCGCCCCCAGAAATTCACAGCTTACGACTTGCCGTCTCCCGCCGGTGATTTACAATGCCGCGACCAAATCCCGGCTGGATGGGCGGCCTCATGGCAGACGCAAAATCGGACCGGCGCGCAAAGCGGCGCTATCCTCTCAGCGTTCCCGTCTCAGTAAAGTCCGGCAGCATCGAGGAAGCGACGGAAACCCGTGATCTCAGCACGGGTGGAGTGTTCGTGTACACCAATTCGCCCATGCAGGCGGGCACGGAACTGGAACTGGTGCTGGTGCTTCCCCCGGAAGTCACCTTTACGGAAAAACGTTGGGTGTGCTGCCAGGCCTCGGTGGTGCGGGTGGAAGAGAACTCGCAAGCCGGGAACTTCGGCGTGGCGGCGGTGATCAAACGTTTCGACGTGCTGCCGGAAATCTGACGCATGCCGCCGGCAGACGCGCGGCCCCGGACAGTCACGCTGCTGGGCGTCCCCTATGACGCCAATAGCTCTTTCCTGCGCGGGCCCGCCAAGGCGCCCGCCCTCATCCGCCAGGCTCTGGCCAGCCCTTCGAGCAACTCATGGAGTGAATCGGGCGAGGATATAGGCGCCGGGTTCGAGGACGCCGGCGACCTGGCGCTCCCCCAGGATTGCCTTTCCGCCTTTAGCGCCATCGAGAATGCGGTGGGTGAGCAGCTTGCCCGCGGCGCGCGTCTTCTGGTTTTCGGCGGCGACCATTCCATCACCTTCCCGGTGCTTCGGGCATTTGGAAAAAAATATTCCGACCTGACGATCGTGCACTTCGACGCCCACCCGGACCTGTATGACGAATTCGAAGGCAACCGCTTCTCGCATGCCTGTCCCTTCGCCAGGATCATGGAATCTGGCGTTGCCAGGCGGCTGGTGCAGGTCGGCATCCGTACCATGAATGCCCCGCAGCGCGCGCAGGCGGAGCGGTTCGGGGTGCACGTGATCGAGATGCGGCAGCTTGCTTCGCTGGCGCAAGCCGGGCTGAGCGGGCCCATCTATGTTTCCTTCGATCTGGACGTTCTGGACCCCGCCTTCGCCGAGGGGGTTTCGCACTGGGAACCAGGCGGACTTTCCGTGCGCGAGGCCATCGGCCTGATCCAGGGCATCCCGGCGCCGGTGGTAGGAGCCGACATCGTGGAGTACAACCCGGAGCGAGATGCTTCCGGAAGGACCGCGATGGTGTGCGCCAAAATATGCAAGGAACTCGCGGCCAGGATGCTGGCCTGATTCCCCAATCGAGTCGCGCGCGGCCCGAACCATTCCCGAAAATGGACTGGGTTGGACCCTGAAGGCAGCGTGTCGTGAATTGGCTGGCAAGTTATCCGCGGGTCCGACCCGCAGGGGAAATACTGGGCAATAGCCTGCCGAAGCTTAAGCCGGTGGAACCCCTGTTTTACCTTCAGGTTAGGTTTTGGTAATCAGCTGCGCTCCGGGGGCGCTCCACGTGTGGGTCGCAATTCTCATAACTTTCCACTAAAGTATGCGGCGCACCTTGCCTGGTGCACGGATTGCTCTGCCCTGGGCAGAACATCCATTAGGAGTTCAGCTGTGTTGCAAAAGCTTCGCGCCGGGGTGTTGCGGCTCAGGACGCCGCTCGGCGTTCGCTACGTTCAGCCCACGTTTAGCGAGCGTCTCTATCTGCTATGGGTGTTCCGGCACTTCGCTCATCTGCCCGCGCAGGTGCTCACCGGACGGGCGCAGGCGCTCGTCACCGACCTGTTCTCGCCGCAACGCAGCTCGCAACCCGGAGCGGCCGCATTCTTCTCGGATCAGCCCATCATCGGCACGGTGGAACGCATGCCGCAGCCGGGCGAATCGCCCGCGCCGGCGGGGAATGGCGCCGTCCGCGACCGCGCCGGCATGGCATGGGGACGCCGGAGCTGAGCCACCCTCAGGTGCATCTTGCGCGGGTGCTCACCATCACGGCCCAGCTCCCAGGTGCTAGTTCCTGAAATTTTGCGGCGGCGTGGAAGCCGGCGGTGACGTCCGCGGCGGCGGCGCCTGCGAAGGTGCTTGTCCACCTGCCGGGGCGGCTGAGGGGGGTGGCGCCTGGCCGCCCGACGGCTGCTGGCCTGGTTGTTGCGCGGGTTGTGGCTGCTGCTGGTCTGGTTGCTGCGCGGGTTGTGGCTGCTGCTGGCCCGGCAGTTCCTGGCCCTCATAGGTAATCTTCACCGTCGATCCAAAACGCTTGTAGTCGCTGTAACGCACGATCTCGCGAATGTGGATATCGCCGGTGGAGAAATGCAGAACGTCGTCGGCGAACGTGTAAGTTGGGAACCAATAGATGTTGTCCACCTGCTCGCGCCAGGTGGTGAACTTGGGAAACAGATTTTCCTGCCCTTTCTTCTTGCGAATGTCCGGCACGGTTTTGCCGCTGGTTTTGACGATCTGGAAATCGTGGTCGTCTACCCAGATGCGGCCCTGGAAGTAACGCTTATCTTTCTCGATGCGCTTGGGCGCGACGTCAAAAACAAAGGTGCCGAGCTCGTCTTCCCGCTGCTTGCCGACGTACAGAATGTCGTACTCGGGGATCTCGTCGCTGGTAAGGACGAAGGGCAACAGGTGGCGAATGTCGTTCAGGTCCTGCGGGCTCATGGAAATGCCGCCGTTCTCCAGGGTGGATTGCGGCGCGAACTTCACCTGCTCCAGGCGGCGGCCCTTGTCGTCAAAGACCACGTCAAAGACTTCCTGATATTCGCCGGTGACGGTGTCGCCATCGAGAGTCTCAACTTTCACATCCTGGCGATAGGTGTAGTTCTCGCGCGCCGCCTTGAACTGCTTTTCCTTGGCGGCGAAGCGGCGGATGATTTCCTCCGGGGTGATGCCCTGGGGCGGCGTAGGGTCCAGGGGACCTTCGCCCTTCTGCGCGCGGACGGAGAGAGGAAGCAGGACGGCGAAGCACAACAGGGCCAGCACAGCGAACTTGGAAGACATAGGAATGATTGTACCCACTTAGATGAGAAACCAGGCTGGCGCGACTCCGCGCTTAACGCAGGCGTTGCCGTTGATCGGGCGCCTGGCCGGCCCCGGCCTGTACTCATTTAAACTGGCACTTTTTGGAGGCTGCATGGGCAAGATGCGAGTTGCCGCGATCGTGCTGGGGTTGTGCTGCTGTGCCGGGGGGCAGGCCAAACGTCCGTTCGCTTTCGAAGATATGATGGCCTTGAAGCGGGTGAGCGAGCCGCAAGTCTCGCCCGACAGCAAGTGGGTGGCGTTCAGCGCTGTCGAGGTCAACCTGGAAGCGAATACGCTCACGCCGCACTTGTGGCTCGTCCCCGCATCCGGCGGTGAAGCCCGACAGCTCACCCGGGGCAGCGGCGAGAATCGTCCGCGGTGGTCGCCCGATGGCAAGAGGGTTGCCTATCTGGCTGACCACGACGGCATAACGCAAGTGATGGTGCAGGACTTCGACCCCGGCGCGGGCGCCCTTGCCGGCGAAGCGCGCGCGGTGACGTCGCTCTCCACCGGCGCTGACGGCGAACTTTGGTCGCCGCGCGGCGATAGCCTGCTGTTTGTCTCCAGTGTTTACCCCGATTGTCCCGACGATGCCTGCAACCAGCAGCGCGCCCGCGAAAAACGTGATTCCAAGGTGAAGGCGGAGATCTTTACCCACCTGTTCTACCGTCACTGGAACCACTTCACCCAGGGCTTGCGCAGCCACCTCTTCGTGGTGCCGGTCGCGGGCGGCGCGGCCCGCGACCTGACCCCGGGCAATTTTGACGTGCCGCCGTTCAGCCTGGGCGGGCCGGATGCGTACGCGTTTTCCCCGGATGGCGACGAGGCGTGCTTCACCAGCAATCACGACGAGGTGGAGGCCACCAGCACCAACAACGACCTGTTTGTTGTGCCCGTGGCCGGCGGCGCGGCAAAGAAAATTACCGTCAATCCGGCCAGCGACTCGGTTCCGCGCTACTCCCCCGACGGCAAATACATTGCGTACCTGGCGCAGGCGCGTCCCGGGTACGAAAGCGACCGCTTCCGTCTCATGCTCTTCGACCGGAAGACCGGGCAGCGAACCAGCCTCACTGAGAGTTTTGACCGCTGGGTGAGCGGATTCGCCTTCGCTCCCGATTCGCGCAGTATATTTTTTGTTGCTGGAGACAAAGGCGAGCAGCCCATCTACCGCATCGCCGTGGCTTCCCCGGGCGTCTCGCCGCGCGAGCTGACGCGTGGAACCAACGACGACCTGGCCGTGGCCCCGGACGGCAAAACGCTGTTCTTCACACGCATGTCGGTGCGCGCGCCCAACGAGATATGGGCGCTCTCGCCTGGGTCCCCGGAAGCGCGGCCCCTCACCCGCATCAACGAGCCGGTGCTGTCGCAACTCGATCTTCCGACCATGGAGTCGTTCTGGTTCAGGGGCGCGGAAGGCGCCCGCGTGCAAGGATTTGTGATTCGGCCGCCCCAATTCAATCGCGGACGTAAATACCCCGTTAAATTTCTCATTCATGGCGGACCTCAGGGCGCCTGGGGAGACGAATGGAGTTACCGCTGGAATCCGGAGCTGCTGGCCGCCAATGGTTACGTCGTGGTGATGGTGAATCCGCGCGGCTCGACGGGCTATGGTCAAAAATTCATTGACGATGTCAACGGGGACTGGGGCGGGCGCGCATTCGTGGACCTTATGCGCGGCCTGGACTACGCGGAGAGCACCTATCCATTCATCGACAAGGACCGGGAATGCGCCTTGGGCGCGAGCTTTGGGGGCTACATGGTCAACTGGATCCTGGGGCACAGCACGCGCTTCAAGTGCCTGGTGTCGCACGATGGAATGTTCAACACCGAATCGGCGTACGGATCCACCGAGGAATTGTGGTTTCCCGAATGGGAGTTCAAGGGAACTCCCTGGACGAACCGTGCCATGTACCGCAAATGGTCGCCGCACCTCTCGGCGGCGGCCTTCAAAACGCCCACGCTGGTGGTGCACGGGCAGCTCGACTATCGGCTCGACGTTTCCGAGGGGTACCAGCTATTCACGACGCTCCAGCGGCTGAAAGTGCCCTCAAAAATGTTGTACTTTCCCGACGAGGGCCACTGGGTGCTGAAGCCGCAGAACAGCCGGCTATGGTATCGCACCGTCAACGACTGGGTGGACGCCTGGACGAGGGCTCCAGCGGCGACCGCAGCCGCCAAGGCATCGCAGTAATGCCGCCCCCGGCCGTGCCGCTGAAGCGCGTAAGTTGAACGCTCGCATAGCCGCCGCTTCCTGCAAGCGCGGTCACGTCTACCACCACCGAGCCGAACGCCGGATCCGGCGATGGCGTGAATGCCACGTTGCCGAACGAGTCGGAACGCGCCAGGATCTCCTCGTTCTCCAAAATGATCGGCTCCGGGGTCGGAGGCAAGGGCCGGCCGGGAAGAGACGCGGGTGGCCGCTGCCATCGCAAGGTCTTCACCCGCAGCAGCACCAGCGCGTCGGCCACGGGATTCACGTGCGTGGTCGAGTCGGTGACCCGCAGGCGCACGGGCGCGAAATTCTGTCCTGTTCCAACCATCTGCTGGGCCCCCGCGACCACGTGCAACTCCTGCGCGGAGGCTGGCAGCGCGAAGATGGCGTAATCGCGGCAAAGCAGTTTTTCCGGAGCGATGCACGTGTGCACGTCAATTTCCCGCGCCAGGTTCGAGATGTTCAGCGTGGTAGTTGCGTATCCGGCGGGGTCGGTGCTGGCCGTGGCTGAGCTCAAGGTCGCCGTTCCGCCGGTGATCTGGTATGTGACGGCGCGTCCCGCCACGGGCACGCCGTTGGCCAGCACGCGGGCGGTGAGCGGCCAGGCAATTGTCGCGCCCTGCGCCATGTAGGTGGTCTGGCCCTGCAACGCGATGTCGAGCGGGTATTGTGT
>JAMXLI010000108.1 GCA_024281115.1 Terriglobales bacterium | reverse complement strand
CCAGCATCTAAAGAGTGTGGAATTAATCGTTTACACCTCTTATTGGTGCCACGATTGCAGCACCGCCAAGCGTTTTCTGAAGGAACACAACATTCCATTCAGCGAAATCGATATCGAGAGCACTCCCGGTGCCGCCGAAGAGGTGGTGCGGCGAACCGGCAAACGAGCCATCCCCCAGTTCGTGATTAACGGCGAGTGGATCCAGCCCTACCGCCCCGGGGAAGGCTTTCTTTACGATGAAATGAAGGAGTTGCTGGGGATCTCCAGCTAAGGCGGGGTCTGCTGGGGCGCCCTGCGGTTGCGGCGGCGCAACCAACCCGGTTCCAACACCTGTTCTTCCTGGAAACGCCGCATCCTCGCCGCCATGATCCCTGAGCGTCCCAGGTAGCCCAGAAGCTTGCCGGGATCTTCCCGGCTGACCACCGGCAGCCTTCCAATGTTGTAGCGCAGCATTTTGCCCGCGGCTTCATACAGCAGTTCGTCGGGATAGGTCACCACCAGGCGGTTGCTGCCGGCCTCCAGCACGCTCATCTTGCCTTCCGTGTCCCGTTCTAGGGCGCGCAGGATATCGCCGCGGGTGACGATTCCGACCAGCTTGCCGTTGCGGTCGGCGATGGGGATGGCCTGGTGGCGCACCACGCCGGGATCGCGCGCGGAGATGCGATTGGCCACTTCATTGACCGTAAGGTCGGCCGGCAGCGCTGTGGTGTCGCGGTCCATGGTCTCGCTGACCACCACCTGCTGCAGCACGTCGGCCTCGTAGTCCTGGTGGATGCGCAAGCCGCGGCGCGCCAGCTTCTCCGTCATGATCGAGGTGCGGGTAAACAGCATGGCAATTCCGTCGGCGATCACGGTCACCAGCATCAACGGCAACACGGCGTTGTAGTCGCGGGTGATTTCAAATGCAAAGATGATGAAAGTGAAGGCCGCCCGGGAGGCCGCCCCGAAGACCGCGCCCATGGCAACCAACGCGAAGGCGCCCGGGTCCAGATGCCAGTTGGGGAACAGATGGTTGACGCCCATGGCGAAGGCGCCGCCCAGGGCCGCGCTGGCCATGAACATGGGGGCGAGCAGGCCGCCGGAAGTGCCCGACCCCAGCGACACCAGCAGGGCCAGCGACTTGAAGATCATGACTGCCAGCAGCAGCTCCCAGGTCAGCCGGTTGTTCAGAATGTCGGAAATGGTGTCGTAGCCGACGCCCAGCACCCGGGGCACGAAGTAACCAATCACGCCCAGGCCCAGGGCGCCGATTGCCGGCCACCAGGTATCGGCCACCGGCAACTTCTCAAACATGTCTTCCACCCAATACAGGGCCTTGCTGAACAGGACGGCGGTGAAGCCGCACAGCACTCCCAAAGCCAGGTAGAACGGGACGTTGTAGGGCACGCCGAAATTCGTCTGCCCCACCACGAACATGGGTCCGCCGCCCAGCAACTGCAGGTGGACGGCCGTGGCCAGCGTGCTGGCGATAACCAGGGGAATAAAAGAGCGCGATTTGAACTCAAACAGCAGCAGCTCGATAGCAAGGATGACGCCTGCAATCGGAGTATTGAAGGTCGCGGACATGCCCGCAGCCGCGCCGCACGCCAGCAGCACCTTGCGCTCGGCAGCGGTGGTGTGCACCGCCTGCCCGACCAGCGATCCCACCGCACCGCCCGTCTGGATGATGGGGCCTTCGGCTCCGAAGGGACCGCCGGTGCCGATGGCAATCGCCGCCGAGAGTGGCTTCAGAATAGCCACGCGAGGCGCGATGCGGCTGCGGTTCAGCAGCACGGCTTCCATGGCTTCCGGGATTCCGTGGCCGCGAATCTTGTCGGTGCCATATTTGGCCATCAGCCCGACGATGATCCCGCCAATGACGGGAGTGACGATCACCCACGGCCCCAGAGTATTCAGGCGCGCGCTGGTGAAATCCACCGCCAGGCGATGAAAGAAGAAGAAGTTGGTGAACAGGCCGATGAGCTTGTACAAGCCATAGGCAATGAATCCTGCGGCCAGCCCGATGCCCGCGGCCAAGACGCTGACGAGCAGCATGCGGAACTGCGCCGGGGGATCGGCTTCGGCCCGGTCCGCGCCCATCGCGACCGAATCGCTGCCGCCGCCCGCCATAGTTGGGAGTTGTCGTTCCTCGGTCACGCGCGCTGCCTGCCGCTTCCTGCCGCACGTGTGGGCTCCTCGCGCCGGCTCCCGCCCATGGCGCGCCGCAGGGCGCTGATAAGCGCCGGGCCGGCGGTGCTCAGCTCCTGGCGATGGTGCAAGGACAATTCGCGCAGCGTCTTTTCGCCTTTGGGGGTAAGGGAGAGCAGCACTTCGCGCCGGTCGCGTCCGCTGCGCTGCCGCTTTACAAAGCCGTTGGCGGCCAGGCGGTTCACCAGCTCCACGGTGCTGTGGTGCTGGATCTGGAGGCGCTGGGCAAGCTCCCCGATGCGCGGCCGCACGTCCGCGGGCAAGCCCTTGAGCGCCAGCATCAACTGGTGCTGCCGCGGCTCCAGCCCGGCGCGACGCACGACCTGTTCGCTGAAGCGGAGGAATTTGCGGATTTCATAGCGCAGTTCCGCAAGCGATGCGTAATCGGCCGCCGTGATGGTGGGCATGGTGACCTCAGGTCCAATTCTATCGTATATTGATGTCGTAACACGACATATTTTTCTACGCGCTTCTCGCCGGGTTGGATGCAGGTTTGGCTGTATGGCGTTCCCCGCCCGCGCAACACGCCCGCAAGCGCCGTTCCACTGGCGGGAAAGCCGGGAGTGCATTTAAAATCCCTTTTCCCGAATTGCCGACAGGAGGGCCGACGGCGTGATTGCGCGCTACACCCGCCCGGAGATGGGGCGCATCTGGAGCGAGGAGAATCGATTCCGCACCTGGCTGGAGGTGGAGGTCGCCGCCACCGAAACCCTGGCCGAGGCAGGCATGGTGCCGCGGGATGCCGCCCGGGCTATCCGCGAGAAAGCCGATTTCAGCCTGGAGCGAATTCACGCCATTGAGGCTGAAGTCCGGCACGACGTGATCGCTTTTACCACCGCGGTGGCGGAGTTCGTGGGCAGCGACGCCCGCTGGTTCCATTACGGCCTCACCTCCAACGACGTGGTGGACACGGCGCAGGCGCTGCTGATCGGGCAGGCTTCGCGCATCATCGCGCAGGACCTGAGCGCCCTCTCGGCGGTACTGAAGCGGCGGGCCTTCGAATTCCAGCACACGCCCATGGTGGGCCGCACCCACGGCGTGCACGCCGAACCCATCACCTTCGGCTTGAAGCTGGCGAACTGGTACGCCGAGGTGGAGCGCAACCGCGAGCGCTTCCGGCGGGCCGCCGAGGAAATGCGGGTGGGCAAATTCTCCGGCGCGGTCGGCACCTTTGCCCATCTCACCCCGGAACTGGAAGAGAAGATCTGCCAGCGGCTGGGATTACAGGCCGCCGCCATCTCCTCTCAGGTGATCCAGCGCGACCGTCACGCGAACTATACGGCCACGCTGGCGGTCATCGCTTCCACGCTGGACAAGATCGCGACCGAGATCAGGCATTTGCAGCGCACCGAAGTGCGCGAGGCGGAAGAGTTCTTTTCCGAAAAGCAAAAGGGTTCGTCCGCCATGCCCCACAAGCGCAATCCGGTCACCTGCGAACAGATCAGCGGTCTGGCCCGGGTGGTGCGTTCGAATGCGCAAGCCGCGTTCGAGAACGTCGCCCTCTGGCACGAACGCGATATTTCGCACTCCTCGGTGGAGCGCATCATCCTGCCGGATTCGACCACGCTGGTGGACTACCTGCTTGCCAAAACCACGGGGCTCGTGGAGACCATGTTCGTGTACCCCGAGCGCATGCTGCGCAACCTGGAATCGAGCGGCGGGCTGGTGTTCAGCGGGCAGCTGCTGCTCGACCTGGTGGAGCACGGAGTTTCCCGCGAGGATGCCTACCGCATGGTGCAGCGCCATGCCATGCGGGCGTGGCAGGAAGGGCTGAACTTCCGCGAGCTGGTGCTCGGAGACAAGAGCATCACCGGGCGCGTGCCGGCGCGCCAGCTGGAGGCCGCCTTCGATTTGAAACGGCAACTGCGCAACGTGGACAAGATTTTCGCGCGCGTGTTTCCGGAGATCGAAGGAGAGGCGGCACGGGAGGTCCCCAAGCCCAAGGCGCGCGCCCGCCGGCGGGCTTAGAGCGATTCCACCCCAGAAAAATCGACGCTTTAGCTGTGCAGGGCCGCGGCCTGACTGAGGGCGAGAATGATGGTCTGCGCCAGCCGCTGCACGACCGCATTATCGCCTTCGTCGAAGGCGAAGCTCTGGGTAGAGAAAACCTCCAATACTCCCAGCGTGGCGCGCTCGTACAGCAGGGGGGCAGCGATGATGGAACGCACACCCAGCGCGCGGCAGCTCTCGGCGTCCACGCGCGGGTCGGCGGCGGCGTCGTCGCAGCGCAACACCATCCCGGTGCGTATGCACTCCCCGGTGAGCCCGGTTTCCGCATTAATGCGCGCACCGATGGGCGGCGCCTGGGCGCCGGCGGTGGCGCGGCACACCATGCCGCCCGGCCCGGTGAGGGCTATGGCGGCCGCCGTGCCTCGCGTCAGGGAGCGGGCGCGCTCGCTGATCAGACGCAACCCGGCATCGAGATCCGGTCCAAGCGGGTTGAACTCGTATTGCGCCGTGGTGGAACTGGGCGCCTCTCCCTTGTTATCGGCCTCCAAAGAAGGCTCCAGGCTAATGGCGAGCGTTCCAGCCTCGGTGCTCCCGGCGGCCGGGGTCGGCTGGAGCGTCAATTTAGGCGCTTTGCGGCTGGGCGTGCCGTCATTCTTCGACAGCCACTGCTGCAGCCGGCGCCGCGGTTCCTCCGGCAGTTCCGAAAAGCGGACGCCGGCGCGGCCGAAGGCATCCGCCCAGGCGATGTAGCCTGTGGTTTCGATGTTGGCGACGGGTTCGGGCAGGTTCAGGTGGAGCTTCATGCGCCGGAAAGGCGTGAGCGAATTCGCGGTCTGCATGGACATGCCCTGCTCGCTCAGGTCAAGAATCATGCCCCCGGTGACCCCGTCGAAGCTGGCAAAGGCGGGCGCGTGCACGCGATAACGCCGGCACAGGCGGCGCTCGGGAAACACTTCGCCCACGGTCGAAACAATTTCGCGCATTCGTTCCCAGGGTTTGAAGCCCATTCAGTCCGCCATCACGTAACCGGGATAAGGAGAGCTTTCCCGCGGGTGGGCCTGCTCCAGGCGCTCGCTCTCGGTGCGCACGATGGCCAGGGCCACGCCGCTGGCGCCCTGCGCGCGCGAAGTGCGGAGCACGCGGCAGCGGCAGGTGAAGCGCACTCCCGGCGACCGGAGAGTGGCGGGAAACTGAAAAACCACTTCCACCGAGATTTGCGGCGGCACCTCGGCCGCAGTCTCCAGAAAGAGGCCGTCAGGACTGGCGTTCCCCACCACTCCCGGGTGCTCGCAAATGCCCTGGTCCCAGTACCGGATCGTGACCGGTTCCTGCAGGAGGCAGCGCGGCATACGGCGGCGCTCGATTTCGAAGCTCGGCGTTTGAATCAAAGGCCCCTTCTGTGGAAATCATCGGCCTAAATAGCGCGCCAGGGGAAGTGCTACGAGGGGTTCCCGTCGCCCGCTAGCTGCCCCATTCTTAGGTTGCCTTCCTCGGGGCGGACACCGGAAAGCTGCCTTGGCGCTTTATCCTTGAGCAGTCAGCGAAACGAAGCAGCGGGCTGTGCGTCCATGGGAAGGTCCGGAGAACTGCTCCGTTAGAAACAGCGGAGCGGCCCGGTAGGGGCGGGAGCTTCCGTGAACAATAACCTGGTGAACACAAGATGAGACACGCCGTCCGGCACTTGAAAGCCTGCGACCCAGTTCTGGCCGCCATCATCGAGCGCATCGGGCCGCTGCGCATGAGCTATCGTGAGCCGGCGTTTGAAAGCCTGGTGCGCTCCATCGTCTTCCAGCAGTTGCACGGCAAAGCAGCGGCGACCATTTATCAGCGGCTGGTGGAAGCGGCCGGCGGCGCGTTGACCCCTCCATCCATCCTGGCGCTCTCCGAGGAGCGGCTGCGCGCCTGTGGCCTGTCGCGGCAGAAGCTGAGCTATATTCGCGACCTGGCCGCCCGCACCGCCTCCGGCGAAATTGATTTCGCGCGCCTGCCGGAGCTCTCCGACGAGGACGTGATCGAGCACCTGACCCGCGTGAAGGGCGTGGGAGTATGGTCGGCGCAGATGTTCCTCATCTTTGCCTTGCGCCGTCCCAACGTCATGCCCACGGCTGACTACGGCGTGCGTGCTGCCATCCAGCGAGCGTACGGCAAACGCAAGCTGCCCAAGCACAAAGATATCCTGAAGATCGCCCGCGCCTGGCACCCCTACTGCTCTGCCGCCTGCTGGTATCTGTGGCGCTTCGCCGAGCTGCCGGTTGAGAAGCGCAAGGGGAAAGCGAAGAAATAGCCCGGAGAAGTCGCGCCGGGCGCTTCGGCGCAACGGGCATACGGTTTTACGGTGTCATCCCGGTGGCGAATTCCCGCAGCTTCTCGTTCGGCTTTGTGTCACTGACCACTTCCCGGCCGCTTGTGATTAAATGATGGGTTGCATGGCAGACCCGCAGAAAATCCGTGTGCTGGTAGCCAAACCTGGCCTGGACGGCCATGACCGGGGTGCCAAGGTCATTGCGCGAGCGTTGCGCGATGCCGGCATGGAGGTGATCTACACCG
>JAMXLI010000107.1 GCA_024281115.1 Terriglobales bacterium | reverse complement strand
AACAAGCCCATCGGCGACAAGATGATCATGAACGCTGCCTTCCTGGTGGAACGCGAGCGCGAAGCCGAGTTCGACGCAGTGATCAACAAAATCGCCAAGAAATACGGCAACCTTCTCAACTTCAAGTACACCGGCCCCTGGCCACCCTACAACTTCGTCAACATCCGCCTGAAGCTGGAGCGGGGAACGGCCTCTTAAGCGCCGGCAATCATGCTGTTTCTCGACGATCTTCTGCTGTTTCCCATCACCGGCTTCAAGTTCATCCTGCGCACGCTGCAGCGCGCGGCGGAGCAGGAGTACACCGACGACGCTCCTCTCAAGGAGCGCCTGCTCGAACTGCAGCTCAGCCTGGAGAACGGCGAGATTTCGGAAGGCGAGTACGAGCGCGCCGAGCGCGAAATCCTGCAGCAGCTTCGGGAAGTGCAGGCGCGCCGGCGGGAGCTGGCTGGCCTGCCACCGGAGGAACAAGGCCCTATGACTTACTCTCGCGAGTAACCCTTTCTCACCGGGGCTGGATTGGCCCATCCAGTCCCATATAACTCCGCGCCAACCTGGCCACACGAATGGTGCATCTGGGTTAGATAGCGAACCTCCTTGTTGTGTATAGCCGTCGCCAACTTCCGTCTATTCTGCTGGTTGAGGCAGACCGGGGTGTGCGCCTCACGCTGCAGCAGATCCTCGAACAATCCGGGTACCGGGTCCGGGCTGCTGCAACTCTCGAGGAAGCTCTCACCGGGCTTCAGCATCGCCCCGACGGTCTGGATGCCGTCATTACGGAGTTGAACGTGGGCGGCAGCGGTTCCGGTCTTGAAGTAGCGCGGGCCGCCAAGCTCCTCGCCTCTCCGCCGGTGGTCATCATCTAAACCGGTTATCCCGATAAGAATCAGCTCCGGGCAGCCATGTCGCTGCGGGTAGATTATCTGGCACTCAAGCCGGTCGAAGTACGGGAGATCACGGGTGCGCTCAGTACGCTAATCGCCCGCCGTACGCTGAACTCCGCCTTGGCAGCGAGCTGAGTTGCCGGATATACTCAGCTTAACTCCCGATTCCCTGCCATGCCCGCCAAACCGTCGCTCCTCATTGTGGATGACGAGGTGAATGTCGCCCGTACCCTGCAGATGGTGTTTGAGCAGGAAGGCTACCGGGTAGTGACGGCGTACAGTTGCGCGGAGGCACTGCGGCTGGTGAAGAACGGCAAAGCGTTCGACGCCATCATCACGGACCTGAACATGGAGGCGCCCGACATCGGGCTGGAGGTGGCGCGGGCGGCCCTGGAGTTGCACCCCAAGCCCATCGTGGTCGTCTGTACCGGGTACGCCAGCCCCTCCAACTCGAGCGCCGCCTTGCAGATGCATGTGGATTTTTTGGCTAACAAACCCGTAGATCTGGGAGAGCTGGTGCCCGCATTGAACCGCCTGATCGTGCGCCGCCGCGAGCTAAAGGGGCAGCGATGACAGCGCGCAAGGGAGCTGCCCAACCCGGCCGCACCGCCCTGGTGGTTCACCACGACCTGGAAGCCATCTCCGCCCTGCAACGCGCCCTGACCGAAAACGGCTATCTCACGATCGTAGCTCGGGATCTGCCCACAGCGTTGCTCGCCATCACGCAACACTACTTCAACGTGGGAATCGTTTCCTCGCGCCTGGCCGAAGGAGGCGATGGATGGCCGCTCGCCGGCGTGCTGCACCTGGTCTTCCCCAAGGCCTTCATCAGCGTGCTTACCCCCGAGGAACCCGACGTGCCGACGTTTCGTTCCGCCATCAACAATGGCGTTACCGAGATTTATCAGGAGAGCAAGGAGGCGGGGGAAATTGTGCGCGCCATCACGGCGCGGCTCTCCGGTTCCGGCCCGCCCGAGGTCCTGCAGTAATTCGCCGCGTCCGCCGGGTGCCACTTTGCGGCTCGGCCTGGCTGCGCTTGCAACCGGAAAACATTTCAAGACGGCTTGCGCGAAGTTACAATGCGTCGCCGCGCGCCGCTGCAGCCTGGCCGCAGCGGCGGAGCCTTGATGCCGATGCGCAAGCCGGTGGTAGTCGTAGGCAGTCTCAATCTCGATCTCGTGGCCGGCGTCGAACGGATCCCGCTTCCGGGGCAAACCTTGACGGGCGCCTCCTTTCAGACTTTCTTTGGCGGAAAGGGTGGCAACCAGGCAGTGGCGGTGGCACGCCTGGGCTATCCCGTGCACATGGTGGCCAAGGTTGGCGACGACGACATTGGCCCGCGCCTGCGCGCGGGACTGCAAGAAGCCGGCGTCAATACGCGCTGGGTTACGCCGGCGCGCGGCACGTCTTCCGGAGTGGCGCTTATCGCTACGGATCGCTCCGGCCAGAACAGCATCGTCGTGGTAGCGGGCGCGAATGGGAAGCTGCTGCCCGCCGACGTCGCCCGCCTCGAGTCGCTGATTCGATCCGCCGCGATCGTGCTTCTCCAGCTCGAAGTCCCGCTCGAGACGGTTGCCCGTACGGTGGAGCTGGCGGGCAGGCACGCCGTCCCGGTAATGCTTGACCCGGCGCCCGCCCGCAGCCTCCCGGCGCGGCTCCTGAAGCGGGTGAGTTGGCTCACGCCGAACGAGACTGAAGCGGTCGCTTTGTGCGGCGATGGCGTTCAGGGGACACCGAACTCTCGCCAGGTCCAGCAATTTGCCGAGCGGCTGCTCGCGCAAAGCGGCGGATACGTAGTGCTTAAACTGGGAGGACGCGGGGCATTTCTCGCTGGACCCGGCGGGCTTCGCCAATACCTGCCCGCCTTCAAAGTGAAGGCGGTGGATTCCACAGCGGCGGGGGATGCCTTCAACGGCGGCCTCGCGGTCGCGCTCGCGCAGGGGAGTGGCAGAGAGCTGCTCCAGGCCGCGCGCTTTGCTTCCGCGGTGGCGGCGCTCTCCGTCACTCGTCCCGGCGCTCAACCTTCCATGCCGACGCGGCGCGAGGTGCTTGCGTTTTTGCGCCGCGCGCAGGTCCAACCCGCCCGCGACTTTGCCTGAATTTTCATGGCGCTGCCGGCGTTGCAGAGCGTACTTTTTTGAGTTGCGCGCGCTTGCTGCCCCAGCTACATTGGTGCGCCATGTCCCGCCTATTAAAACGAATCACTAGGGCACTTCTTGCACTTCTCTGCTTGCCTGCCGCCTACGCGCAATCTTTCCATTCCCCCAACGTCTCGGAGCTGCAAAGCGGCTGGCGCATGCGCGCGGCGGATGAGGTTGCGCCGGGCGGGGAGGCGCTGTCTCGTCCCGACTACGACGTCAGCACCTGGTATGCGGTGCGGCGCATGCCCGCCACCGTGTTGCAGGTGCTCGAAGATAACGGCGTGTACAAAGACTTGTATTACGGCGCGAACCTGACCCGGCCCGGCGATCTGTGGAAGCGGGACTGGTGGTACCGGACGACGTTCTCCGCCCCTGCGGGACGCGATGCCTACACGCTGGTCTTCAACGGAATCAACTACCGCGCCGATATCTGGCTGAACGGCCGGAAGATCGCCGACCGCAACCAGGTCGCGGGCATGTACCGGAAGTTCGAGGTCGATGTAAGCTCTGCGATCCACGCCGGCGGCGAGAATGTGCTGGCGGTCAAGGTGACCCCCGAACGGGGCCTGCTGAACGAAGAGGGCGAAGTGGTCGGCGACCATCCTGTCGAGCTGGCCGATAGCTGGCTCGACTGGATCAACTGGAAGTACCTGGGCTATCACGATCCCGCGCGCCACATCAATATTCCCTTTGTGCCTGACCGCAACGCCGGGGTGTGGAAGCGGGTATTCCTGAGCAGCAGCGGGCCTGTCACCATTCGCAACCCCTACGTTGCGACCGATCTGCCGCTGCCCGCCCTCGCTCCCGCCGCCCTGACCGTTTATTGCGACCTGACCAATCATTCCGAGAGGCCGGTGAGCGGCACGTTGCGCGGCGAGATTACCCGGGCAGGCAAAGCGCCGATTCATTTCGAGAAGACCGTCAGCCTGTCCCCGGGGGAGATTAAAGAAACGTCGGTGACTTCTGCCGAGGCGGCGCAGCTCTCCCTGCCCGATCCCGACCTTTGGTGGCCCTACCGGTGGGGCAAGCCCAATTTGTATGGACTGAAGCTGACCTTTACCGCCACCGGCAAAGTTTCTGACGAGCAGGCGGTGGACTTCGGCATCCGCAAGATCACGCAGCGCCGCGACGCTGATAACAGCTTCCCCGAAATCGGCAGCGGCGGCGGCAGCTTCTACCTGCAGATCAATGGACGCGACTACCTGATCCGCGGCGCAGCCTATACGCCCGATCTGCTGTTCCGCAGCGATCCGGAGCGCGACGCCGCCATCCTGGCCTACGTCAAGGACCTGGGCCTCAACCTGGTGCGCTGGGAGCTGAAGATTGCCGACGATACCCTGATCGAACGCGCGGACCGCGAAGGCGTGCCCATCATGCTCGGCTGGATGTGCTGCATGCAGTGGGAGCACTGGGACAAGTGGAGCGCGGAGGACCAATGGGTAGCGCGCGACAGCCTGCGCGCGCGGCTGCGCGAGCTACGTGCACATCCGGCGGTAGTGCTGTGGGCCAACGGCAGCGACGGCCTTCCGCCCGACCCGGTGCTCAACGACTACCACCACATCGAATCCGAGCTGCATTGGCAGAATGCCATCGTCGATACCGTCGCCGAGCGCAACCGCTCCTGGAGCGGCATTCACATGCTGGGGCCATACGTGTGGCGGCCGCCCTACTACTGGTTCAGCGACAAGTATGGGCCGGCGCGCGGCTCCTCGGCTGAAGAGGGCGACAACGAAACCATCCTGCCGCTGGAAAGCCTGAAGAAATTCATCCCTGCGGACAAGCTCTGGCCCCCCAACGAGGTCTGGTACGTCCACGCCGGCGGCAACGAAGCCGGCAACAACACCTTCGCCAATATCAGCCGCGCGCTGGACCGGCGTTACGGGCCTTCGCACAGCGCCGCCGAATTCGCAAGGAAGGCGCAGCTGGCGCACTACGAAGATGTGCGCGCGCAGTACGAAACCTATGCCACGCATTGGGCTAACCGCAAGATGCTCATGCACTGGATGATGAATACACCCTGGCCTTCTTTCTTTGGCCACCTCTACGACTATTACTTCAAGCAGGGCGGCGGGTACTTCGGAGCCAAGAAGGCGATGCGACCGGTCAGCGTGGTGTGGGACTACTACGCGACGGGCGACCGCAGCACCGGGCACGTGTTTGCGGTCAACCAGGCGGAGCGGCCGCTGCGCGGCGTGACCGTCTCGGTGGAATTCTTCAACCTGGATGGAACGCGCAGATTCGTGCGCGAAGCGCGAGGCATTTCGGTCGATCCGTTCTCTTCCATCTCGGCGCTGGAAATTCCCAGGGTCTCGGGCCTTACATCCGCATATTTTGTTCGCTGCCGGCTGGCTGGCGGGGACGGCAAACCTCTTGCTGAGAACGTGTATTGGCAGTCCACGACAGACGATGACCTGGGCGACCCCAAAAATGACGACCAGTTCACCACCAAACTGGTGAAGTGGGCGGACCTGACCGCGCTCAACTCCATGCCACCGGTAACGCTGAAGACCTCCGTGAGCCGCACCCCCGGCTCGTCCTCCATTACCCTGCGCAACGATAGCGGCCACATTGCCTTTTTTGTGCGGCTGGAAGTCACCGCAGGGGCGGATGGGCAGGAGATTCTGCCCATCACCTACGACGACAACTACATCACCCTCTTTCCTCACACCAGCACCACGATTGTCGCCCGCTATGCGAATTCCGCAGAGAGAGGCGAGCCCGGTTTGCGTCTGGAAGGCTATAACGTGGCACGACAGGTACTGGCGGGGGGCGCGAGGAAATAATTCGCGCAGCGGCTGTCGCGTCCTGGCCCCCGGGCCCAAAGCCAATTCCGGCAGGGAATCCAGCGCTAGTGCACCGTCTGGCGCTCCGCCTTGGTGAGCGCCTCGATGCGGACCTTCGAAATGCGGTGACCGTCCATCTCGACGACGGCATAGCGCCGGCCTTCATAGTCGAAGCTGTCGCCCACCCTGGGGATTTTTTGCAGTTGCGCCAGCACGAAGCCGCCCAGGGTTTCGAAACCTTCATCCCGCGGCAATGCCAATTGGTAGTGCGTTTCCAGGTCGCGGATATTGGCCGCCCCCTCCAGGACCATGGTGTCGCTCGCGGCCGAGGGCATGGGAGCGGGAACGTCAAATTCGTCTTCGATTTCACCCACCAGTTGCTCGAGCACGTCTTCCACGGTGATTACGCCGGCGGTGGACCCGAATTCATCCACCACCACGGCCAGGTGGCGCTTGCGCTGCTTGAATTCGAGCAGCAGATCGGAAAGGGGCTTGGTCTCGGGCACCACCAGCACATCGCGCATGATCTGGCTGATGGGCATGCGGCCGAGCCGGTAGGAAGCCGGTTGCGAGGGGGAAAGCGAAAGGCGCAGGCGGACCCAGCGCATCAGGTCCTTGGCATACAGGGTGCCGATGATGTGCTCCGGCCCGCGCTGCGCGTCGTACACCGGGACGCGCGAGTGCTGCTCCTCCACCACCCGGGCCACTGCCTCGTCCAGGGTGAGGCTGGAAGGCAGGGAGAAGATGCGATTGCGCGGCACCATCACCTCGCGCACGGTGATCTCCGTCAGGTCCAGGGCATGCGCGATCATCTGTTCCTGGAACTGGGGAATCAGCCCGAAGCGGCGGCTGGCGGCGACAATCAGCTTGAGTTCTTCCGGGGAGTGAGCCGCCCCGCTGCGGATCTGGCGCGAGCCGAAGATGCGCAATACGGTGTTGGCGGAAACGTTCATCACGTACAGAAAAGGGCGCGAGATGGCGAGAAAGACGTCCATGGGGCCGGCCACCGCCAGCGCCACGCGCTCGGCCCGCTGCAGCGCCACCGATTTGGGGACAATCTCTCCCAGGATTACCAGCAGGTAGGTGATGAGGATGAAGGAGATTCCCACGGCAACGCCGTGGGCATACACCCCGGCATGGGGAATGCGGCCGATTTCGGCGCGGATCATCTGCGCCACTACGGGCTCGCCGATCCAGCCGAGCATCAGGCTGGCCAGGGTGACGCCCAGTTGCACCCCCGCCAGCACGTCCGGCAGACGCTGGTGCAAGCGCATGACGATGCGGGCGCCCATGCGGCGGGCAAAGATAAGCTGCTGCAGGCGGGTGTCGCGGACGCTGACCAGGGCAAATTCAGCGGCGACAAAAAAGGCATTGGCTGCTATCAGCAGGATGACCAACAGCACCCGCAGCAGCACAAACGTTACCATTAACCGGTCATTGTAGCAGCGCGTCCGCGCCCTCCCGACGGTGACGGCTTCATGGCCGGCAAATCCGGCTCTCCCAAAATGACGCCAGCGGGCCTTTTCGGGGTCCATTTTGCTCGAATTTTGCTTTCCTTTTGCGGCTTCCGGGGTCTAAGTGGGACGGGACGGGAACCGCGGCATCATTGGCCGAGCGGTTTTTTCGGAACAAATCGGCGCAGCACCGCGTACCACGATACGTAGACATAAAGCCGATTTCATGGCCGCAGGAGGCGACGGTGGCAAACGGGAATGGCAACGGCAGGCGCAAGAAGTCCAGGCGGCTCCTGTATATCGGCGGGGCTGTGGCGGGACTCCTGCTGATCGTGGGCGGACTGGTGGCGGCCACGCGCGGCGGAACCAAGATTGACCCTACCAAGCTGGCCAAAGTGGAACGCGGCGACCTGGCCAAGAGTGTGGTCGCAACCGGAAAGATTGAGCCCATCACCAAGGTGGAAATCAAGTCCAAGGCCAGCGGCATCGTCAAGAAACTCAACGTGGATGCTGGCGACAAGGTAAAGCGCGGCCAGGTGCTGGCCGAGCTCGATCGCGAGGAAATCGCGGCCCGCGTGGCCCAGGCCCGGGCGCAACTGCAAGCTTCCGAAGCCAGCCTGCACGCCAGCGAGGCGGACCTGGAGCGCGCCAAGGTGGATGCCGAAGGCGTGGACGTTCCCATGCTGCTGCGCGCCTATCAGCGCGCGGAGGGCATGGCCAAAGACGGCGTGGTCTCGGCAGCGGCCCTCGACGATGCCCACAAGAACTACGTGATGGCAGTGAACAAGCAGAACGGCGCGCGCGCGCAGCTCAGCGTGCTCAAGGCCAAAATCGGGCAAGCCGAGGCGCAGGTCGAACAGGACCGCGCCAACCTGGCGCAACTCATCGAGCAGCTGAGCTACACCACTATCGAGTCGCCCATTGATGGCGTGGTGCTGTCGCGCGACGTGGAAGTGGGAGACGCGGTCAGTTCCATCCTCGTGCTCGGGTCTGGGGCCACGCTGGTGATGACCCTCGGCGATACCAGCGAGGTGTATGTGAAAGGCAAGGTGGATGAGAGCGACATTGGCAAGGTCTACCTGGGCCAGCCCGCGCGCATCAAGGTGGAATCGTTCAAGGACAAGACTTTCACCGGCAAAGTCACCAAGATCGCACCCATAGGCGTGGAAAAAGATAACGTGACCACGTTCGAAGTGCGCGCTTCCATCAATAATCCCGGCGGCGAACTGAAAGCCAACATGACCGCCAACGCGGAGATCATCCTGGAAGAGCACAAGGGCGTACTGCAGATTCCCGAGGGCGCGCTCATTTACGACAAGGACAAGAAGGCCAGCGTCGAGGTGCCTGATCCGCATGGCAAGGACGGCGTGCGCAAGGTCGCGGTGAATGTCGGCATCTCCAACGGCGCCAAGACCGAATTGCTGAACGGGCTGAAGGAAGGCGACCAGGTAGTGCTGCAGTAGCACGGCAAGTCCCCTGACACGGAAGCTCCCTGTCAGGAAAGCTCGCGATTGGGCTTTCCTGATTAAGTGGCGATTGCAGCGCTTTTCCTGCCGCTCTTCAACTTGCAGAACGGGCGGCCGGCGCAACAAGGAGAGTGGCATGATGCGGAGCCGGCGAATCCATGTGGCGCTGTTGACGGTGGTTTCGCTTGCGGTCCTTTCCGCGCCGGCCTGGGGCGCAGCCGAAGGATCGTTCGAGCGTACGTTGCAGGTGAGCGGGCCGGTGGATCTGGAACTCGCCACCGGCTCGGGGGACCTCGAGGTGCACGCCGGCGGCG
>JAMXLI010000106.1 GCA_024281115.1 Terriglobales bacterium | reverse complement strand
GCGTAGCCCTTCCATCAGCAGCCCCTGGGTGGAGCGGGTGGTGGTTTGCTGGTCGCTGCGGCCGCTGAAATCAATCTGAAAATTGCCGTCGGTCCAGGCCAGCACCTTGTACACGGCGTCGTCGCCGGTCAGGTTGCCATAGACTGCGTGCCGCAACTGGCCGTCGGTGAAGTACAACTCGCAGCGCTCGTTGGCCCGGGTGAGGGTGAGGGCGCAACTCTTGCGGCCCATCTCCAGCGATTGCAGAAGGTCGATGGCGTTCATCTGCGCCAGACTGCCGCCCAACACGGTCTCGCCGGGGCGCGCCTGCCGGGCCAGTTTTTCCAGCGCAATCTTGTCAATCACGCGCTTGACGCGGTTGGTGGCATCCTTGATAAAGAACGGCTTCTCCAGTAGGTCGTCCACCGGCTCGTGCATGCCCAGTTTCTCAGAGATATCGGCTTTGGTGGCCAGCAGGATCACCGAGATCGAGGCTGTAGCCGGACGGCTCTTCAGTTTCTCCGCCAGTTGGCGCCCATCCATGCCGGGCATGGCATAGTCGCTGATGAGCAGGTCGGGCGGGTCTTCCACGGCCTTGAGCAAGGCGTCGGCGCCGTCACTGGCCGTGCTCACCTGCGCCAGCGGCTGCAGGGCTTCGCGCAGCATTCCCAGGATCATGGGATTGTCGTCCACCAGCAGCACTTTGACGTTGGCCGGCATCATCCCCGCTTGCGCGCCGGCGAGCGCGCAAAATCGCCGCTTTTGCCGCCGGATTTCCGCTGCAGCGCCACCTCGCGGACAGCAATTCCCTTGTCCAGCGCCTTGCACATGTCGTACACGGTCAGGGCGGCAATGCTGGCAGCCACCAGCGCCTCCATTTCCACGCCGGTGACCGCGGTAGTAGTAACTTTTGATGTAATGGCGACGCCATTCTCGCACACGCGCATGGCTACGGCAATGTGCGACAAGGGCACGGCATGGCAAAGAGGAATCAACTCGGCCGTGCGCTTGGCCGCCAGAATGCCCGCCACGCGCGCGACCTCCAGCGGATCGCCCTTGGGGTTCTGCGGCAGAGCATCGAGCACCTTGGCCGACATCTCTACAAACGCGCTGGCTTCGGCGGTCCGCCGAGAGACGCTCTTGCCGGAAACGTCCACCATGCGCGCACTGCCGTCCCGGTCGTAATGCGAGAGTTTCTTCGCGATGATGAGCCGCGGCTATCTTACCGCATCGCCCCTCAGCCGGCTTCAGGGCTGCGCGCCGGGCGCCAGCACCCCCACATCTTCTCCCGCGGCAACTCGCTCGCGGTCCGGTGGGACAACCAGGAAGCAGTTGGACAGGGCGGTGGCGGCAATATCGCCGGACCCGTGCCAGCGGGTCGGCTCAACCTCTGGACGGCCAAACTCGCCTGCCAGCACGGCCGGCAGGAAGCGCGTCAGCCCGGGCTTGACCCGCACCTCTGAGCGCAGGCAGGCACGCAGGAAGACCAGCCGGCGCGGCGGTTGCCCGGCCAGCGCCTCCAGCACGGGGCGGGCGAACAGTTCGAAGGTCACCAGGGTCGAAACCGGGTTACCGGGCAGGCCCAGAAAGTACACCGGCTCGGCCGAGTTGGGGCGGGGCGCCCTTCCAAACAGCACCGGCCGGCCCGGCTGGATGAGGGCGCCGGTAAAAAAGGCATCCGCGCCCATCGCTTGAAGCACCTGCTCGACCAGGTCGTACTTGCCCATGGAAACCCCGCCGGTGATCAGCAGCAGATCGCAGGCAAGCCCTTCCGCAATGAGGCGTCTTAATTCCTGCGGCTCGTCGGGGGCGATGGGTAATCGCACGGGGGACCCGCCCGCAAGTTCCACCTGTGCCGCCAGGGAATAGCTGTTCGAATTCCGTATCTGGTGCGGGCCGGGCGCGGCAGCGATGTTTACCACCTCGTCTCCGGTTGCGAGCACGGCCACCCGTGGCCGCCGGTGCACCCGAACCCGGGTGCGACCCACCGAAGCCGCCACGGCAATAGCGGCGGGCATCAGCCGCGTTCCGGGCGACAAAAGCTCATCACCACCGCGTGCTTCCTGGCCGCGGGGCACAATGTTTTCGCCCGCCTCGACAGCGCGTTGCAGTTCAACCATGCCGCCGGTCTCACGGGTGTGCTCCACCATGATGACGGCATCAGCGCCGGCAGGGGCCGGCGCTCCGGTCATGATGGCCGCGGCTTGTCCGGCGCTTACCCGTTGCGGAATGCCATGCGATTCGGCGCCGGCGCGGATTTCGCCGATTACCTGCAGGCGCGCTCCGGCGCGTGCATCCGTGGCGCGAACAGCATAACCATCCCGGGCGCTGCGGTTAAAAGGTGGAAAGTCGCGGTCGGCGAGCAGCGATTCCGCCAGAATGCGCCCTGCCGCCTGCTCCAGGGGAACTTCTTCCGGAGTGGTGGGCGCAAGCCCGCGCGCGTGCTCTTCCACCACGCGGCGCGCCTGCTCAAAGGGGAGCACTTCCTCTCGCATGGCCTGTGATGATACTGGAGAGGCGCAGCGAACTTCAGCTCCCCAGCTCAGCGTTCGATTTCCAGCTCGAGTTCGCTCTCTTTTTTGGCGGGCTCAGGCTCGGGTTCGGGCTCCGGAGGACCTGCCAGGTCGGAGAGTTCCAGCCGCAGGTTGCCGGGATTGGTGGCGTAGGCGAGGCCGGTCTGCAGCTCCACCACGCCCGCGCGGATGAGCTTCTCGATCTCTCCATCAAAATGCTGCATGCCCTCTTGCGAGCCGTCGCGCATGGCGTCCAGCAGCGTCTTTCCGTCCTTTTCACCCTTCTCGACGTACTCGCGGGTGCGCAGCGTGGACTTCAGGATCTCGATGGCGGCAACGCGTCCTCCCGCTCCCTTCCGGGGCAGCAGCCGCTGCGAGACGATGTAGCGGAAGCTCTTGGCCAGCCGGTTGCGAATCGGCTGCTGCTCGGAAACGGGGAACACGCCGATAATGCGCTCCACCGTTTTCGAGGCGTCAATCGTGTGCAGGGTGGAGAGCACCAGGTGCCCGGTTTCCGCGGCTTCCATCGCGATCTCGATGGTCTCCCGGTCGCGCATTTCGCCCACCAGGATCACCTTGGGTGCCTGGCGCAGCGCGGCCCGCAAGGCCAGCGCGAAATTGGGAGTATCGCTGTGCAACTCGCGCTGGTGGATGGTGCAGCGCTTGTGCACGTGCAGGAACTCGATGGGGTCCTCGATGGTCAGGATGTGATAGGCGTGCTCATTGTTGATCTTGTCCACGATGGCAGCCATGGTGGAGGACTTGCCCGACCCGGTGGGCCCGGTGATGAGCACCACGCCGTTCTTCAGGCCGGAAACGTTGGCCAGCTCCGCCGGCAGGTTCAGGTCCGAAAAGCTGGGTATGGTTTGCGGAATCACGCGCATGACGATGGCGCAGGTGCCGCGCTGGATGAATACATTCACGCGGAAGCGCGCCAGCCCGGCGACACTGTAGGAAACATCGCATGCCCCCTGCTCACGCAACTTGGTGAGCGCATGCTTGTTGACGCCGATCAGATCGCTGGCGATTTGCCGGGTCAGGTCGGGCGTGAGCGCCGGCAATTCGGCGATCTTTACCGGCACCAGCTCGCCGCTGACTTCCACCTGGGGCGCCCGGCCGGGCGAAAAAATCAGATCGCTGACCTTGGGGGAAACCGCCAGCATGGCCGCCAGAATCGCATTGGTCTGCCCGGCATGAGACTCTCCCGCGGCGTCGTTTGGAATGGGACACTGCACTGGGGTTGCGATGGCACACCTCTAGGGATTGGCCGCGCGCGGCGGCGGCAAAATTCGGGGGAAGAAGCTACTGTAACGCGCCATGAGCGCAGGTGGACACACTCTGGGCACTTCAGTACCCACACGTCGGTGCATGTCCGCCGGGTCGGAAAGGGGGCGGTTGATCGGAATTCTCGCTGGCAAAAGAAAAGGGCGGCACGCAGCCGCCCCTCGCTCCAACTCGAAAACGTTTACTTCTTCGACTTTTTGGGCTTGCCGAAGCTGGTCTCCACGGTAGCCCCGATGCTGGCCAGCATCTGCTTGGCCGGTTCGGCAAACTGCCCCGTGGGCTGGAGCTCCAGGTACTTGTTGAAGGCCTCTGCCGTTCCGGGAGGGGCAGTCATCTTGCCGCTTTTGTCGGTGGTAGCCTTGCCGATCATGTTCACGCCCTTCCAGTAGTAGGCTTCGGCGCGGGCGGGGTCGGCAGCGATACATTTGTCGAAAGCGGCAATGGCGTCGTCCACCTTGCCCGAATTCGTGAGCACGGCGCCCAGGTTGAAGTAGTACATGGCCGCATGCGGGGGATCCGCCTGCGCCGCCTGGTTGTAGGCTTTGATGGCCTCGTCGGTCTGCCCGGACTTGCTCAAGGCCTGGCCCAGGTTGTTGTAGTAAGCGCCATCGGGCTTGATCTGAATGGCTTTCTGGAACGCCCCAGCAGCGTCGGTATAGAGCTGCTTGGCGCTGCTCTGGTCCCCGCCCTTGGCTTTGGCCTGGGCCGCCGAGACCTCAATGTCCCCCAGGCGTGCCCACAACAGGTCGCGCGAAGGATCGGTAGTGGTCGCCTCCTTCATGGTGGCGATGGCCTGGTCGAAGTTGCCCGCGTCCTGCGCCTGCTTGGCTGCGGCCAGCTTCTCGTTCAGCCCTTTAATCTGCAGATTTTCCTTCTGGATCTTTTCGCGCCGGGCTTTCTCTTCCGCGCTCATCTGCGGCTGGCCCTTGGCCTGCTCCTTTTGCAGATCAAAATCGACCGTGGTCGCGTCTTCGGCCAGGGTGACCTGCACCCCGTTGACGTAGAACAACGTCTGGCCGTTCTTGAGAAGCGAGACCTTGTAGCGGCCGGGGGCGATGCCCAGCGAGAAGTACTCGCCCTTGTTGTTGGTCTTGATGTTGTACTTCTGCCCGGTCTCCATGTTCTGGAATTCCACCGTAGCCCCGGTGATCAGGTTTCCCTGCACGTCTTTGCACACGCCCTTGACCGTCGCCGAGGCTTGTCCCCAGGCTTGCGGCGCGACCAGCGCGACCGCCACCAGCGCTACTGCCAGAACCGCCAAGCGTTGCTTCATGTCACCCTCCGGAATAGCTGCTCAGAAATTCGGAACTCTGCTTCACCCCTGGTGCGTCCTGCGGTCCGCCGCCTCAAGGGGCGCTGGATGCCAGCGCGTAAGGAATGGGATCGCGGGCGCCTGCGTTCTGAAACGCCCGTAGCCGCAACGCGCAGCTGTCGCAGACGCCGCAAGCGCGGTCCTCCCGGCTGTAACACGACCACGTTAAATCGAAGGGCGCGCCCACTTCAAGGCCGAGGCGGACGATCTGCGACTTGCGCATTCCGATGAGGGGGGTCTCGATGCGGATTGCGCCCGCGCGCGTCCCCGTGCGGATTACCTCGTTGAACGCCCGGTAGTACTCCGGGCGGCAGTCCGGATATCCCGAGCTATCCTGCTGCACCGCGCCAATCATGACCACGTCCGCTTCCAACACCTCAGCCCAGCTCACGGCCACCGAGAGAAAATGCGCATTGCGAAAAGGAACATATGTGATGGGCACCTCGCCGCCAATCACTTCCCGCGCCTCGGGCACTTCCAACCGCGCGTCGGTGAGCGCTGAGCCACCGATCGCCTTCAAAGCGTCGTTGCGCACCATCAGGCGTCGGCGGATGCCCAGCCGCTCGCAGATTTGCCGGAACGCCTCCTGCTCTCGCCCCTCGGTGCGCTGCCCGTAGCTGATGTGCAGCGCCGAGGGATTGTAGTCGCGCACCGCCAGCGCGGCGCACACGGTCGAATCCATTCCCCCGCTCAGCAGTACGACAGCCCGCGGCTTGCTGGATGTGCTCTCCATGGTGCGCTTCCTTAGATGCGGGCGGCAGGCGTCATTGCGGGGCTCTCCCCGGAGCTTTCGGCTACACTCCCTTTTCCGCCGGGTCCCAGACGAACTTGTGCAGTTGCAGTCCCAGGCGCACCGGCAGTTCGTCTTCGAGCACCCACTCGGCCAATTGGCGCGGGTCGAGCAGGCATTGGGAAGCGTCGCGCGCGCCGGTCGCCTCCTTGCGAAACGCCGGGGAAAAAATGACGGCCGCTACCTTAAGCGATAACCCTTGCTCGCGCACGAAGTCGCGGGCGAACTCGTAATCGGCGCGGTCGCTCAGCACGAATTTGACCTCGTCTCGCTCCGCCAGAGCGTCCAGGTTCTCCATGCGGAAGGTGCCCGCCGCTCCCGAGTGCGGACATTTTACGTCCACGATTTTGACCACATCCCGCGGAACCTGTGCCAGCGGCCGCTCCCCGCTGGTCTCGAGCAGCACGGTGTAACCGCGCTCCAGCAGAAGCTCCATCAGGGGCACTACCTCGCGCTCCTGCAGCATGGGCTCGCCGCCGGTGATCTCCACCAGGCGGCAGTTTCCGGAGGCGCGCTCGGCCTCGCGCAGCACCTCGTCTACGCTCATGCGGCGGCCTCCAAAAAACGTGTACTCGCTGTCGCACCAGGAACAGCGCAGATTGCACCCGGTGAGCCGCACGAACACGCACGGCAGTCCGGAGTAGGAAGATTCTCCCTGCAGCGACTTGTAAATTTCGGTGATCTGCACGGAACGATCAGAAGCGGCGGGCGCGCGCCGCGCTACTCGAAATACCGGGCCGTGGTCGTATCAGTTTCCCAGACCGTGACGTCCTTCACGCTCACGCGGCCCCCGGTCATGGTGCGCAGCTTCTGGCTCGCCGTCTGGTAAAAATATTTCGCCAGGTTCTCGGCCGACGGGTTCAGTTGCTGGAAGGGCGCGACATCGTTGAGATACTGGTGGTCCAGGCGCTCGATGATCTCATTCATCACGCTCTTCAGGTCCTTGAAGTCATAGAGCAACCCGATGGAATCCAGCTCTTCTCCGGCCAGCCGCACCCGCACCCGGTAGTTGTGGCCGTGGGGGTTCTCGCACTTGCCGCGATACCCCCGCAGCGCGTGCCCAGCCGCAAACGTGTCTTCCACCGTGACTTCAAACATGGGTTTTCCCGTCGCCGCCGGACAGGCGGCTCGGCGCCTGCCGCGTCAACCTTCGATTGTAATCCATCGGGTTGCGTCCCCGCCGGACCCGCCCACCCTACCAACCGCATAAATTGCGGTGCGGTTCGTCCCGCTCCAGCCGCCGGCGCGGGAGCGCGTCGGCTATGCTGAGGCGCGCGCACCGGAGGTGAACTGCATGCGTATCTTCCTGGTCCTGCTGCTGTTGTCGTCCGCTGCGTTGTCGGAGAAGCCTGCCCCGCCCTGTGCCGAGCCGCAGCAGAAGCAGCTCGACTTCTGGGTGGGCGAATGGGAGCTGACCTGGCCGGGAGAAAAGGGCGTGGTGGCGCGCGGCCACAACAGCATTCGGCGCACTCTCGACGGCTGCGTGATCGAAGAAAATTTTTCCGGTGGCGACGCCATGCACCTGCGGGGCAAGAGCGTTTCGACCTTCGACGCCCGGGCCGGGCGCTGGAAGCAGACCTGGGTGGACAACGAGGGCGGCTACCTCGATTTCACCGGCGGCTTCGCCGGCGGGCAGATGGTGTTCGAACGTGCGTTTACGCTCAAGGGCAAGCAAATCCGGCAACGCATGGTGTTCAAGAACATCCGCGCCAACCAGCTGGACTGGAGCTGGGAGCGCAGCAACGACGGCGGCAAAACCTGGCGCGTGCTGTGGCCCATCCACTACCAGCGCATGTAGCGGCTCGGTATGCGAGGGCGCGTTCGGACGCGAAAATCCGCTGCGCGCTGCCTGTCGGAATACGCCGCCCCCTACTGCAGCAGGCTGTCTTCCTTCTCCTCGGGCGGAATGACGCAGGAAGCAGCCACTTTGTCGCCCACCTCCAGGTGCAACAACCGCACCCCCATGGTGGACCGCCCGGCCTCGCGGATCGTATTGGTCGGGATGCGGATAATCTTGCCGTAGTGGCTGATCAGCATGGCCTCCGACTCCTCGTTCACCAGCAGGATGCCCACCACGTTGCCGTTGCGCGCGCCCGTCTTGATGTTGATCACGCCCTTGCCGGCGCGAGTCTGCAGGCGGTACTCATCTACCGGAGTACGCTTTCCGTAGCCGTTCTCGGTGACCGAAAGGATCATGTTGGAAGCGGCGGCGGCGTTGATGGTCTCTTCCTCCACCGTGCCCTGGCCGCCCGTCTTCTTCGGCTTCTTGTCGCTGCCGTCCACCTCGACCGCGGCCGCGGAGGCTGACTGCGGCATGGCTGCCTTGCCCGGCTTGGGGGTCACCGCCATGCCCACGATGTAATCGCCCTTCTCCAGGTTCATGCCGCGCACACCGTAAGCGGCCCGGCCCATGGGTCGCACATCGTCCTCGTTGAAGCGGATGGCCTGGCCCTCGTGCGAGGCGAGGAACACGATCTGGTTACCGTCGGTGATGGCGGCCGCCACCAGCTCGTCTTCGTTCTCGATACTGATGGCGATAATCCCGGCGGAGCGCACGTTGGAGAAATCCACCAGCGCGGTTTTCTTTACCAGCCCGTTGCGGGTGGCGAAGAAGACGTGCTTGCTGGCCTCCTCCAGGTTGCGCACCGGCAGCATGGCGCGCACCGTCTCGCCCGGCTGCAGGGCCACCAGGTTGCCCACGTGCTTGCCCTTGCCCGCGGCGCCCACGTCGGGCACCTCGTACACCTTCAGCCAGTACACGCGTCCCTTGTTAGTGAAGATGAGCAGGTAAGCGTGTGTGGAGGCGATGAACAGGTACTCGACAAAGTCCTCCTCGCGCGTCTTCATGCCGGTGCGCCCGCTGCCGCCGCGGCGCTGCTGGCGGTAGGTGGAGACCGGCGTGCGCTTCAGGTAGCCGCTGTGGCTCACCGTGACCGCCACCTGCTCGTCGGCGATCAGGTCTTCCAGTTGGATCTCTGCCGCCTCGTCCTCAATCACGGTGCGGCGCTCGTCACCGTACTGCTTCTTGATCTCCTCCAGTTCGCGCACGATGACGCCGCGCAGCTTCTTCTCCGAGCCCAGGATGGCCTCGGCCTCGGCGATGTTCTCGCGCACTGACTTCAACTCGTTCACGATCTCGTCAATGGAGAGCCGCGTCAGGCGGTGCAATTGCAGTTCCAGGATCGCGTCGGCCTGGCGCGCGCTGAACGGCCGCTCGGCATCCGGCTTGGGGGCGCGCCCGGTGGTGTTGATGGCGATCTTCTTGCCGCCAAAATAGGCCACCAGGTTCTCGCGCGCCTCCATGCGATTGGAGCTGCCGCGGATGATCACGATCACGTTGTCGAGGTGGTCGAGAGCGGTCTGGTAGCCCTCGAGGATGTGCTCGCGTTCCTTGGCTTTCTCCAGCAGGTAACTGGTGCGGCGGCGCACCACGTCCACGCGATGGTCAATGAAGTACTGGATGGCTTGCACCAGCCCCATCTCCTTGGGCTGGTTGTTCACCACCGCCAGGAAGATCATGCTGAAGCTTTCCTGCATCTGCGTGTGCTTGAAAAGCTGGTTGAGCACGATCTGGGGCTCGGCGCCGCGCTTCAGTTCCACCACGATGCGCATGCCCTGGCGGTCCGACTCGTCACGGATATCGGAAACGTCGTCAATGGTCTTGTGATTCACCAGTTCGGCGATGCGCTCGATGAGCCGCGCCTTGTTCACCTGGTACGGGATTTCGGTGACGATAATGGCCTGGCGCTCTTTGCTGATGTTTTCGATGGCCGCCCGGGCGCGCATCACGAAACGCCCGCGGCCAGTCTCGTAGGCGGCGCGGATCCCGCCGCGGCCATGAATAATGCCCGCGGTGGGGAAGTCCGGGCCTTTCACAAACTTGAGCAGCTCGGCCAGCGTCGCCTGCGGGTTGTTGACCAGGGTGATGGTGGCATCCACGATCTCGGTCAAATTGTGCGGCGGGATATTGGTGGCCATGCCCACGGCGATGCCGTTGGCCCCATTCACCAGCAGGTTGGGCACGCGCGAGGGCAGCACCAGCGGTTCCACCGTGGTCTCGTCGTAGTTGGGGATGAAATCCACGGTTTCTTTGTCGATATCGGCGACCAGATCTTCGGCGATGCGCGCCAGCCGGCACTCCGTGTACCGCATGGCCGCGGGCGGATCGCCGTCCACCGACCCGAAGTTGCCCTGGCCGTCCACCAGCGGATAGCGCAGCGAGAACGGCTGCGCCATGCGCACCAGCGCATCGTAGAGCGCGGCGTCCCCGTGCGGGTGGAAGCGGCCCATGCACTCGCCCACCACCTTGGCGCACTTCACGTGCTTGCGGTTGTGCAGCAGACCCATGTCGTACATGTGATAAAGCAGGCGCCGGTGCACCGGCTTCAGGCCGTCGCGCACATCGGGCAGGGCGCGGCCGATGATCACCGACATGGAATAGTCGAGATACGACCGCCGCATCTCCTCTTCAATGTTGATGGGCTGCACGTTGCCCGTGGGAAGGCTGCCGTCACCGCCACCTGGCGGGGTCAGGGGAAGCTGTGGATTCTGATCGTCTGCCATAAGTCTTTAAGCCTTCAACTCGCTTCTAACTTCCGCAGTGGGTCTGGAGCCATGCCGCGGGCTTGCCATCTCCCGCCCCGGCACGACACAGAGCAAGAGCGGGTTCGCGGCCCGTTGGGGAAGCCCGAACTCGGCTGTAAATACTTGCATCTACAATAGCTTAGTCGTTTGGGAGCCTGTAGCGATTATAGCATGCGCCGGCTTGTTCTTGACACTTGATCAGGCAGGCACTGGGGCGGTTGCGCGCGCCGGGTGTAGAGTCGCGGAGCCGCCATGTTTACCCGTGATGGCCTGAGGGCCCTGCATACCTGGACCCATGCGCGTCTTGACCTGCTCCTGCAGCATGTGCAGGCGCTCCCCCGGGAGGCATTCACGCAGGAGCTGCCGGGCTTGGGCCGCGCCAGCCTGCGCGACCAGCTGGTGCACATCCTGCTGTCCGAGTCGGCCTGGGTGCAGGGACTGCAGGACGCCGCACCCATGCCGGGCAGCGACGCCCAGTATGCGACCATCGCTGACGTCCGGCGCCTGAAACAGCAGGTCGCCGCCGCCACCGCCAGCTACATGGATTCGCTTACCGAAGAGCAGCTCAATTCCGAGCTGGCGCGCCGCCCCCAGGGCTGGGTCGGGCCTTTACGCAACCCGGCTTTCATTCTGCTGCACGTAGTAACCCACGCCTTCCATCACAAAGGCCAAATGGCGGCCATGTTCCGTCTTCTGGGCCACCCCATCGGCGACACCGATCTGCAACGCGAAGAGTAAAGCGGACTAGGGTTGCTGGTCCGAGTTTACTTGGGGCAAGGCATCGTCGTCGTCATCCCAGTGGCTGGGTTGCTCTACGCTGGCATGCGTGACCGCTGCTGCCCCTGCCGGTATGCCTTGTCCCACCAGACGCACCCAGTGCGGACTGCCGGGATCCACATCGCTGATCGTGATCAAGCCCCAGCGCGGCCCCGTGGCCAACGGCGTAAAGGTGACCGTGAACGTGCAACTGGTGTTGGGCGCCAGCGTGGATCCGCAATTGTTAGTTTGACGATAGTCGCCCACCGTCGTCACCGACGAGATGGTCAGTGCGGTCGTGCCGCTGTTGGTGAAGAGGAAGCTGAGTTTCGCGCTCTGTCCCAAGGCCACATCGGTCTTGAAGTTTAGCGTGGACTGGACGCCGACGGGCGAGCCAATGCCGGTGGCCGTTACCTTGTCGGGGCTGGTTGCGCCGTCATTAACGATGCTTAGCGTGGCCGTCTCCGTACCCAGTTTGTGCGCCGCGTATTTCACCGTCAGGGTACACTGCGCGCCCATCTGCAGGGTCGTACCGACGCACCCCGAGGTGGTGAAATCGGCAGCATTGCTCGCCACACTCTGGATGGTGAGCGGCTGCGGCCGAGGATTGAAGACGGTGACGCCCAGACTCTTGGTGACTCCCAGCTTCTGGCTCCCGAACCGCACGCCGCCTCCCGTCAGCGGGCAGGTGCGTTGCCCCAGGACCAGGGGAGCGAGCGGCTGCTGGCTGAAGTTGAATGCGTTCGTCAGATCGCTGGCGGTGGCGTCGCGCTGTCCCAGCGACGTGACATTGAAATTTTTCTCGATGAAAGCAAGCACGCTGGAGAATTCGTAGGTGGTCTTATCTATGTAGCCGGGCTTGGCATAGGGCGAGATGATCAAGAAGGGCACGCGCAGGCCCAATCCGTAGAAATCCACGCCGGGCGGCGGCACGTGGTCGTAAAACCCCCCGAAATCGTCCCAAACGATGAAGATCGCGGTGCTGTTCCAGGCGGGTCCCTGCATGACAGCATTGACCTTGTCCACTGTCCAGTTCTCGCCGTAGCAGGTGCTGCGCGGGGGATGCTCGTTCTCCGGGCCTGCAATCAGCC
Source organism: Terriglobales bacterium (assembly GCA_024281115.1). GTDB lineage: Bacteria > Acidobacteriota > Terriglobia > Terriglobales > Acidobacteriaceae > JAMXLI01. Next base: position 685 of record JAMXLI010000106.1, on the reverse strand, counting down.
AGGTGACCGCCGGCAGGTTGCCGCTCAGGGCGTCGCTGTCGAACTGGGAGTTGGGGAGCACGTTCACGCTCCACTCACTGCTGTAGCGTATGTGCTGGATCGTGGTGTACGCGTTGTGCTGATAGCCCTCGGTGCCGTACACGGGAGAGTAATAACGCCAACTCACGCCCGCGGCGTCGAGTGCGTCCGCCATGGTGTTGAAATTGAAGCAGGGCGCGTGCTGGGTGACGTTCCCGCTGGTGTCCATAATCTGGACGGTGAGCGGCACGTCGCTATCGCAGCCCCAGGAGTGGCTCGCCCCGGCGCGCGCGGGCACAGTGATCACGCCCCCCGAGGTGCCCGCGATGGTGTACAGCGCGTTGGGCAGGCTGGGACTGTGCAGGGAGGAGAACATGTGATCGCCGAGCGCGTAGGTCTGCGCGTACGCCCAGTAATTGGGAATGTTCGCCTGCTTCATCTGCGTGTAGGACAGATAGTCGCCATTGTTATTGGCCTGGTACAGCAGATCGAAGCGGTCCATGAGGCCGCCATCGCTAGCTGTGAGCGACGAATACCAGTCGTGCCCGGGATCGAATCCCATGATGTCGGGCGCCGGGCCGAGGGTGCGCGTGGTTCCGCTGGAGATGCGGCCCGAGGTGGCGCCCTCGGCGCCCGGAAAAGTCCCGAAGTAGTGGTCGAAGCTGCG
>JAMXLI010000105.1 GCA_024281115.1 Terriglobales bacterium | reverse complement strand
CTGACCGAACTGCAGCAGAACGATCCTGCCAATTCGCGGGTGAGGGCGCGCATTTTTTACGCGCTGCAGCGCGCCGGCATCTCGCTTTCCATCCCGGCGCAGAGCGTGTTCGTCACCGAGGAAACGGTGGAGCGCAAGGACATCCACCAGGAGCGTGAGATCGCGCGCCGGGTACAGGCCCTGAGCAATGTGGAACTGTTTCACTCTCTGACGCCGGAGGAACGCCGGCGCCTGGCCGCCGACCTGCGTTTTGCGCCCTTCACCGAAGGGGAGGCGATGACGCGCGAGGGCGCCACCGCGCATTCGTTATACGTGATCACGCGCGGCACCGCGGAGGTGCTGATCGGCGGCGAGGGGGGAGAGCGGAGGAAAGTGGCGACGCTCAATCCGGGCGACTTCTTTGGAGAGATTGCGCTGATGACCGGCGTGAAGCGAACGGCCACCGTGCTCGCCCTGGAATACACCGAATGCTATCGGCTGGACAAAGAGGCGTTCCACGGCGTGCTGCACACGCGTCCGGAAATTGCCGAGCACATTTCCCAGGTGCTGGCCCGCCGCCGGGTGGAACTGGAAGCGGTGCGCGAGAACCTGGACGCCGAAGCTAAAACCCGGCGGATGAACTCCGCGCAAAAGGACTTCTTCGCGCGCATCACCAGCTTCTTCGGGTTGGGCGGGGCCGCCAAGGCGACCTCCACCATCCAGTAGCGAAGGCGAGGTCAGGCGACATGCTGGAAACGGTTGATCTGCAGAAAAAGCTCTCCAAGGGCGTGTACCGGGCCCGCATGGAGGAGTTGCAGAACCAGCTGCGCGAGCAGCAGTATGCCGCCAACGCTGCCGGACAGGCCATCATCATCTGCCTGGAAGGATGGGAGCTGTCGGGCCGGGGCGAGTTGATCAAGAAACTCACGGCCAAGCTCGACCCGCGCGTCTTCCGCATCTATCCCGAAAGCGCTCCCACTCCCCTGGAGCGGCGCTACCACTTCCTGTGGCGTTACCAGGCGCGCTTCCCCAACTACGGGCAAATGGCCCTGTTCGACGGTTCCTGGTACAGCCGCGTGCTCGTGGAACGCTGCGAGAAGAAAACCCGGAGGAAATACTGGCTGGCGGCGTACGGCCAGATCAACGAGTGCGAACGCTGGCTGACCGACGACGGCCAGCTAGTGCTCAAGTTCTGGGTCCACATTTCCGAGCGCGAGCAGCGGAAGCGCATCAAGGCGGCCAAGCGCGACCGGGCGCTACGCTGGAAGGTGACCGAAGAAGCGCGGCATCAGCAGCGGCATTACCAGCGCTGGCTGGACGCAGTGGAAGAAATGCTGGCCAAAACGGAGACACCGAACGCGCCCTGGACCGTCCTCGAGGGCACGGATACACGCTGGGCGCGGGTGCGCTTCCTGGAGACCATCACTACGGCCGTCGAGAAGGCGCTGGCCGCCCGGCTGCCGGCCCACGCCGTCCCCCTGGAAACCCGGAGCAAGGTGGTGGGAATACGGGCGCGCAAGAGCAAAACGGTGCAGCGGAGTGTTCGTCTGCGGCTCGCGGCCAGGCAGCGGGAGGCGGCGCGTGCTTGAAAAAGTCTCCACCAGCAAGAAAATATCTTCGCGCGAATACGAAGAGCAGCTCCCCCGGGAACAGGTGCGGTTGCGCGAGCTGGAGTTCCAGATTTACAAGCGCCAGGTCCCGGTTTTGTGCGTCTTCGAGGGCTGGGACGCGGCGGGCAAGGGCGGCGCGATCAAGCGGGTAAGCGAGATGCTGGATCCCCGCGGTTATACCGTATCTTCCTATGCGGCGCCACAGGGAGAAGAGAAGACCCATCACTACCTGTGGCGCTTCTGGCGCAACCTGCCGCGGGCCGGGCACCTGGCCATTTTCGACCGCAGCTATTACGGGCGCGTGCTGGTGGAGCGCGTGGAGGGCTTTGCCTCCGAGGAGCAGTGGGGCCGGGCGTACGCCGAGATCAACGAATTCGAGGCGCACCAGCACTCCTTTGGCATGGTGATCTGCAAGTTCTGGCTGCATATCTCCCGCGAGGAACAGTTGCGACGTTTTCAGGACCGGGAGCTGGACCCATTTCGCTCCTACAAGCTGACCGAGGAAGACTGGCGCAACCGGGAAAAATGGAATGCCTACCTGCAGGCGGCTGACGACATGCTGCTCAAGACCAGCACGCAGTACGCGCCCTGGACGGTAGTGCCCGCGAACGATAAGCGCTATGCCCGCGTGCAGGTGGTCAAGACCCTGGTGTCAGCTATCGCCGAACGATTGGATTCATAAGGCGGGCCGGAGTGGACGACAGAAGGAGCGGATCGTGGCGGTGGCGCGAGTATCCGAGCGCTGCGGCGCCCGGGCGCTTCCATTTAAGCCTAAGCCGATAAACTACTGAGAGTTGAAGTCCACGTGCAGCTGCGTGGTGAACTCCACCGGCTGCCCGTTGACCTGATACGGCTGGAACTGCCAGCGGCTGGCCGCATCCATGGCGGCCTCGGCGAGACGGGGGCTGCCGCTCACCAACTGCAGGTCTCGCACGGCGCCATCCTTCCCTACCACCGCCTGAAGCACGACAGAAGAACCGGAACCGGTGCCGTCGCGCGGCGATTCCGGGGCGACCTTGTACACCAGGCGGGCGCGCGCTGCACGCTCGGGCAACGATACGTTCTCCGGAACCGCAGGAGCCGGGGCGCTATTCGCGGGAGCGGGCGCAGGCGCAGCCAGAGAAGGCTGGCCGGCAATTTCAGCGGGTGCGGCAGCGCCCGAGTTGTTGGGAAGACTGCTGACCGAGGGCGGTGGGCTCGCAGGCCGGGCTGCGGGCGCCGAGTTCCCAGGTTGTGAGCTGGGCGAGGGCGATGGGCCCGATGAACCGAAGTTGCGGGTCACGACCTCCGGCCCAGGCTCCTCCGGTCTCTGAGCATTGGGTCGCCCCGCAGCCCGCGAGGCGCGCTGCGCTGTGGGACGGGCGGGCTGCCGCTCATTGCTCCCCTGCCTGTCAGGAGCGGAAGCCGATTCGGCCGCCGTAGTTGCGGGTTCCTTGATGGACGGCAGTTCCGGCGCCGGTTGTCCGTTGTTGTTGGAGGCTGCAGGCGCGCTCGAGCCGGGCAGGTTTTCCGGCGGAACCGTCAGGTCAGTCAATGGGCTGTGCGCAGGCGCGCTCGCCTGTGGGTTGGCCGAGGACGCGGCTGCCTGGTTCTGCGCGGAGGGCACCGCGCTCCGTTCAGCCGGCGCCGGCTTGGCTTGCACTGCCGCGCTGTTCTGGCTCGTGCGTTGGCTGCCGTGATCTGTCCGCTGGTAGAAGTAGCTGAGCGCGCCGAGCAGGACCACGCAGATGACGGCGGCGAAAATCGGACCCGACCAGCTGCTTCTCGGCGATAGCCGGCCATGCGAGGCACGGCTTACCAGCGAGGGCATGGCCTGGGGCGCGCGGTTAGCGTTGGCCGCGGGACGGGGAGGCTGGGTGCGAGGCGCGGCCTGGGGCCGCGGGGCCGCCACTGCCGCCGGCGCGGATGAACCGCGAGTGGCGGGCTGGGGCGCAGCGGGCGCAGTGGCCACGCGCGTTTTGCCCCCCTGCGACGAATTCGAGCCGTGCGTGGAGCCGTTCGTGCCCGTCCGCGGGGCACGGGCCGTGGGAGTTTCCGTCTGCTGGGCTGAGGCCCGCCGGTCGCTATGTCCACCCGCCGAGTTCACGAAGGGGAGGGTGGGCGACAACCGCACCGAAGGCATCGCCACCGGCGCTGCTGCTGGCGGCGTCTCGCCTCGCAGTTGAAGGTCGGCGATGACCTCATCCATCATGTAGGCGTCAATCAAGGTGCTTTCCCGGGCGAATGCCAGCAGCAAGGCGTTGAAGCAGAGGGTGTTAACCTTGCGCGGGATCCCGCGGCTGTGCCGGGCAACCAGGCGGAGCGCTTCGGGCGTGAACAGCTGCAGGCCTTCGTAGCCCGACTTCTTCAGCCGATGCGCGACGTATTCATTGATCTCTTCCTCATTGAGAGGCGAGAGCCGGGTGATGACCTGCAATCGCTGATGGAGCTGCTCCAGGTCGGAGCCAGCCAGCTTTTTCGCGAGCTCGGGCTGGCCGGAGATGATGATCTGCATCAACTTCTCGCGCCGGGTTTCAAAATCGGACAGCAGACGCACGGTTTCCAGGACTGAATTGTCGAGGTTCTGGGCCTCGTCAATGACGACGATGACGCGCCGGCGGGCAAGGCCCTCCTCGGTCAGCACCTGGTTGAGCGCCTCGTGCATGCGCACCAGGTCGCGGTCGCCGGGCTCGACTCCAAGCTCAAACAGCAGGTACTGCAAGAACTCGCGCGAGGTGCACTGCGTCTGGAAAAGAAAGGCCGTCCGGGCGCTGTCGTGAAAGCGCTCCAGCACATTGAAGAGCAGCGTGGTCTTGCCCATCCCGGGTGGGGCGATCAGGGCCTGGAAGCCGGTGCCGCATTCTATGCCCGTAATCAGCGAAGCCAGGGCCTCGCGATGGGTGCGGCTTTCGTACAGGAAGCGCGGGTCGGGGGTGACGTTGAACGGATTCTCCCGCAGGCCGTAGTTCCGAAGCAGCTCTGTCTGGATTGTGCTATTCACCAGGATTTCTCAGCCACTCAATAGATGCTGGGCGCCCACTAGACGCAGCGTACCCCGGAGATGCATGAAGCAATTCGGAGACCATACCCGGCTGTGCTGCACTCTGTATTTTGAGCACGACGCCGCAGTCATCGGGGTAACCTGACTGCAATTGGTTGCACATTGTCGGTGTTTTAGGAAGTGTACCCCTTGGTTGGAGCAGAGTTCCAGCGGAATGGTTGTCTCTAAGCTCTTGACTTTGAAGGCCGCTCTGAGCGGCCCATTCCGGGGAGCGGCAGGGCCATGCCGGCGCCGGGGAAAGGGTTTTACCGTTGACGCGCTGGGCTATAAGGATTTACGCAGCTCGCGCATTATTTGCTCGACCTGCAGCTCGGTCGCCTGCAGGGTGCCGGAATTATCCACTACAAATGTTGCGACCTTCGCTTTGTCGCTGTCGGGCAATTGCGCCGCCATACGCCTGGCCACCTCGCGTTCGGCGGCGGCCAATTCAATGTTCAGCCTCGAAGCCAGCCGCTGGGCGCGCTGCTCGGTGCGGCAGGTGACCAAAATGATCTTGTCGAAGCGTTCGGCCACGCCCGCCTCAACGATCAAGGCTGCCTCGATGACGGCCAAGGAGTGGGGATCGCGGCGGCCGAGTTCCTCCATCCACCGCTCCTGGTGGCGAATGACCGCAGGGTGGACGATGCGGTTCAGTTCGTGAATGCGGGCAGCACGTCCGGGGCCGCCAAATGCTTCGGCTGCGAGCTTCTGGCGGTCTATGCGGCCGCCGGCATCAAGGATTCCAGGCCCAAACTCCCGGACCACCGCCTCATACACCGGCTGGCCCGGCTGCATGAGGTTATGGGCGATTTCGTCGGCCTGGAGAACGTGTGCGCCCCGCCGGGCCAGCATCTCGCCTACGACGCTTTTGCCCGCGGCGATGCCACCGGTAAGCCCTACTTTCAGCACTGCGGCCCCGGGTTGGCGCGTCGCTGCGTCACAGGCTCAGGCAACAGCGTGCGCGTCCACGCCCGGCCCGCGCCGCAGCCTGGCGGCCCGCGCGGTATTCGCCATGAGCATAGCGATAGTCAGGGGACCGACCCCGCCCGGAACCGGGGTGAGCGCTCCCGCTACCTCGGCCACCTCGGGATGGACGTCGCCGATAAGCGTGGAGCCGTTCTTGGCAAATGCCTGTTCGCGCTTGGCATTGCCTCGGAAGAAACGTTCAAACTCGGCAGGATCGGTCACCTTGTTCATGCCTACATCGATGACCGTGGAGCCGGGCTTGACGTATTCGCGCGTAATCATGCCCGCCCTTCCGATGGCTGCTATCAGGATATCGGCGCGGCGGCAGACGGCAGGGAGGTCGCGCGTCTTAGAGTGGCAGACAGTCACGGTGGCATTACCGTTGATGAGCAGCATGGCCGTCGGCTTACCCACAATGTCGCTGCGGCCCACCACCACCGCTTCCTGGCCGGCGATCGCAATCCCGCTGCGCTTCAGGATTTCAATCACCCCCGCCGGGGTACACGGCACAAGCCCAGGCCGCTGCGTGGAGAGGAACCCAACATTCATGGGATGAAAGCCGTCCACGTCCTTGGCAGGATCCACCGCCAGCAGCACCGCCTTGGAATCCACCTGGGCGGGGAGCGGAAGCTGCACCAAGATGCCGTCAATCTCATCGCGGCGGTTCAGTTCGCCCACCAGCTGCAGCAGCTCCCGGGTGCTGACGGAGGGGCCAGGGGTGTGCCTCTCGCTGTAAATCCCTAGTTCCTCGCAGCTTTTGACCTTGCCGCGAACGTAGATCTCGGATGCGGGGTTATTGCCGGCCAGAACCACGGCCAGGCCCGGCCGCCGCCCGGCGGTGGTCAGCGCTTTGACCTCGCCGGCAACTTCGCTCTTAATTTCGGCGGCGATCTGGTTTCCGTCAAGGATGGTGGCTGGCATGAGGTCACTTTTCCGGCTAAGGGCGGATTCTAACAAACAGCGCGCCCGGGCTCAGCGAAGCTTCCGGCGTACGACCGGAGCAGCCATCTCTTCACCTTTTTCTAGCTTCCCAAGAACGTGCGAAAGCGAGCCTTAGGAAAGGGAGGCATCCGACGTCGTGAACGAGTGCTGCGGGGGGAGTAGAATCGTAGTGCCATGATCTCCCCTGACCTGCTTGAAATCCTGGTATGCCCGTTGTGCAAGAAGCGCCTAGTTCTGGTGCACGAGGGTCAGGCCCTGCAGTGCAGCGAATGCCACCGCGTTTATCCCATCCGGGACGGCATCCCCATCCTGCTCGTCGATGAAGCGGTAGTCGAGGAAACTTAAGCAGTTTCAATCTGACACTCTGTGTCAGATCCAGCGACATTCTTGTGTCAGAACGGAAGCTCGCCAGGGCGCGACGGGCGTCCCACCTTCCACAGAACGGCGGAGGGGGTGCCGGTACGCGCCGCAACTCGCGGCGTGGCAATGGGTTTACAAAAGTAACAGATTCCGCGTGGGGTGCGGTGACTTCGGGTCCAGTGCGGCATCCGAATTGCATGCAACAAAGAGGTAAGGCGCGGACTCTAATCAAGCAGCTGGTAAGTAGACCTGGGTCGGAGGTGACGCCATGGTTGAAAAGTTTTCCGCTGTCGAACTGGCAGCCCTGAGGACGGACCTCTTGCAAGGAGGCCTGGATTCCCGGGAAGCTGCCGAGCTTTTACAGGTTTTTCTGATCGGCCGGGGATACGGGGTGTCGCAGCAGGCGGCCATGGATGCGGCCAGCCGCGTAGAAGGCGCGGGCTGCTCCCTGGAAGTAATTCAGAAGGAACTGGAGAGCATCGGGTTCGTAATGTAAACAGGTCAAGCGGCGCATGCGCCACCCTGGCGCCGCAGTAGAGAGCTCTGGTGGTACCGGAAATTCCAAACTGGAATTCCGATTCGCAGAGAACAGCCGGGCAAACCAGCCCGGCCTTTGTTTTTCTGAAAGACAAACGGAGTTGCAGCGCGGCCGCGCTCGTGCCTTCTTAGGCGAATGAAACGCGCCCCCATCCTGCTCGTCGGGTTCCCCAGGCAGGCCCTCTGCGACGCACCCTGACTTCCGGTGATGTCGGGGAGGTAGCGCTAGCCGAGTGGGCGGGCACTCAACGTGTCTGAGGGGACTCGCTCCGGGCCTTCAGCTCGCCCACTAATTGGCGGAATTCCGGATGGGACTGCAGCGTTTGCAGGTTTTCGTCTTCCTCCAGGGATTCCGCACGCTTCAGCCCGCGCCGGATCGCCTCGCGCAAATCCTCGAGCGCACGCTTCTTGTCGCCGCGCAGCGCATTGGTTTCCGCCAGCAGCAGAACCGGCCAAGGCTGCTCAGGGCTGATACTGCTCATGAGACGGAAATACAGTTCAGCCTTGCTAAAGTTTTTCCTGACTTCCAGCTCCATCTGACCGGCTTCGATTCCCTGCGCCCACAAAGCATCGAAGGCTCGGGTCAGGACGCGGCGCTGGCCGTCGTTAGGGGCATGTTCTGCCTTGCTTTGCAGCGCCCTCATGCCGTCGAAGATTTCCGAGCGCAGCGCCATCTGCGCCTCCAGGCCGCCTTCGCCAAGCTGCGACAGCTTGGAAGAAAGTTCCTGCGTGGCGGCAAGCTGCTGCTCTGCAGCCCGGTGTTCATCCTTGAGCGCCTGCTTGTACTCGGCCGAGTTCCTGAGGGCCTCGAGCTTCGCGGGATAGGGATTCACGTCTCTGAGCCCGCTGAAATCCGAGGATAGAGAGCGAAAAGCTGCGAAGTGTGCGAGCGGGTCGCGGCGACGGGCAGCGTCGTCAGCTTCCTTTTGCGTGCGGGCAAATAATTGGTCAATAAAGGAGGGATCGCGCGGCAGGGCTCCGCTGGCCATGGCCCTGAGCTGGAGCCAGGACAGGCCGTCCGCAAAGACCGCCGGCGGGGCCCATTGATGGCCGCCCGGGAAAACTATGAGGCGGAAAGGAGCGCCCGAATCTTCTTTCCGGCGCCGCAATTCCATGAGCTCCGGCCAGTTGAAATCCGTGTCGCCGACGAACGCCAGGTAGGCGAAGGGGTCTTTTTCCGAGGGAGCCGCAGACGCGGGGTAACCCGCGCCATGCGCAATCACACCTGCAATGGCACAAGGGGCGCAGCGCAGGACGAGCGAAGTGGCCACGCGCGCGCCGCCCGAAAATCCCATGGTGTAGGTACGCCGGGGATCGAGCCGCAAACGCAGGTGAGTGTCGTCCCAGAGGGCGCGCACGGCCTGTGAAGTGCCCTGAGACTGAAAGTTCCTGGAGGTGTTGGAAGCGGCAAGGATGTAGCCGTACTTCTCCGCCGCGTCCTTATATAGCTGAATGGGGAGAACGCCGCGGGCGCCCGGGTCGAAGACATAAATAATGGGCCAGGACTTCTCCGGGCTATAGCGCAGGGGCAGATACAGGGCATAGCTCTGCGCCGGATCGGCAGCGCACGGGACATGGGCGATCATCTGTCCGGACGGAAGCGGCGCGGGCGCGTTCTGGGCGCGCGCTCCAGGCAGGAACGTGGCCAGCAGCAACCAGGCGGCAAGCGCGCGAAGCGGCGGCATGCGAGATCCCGAACTACTCGTGGCGCAGACTTTCGACAGGATCCAACTGCGCCGCGCGGGCCGCCGGGACGGTGCCGAACAGCACGCCTACCAGCGACGAGACCGCGATAGCTATAACTGCCGACAGGCCGGAGATGGGGATACGAAAGCTGGTGAAGAAGCGGACGGAAAAAGGCAATGCCAATCCAATGGCAATGCCGATGACGCCGCCGATGAGGGAGATGAGCACGGCCTCCGATAGGAATTGCAGCCCGATTTCGCGATTGGTCGCGCCCACCGCCTTGCGAATGCCAATCTCGCGGATGCGGGCGCCCACGGTGGCCAGCATGATGTTCATAATGCCGATGCCGCTCACCAGCAACACCACCATGGCGACGAGCAACAGCACCAGGGTGAGCGCGTTGGCAGTCTTACCCGCCAGATCCAGCAGCTGGGTCAGGTTATTCACGCCATAGACCGACTCCGGCCTATGCCGCGCTTGAATCACCTTTTTGGCCTGCGCGGTCACGCGGGGCACGTCGGCGGTATCGGCCACTGTGAAATAGATCTGCTTTACCGCCGGCCCATCGGTGAAATAGCGGCTGACGGTATAGGGGATCAGGATGGTGTCGTGCGTGACTTCCGACTGGCCGAACGTCTCCACTTTTTCCCGGAACACGCCCACAACCGTAAAGGAGAGCCCGGTCAGCTTGATGGTGTGTCCGATGGCCTGGTCGGGGCTGCCGTACAGCCGCTCGGCCAGTTGCTTTTCGACGATGGTCACCTTGTTGCGCGCTTGCTGGTCCTGCTCATCGAAGAAGCGCCCAGCCTCAACCACCAGGTTCCGAATGTCGCGATATTGCGGGTTGACGCCCAGCACCAGAATGTCGCGTTCCCTGCCCTGTCCGACGGAGATGCGATCGTTCAGATTCACGACGGGCGTAGCTGCCGTGATGCCGGAAACCTGCTGCTGCACCGCCTTCATGTCGTCGATGGTGAGCGGATCGAGCGGGCCGGAGCCGATGCGCTGGGGACCGCTTTCGTACTCGGCATAGATGAGGTTGGCGCCGATGGCCTGGATCTGATTGAGGATGTAGGTCTTGCCGGTTAAGCCGATGGTGACCACCAGGATCAGGGAGGCGGTGCCGATGACCATGCCCAGGGCGGTGAGCGCAAAGCGCACCTTGTTGCTGCAGAAGGTGTCGTAGGCGAATTGCACGATTTCGCCGACGACAATTTTCGGCGGCGTTCTGGACTCGTCGTAGGTCACTGGTGGCTATGCTATAGGGCTGGCGGCGGGCAAACAATTGCTGCTTGCCCCTACCGGGCTATTAGATTGTGCGCCGGCTGCATGGTTGCAAAGGCCGGGGCCGGCCGTCGGTCCGCGATTGGGAACAGGGCCTGAAGGCCCGGATTTACTTAGGCCACCGACGCGGGCCTGAAGGCCCGCTCTTCCCCGGTTCGCCTCGAGCATTTGCGTGCCTCGGCCGCGTCGAACAGATTGAAGAGCAGCATTCTTATGGAAAGGCTGCCTTTGACGGAAGGCCGCCGTTTTTGTAGAAGTGCGGCTTTTGGTAGAAGACCGGCGCTTTAGCGCCGCGTTACGGGGCGCGCCTAAGCGGGCTTCAGCCCCGGTCCGAGTTTTGCTCCGCAGGGCCTGAAGGCCCGGATTTACTTA
>JAMXLI010000104.1 GCA_024281115.1 Terriglobales bacterium | reverse complement strand
CGCCGCCGTGGAGAAAGAGGAGCATTCTGCCCGGCAACATGACCGGCGGGAAAAACCAGCTTCCCCGCACGGGCGCGGCAACCGGCTCAACCCTCACCTGTGCCAGGGCCGGCGACTCCATCACGATTGTGTCCAGGTAACGGCGCGCTTCATTCACGTCCGGCAGGCTGAACGCCGTTGCCAATTGTCGCCGGAGCAGTTGGGTGCGCACTTCCCAATGCCAGTTGCATTCGCGCCGTGCCGGTCGTGCCAGGGTCCTGCAGATCGAAACGCTGGCTGCGCTTTGCACCACCTGCGCCAGGCTACGGATGCGGTACCGCGCTGGGCCGGTGAGGCGCAGGCCGGCAGCCATACTGCTCACCGCCTCTCCGCAACGCACCAGTCGCGAATTGACGGGCGGTAAACAGGATCGAACAGCCGAGCCGGCGGGCGGGGAGCGGGATGCGCAACGAGGGTACGGACCAGACCGGCGCCGCAGTACCACCAGCCTTGGAAGATGCCCACTGTCGCGGTGCGTACCGCCAGCGGCCTCCATTCGCCGCACTGTTCTCCGTATCCCGTCCAGACTTCGAGAGTGCGCGTACTCAGCCGCAGCCCCTCCCGCAAGGCCTTCAAGGCGCTTTCTTTGGCGCTCCAGAATAAAGCGACGAGCTGCGGTTGAAGATCGGCGGGAGCTTGCGCGAGCAGTGCTTGCTCCTCCGAGGTGAAATACTCTTCCACAAAAACGTCGCTGCGGGGCTCAATCGTCTCCAGGTCGCAACCCAAATTCACGTTTCCTGCCGTAACCGCGCAAAGGCATTGGCCGGAACGATGGCTGAGCGAGACCGTCAGCTCGCTTTCCTGGCCGGCGAGACGGACCTCCGGCGCGCCGGAGGGCGCAGCTTCAACCTCAATTTGCTGCAGGGAACGAAAGTCGCTGGCACGCGGCAGAAAGCGGCTCACCGCCTGCTTCACGGTCCAGCGTCCGAGCCGCCATTCGGCGCGGCGCTTGGAAAAACTCAGCTTCTCTAAGCGTGCCCTCTCACCCGCGCCCAGCCAGTCTTCGTGCGGTGGGACCTCCGCTTGCCCTTGTTCCAGCCAGTACACATTCATGGCTCACCACTCACGCCGCCGCCAATGCAGCGGTCTCCGCCGGCTGGCTGGGCTGCGCCTCTCTTGCCATGCCGCGTTCCAGGGCATCGATCAGATATGGCCGCAGCTGCGCCGGCGGGATAATGCGATGCAGCGCGCCCACCGCGAGCGCGCGCTGCACGCTATGGATGCGGTCGAACTCGGCGGCCATTTCGCCCAGCTTTTCCGAATGCACAATCTTGAAGAGCTCGTCCCATTGCGCGCGGAGCCGCCGTTTCTCGGCGCCTTCCGCCTGCGCGATCGCCTGGCTGAGCGGCTGCAGGCGCTGGTCCTTGCGCGCCCTCGCCTCCAACTCGCCGGCGAAAACCACCGCGGCCGCCGGGGCGCCGCCAATCACCGAAGCGTAGGTGCCTTCCAGCGCCGCGACCTCGAGCTGCGGGTTCAGCGCCCGCGAGAACACGACGTAAGCGCCCCCGTGGTAGCGCGAGATCACGCAAAAGACCATCGGCCCCTTGAAGTTCACTACCGCGCGTCCAATCTCGGCGCCATACTCTAACTGCAGGCGGCGCATCGATTCTGGCGAACCGTCGAAACCGGAGAGATTGGCCAGCAGCACCAGGGGACGGTTGTTACTGGCGGCATTGATGGCGCGCGCCACCTTTTTGGAGGACTGCGGGAACAGCGTGCCCGATGTCCACTGGTCGGGTCCGTCGGCGGGCACAAATCCCAGGCGCTGCAGCGGCCGCGATTCGATCCCGATCATGCACACCGGGTAGCCGCCCAGGTGCGCATCCCAGACGGCCGCGCTCTCGGCGCCGCGCATGCCCGCCCAGCGCTCCAGCGGCGGGTGGTCCTGGTCCGCGGCGGCCCTCATCACACGCCGGATATCGAACGACCGCTTACGCCCAGGATTGGTCTCGTCCGAAAAGATTTCGCCCACCAGCCGGAAGTCCTCGCCGCTTTCGCTGTGCGGGTAGAGGCGGATGTCGCGATCGCGAGGATCGCTGGTGGCCGCGCGGCGCGGATAGCGCTCTCCGGGCGCCACGTAGGCATGGTCGTAATGGCGGAACAGGATATGGCAACCTTCGTCAATGTCGCGCGCCCAGTATTGCGCCTGGCCGTTGATGCCCATGATGCGGTCGTAGCCGCCGATGCCCTGGTTGTCCTCGGCGGAAATCCCGCCGGAATAATCGAGCGCGCGCTTGCCGGTCAGGACCATGGCGGCCTTGGGGGTCATGATCAGGATGCCGCGAGTGTGCATCAGCATGGTGGCTTCGGCGTTCCAGTACGGCTGCGCGCCCACGTTGATGCCATTGATGATGAGGTTGACTTCGCCGCCCCCCTGCGTGAACTCGACCAGGCGGCGCAGCACGTGCGCGATCCAGTCCATGTTCTCCACGCCGCTCTCCATCGAGATCTTGGCGCCGGCCGAGATGGCGAACCACTCCAGCGGAACGCGCATGGTCTCCGCCAGGTCGAGGGCGGCGATAATGCGGCGGCATTCCGGCTCGGCCAGAGCTCCCAGGTCCCTGCTGGGATCGCCCAGCAGAATGACGCGCGTCATGCCCTCCGGATAGCGGGCGGTGAAGTTGCGAATTACACCGGCGATGATGTTGCTCGTGTTCTTGCCGTATGGGCGGTCCACCGGAACCAGTACTCCCCGCTCGTCCAGTTCGTGCTCCACGAACTCGCCGGGAGGGAACTCCGCCCGCGTGTGCTTGGGCGGCGGCGCGATCAGCTTGATGATCTCGTATGGGTAAATGAGCCCGCGCTGCCGCATGCGCACGACTTTCTGCTCGTACTCGGCCAGGGGCTTGATGGGGTGCAACTGGTCTGCCGGGCGAAAGGTGATCAGCATGTTGCGGCCGCCCGGGCTGGAGATGCGGAATACCATGTCGCGTAAGTCGCCCGTCGCCGGACTGGGGATCCGCACTCGTACCACCACCTGCTCCAGGCCCAGGCCCTCCGCCGCCGGCGCCAGCCGGCGCACCACATCGCGCAGTTCGTCGCGTTCCAGGTACAGGGGGGGCCACACGTACAGGAAGATGCGGTTCCAGTACAGGCGTTGGTTGGGAAGGCGGCGCGACTGGAACTGCCGTATCGCTGCCATGGTCTCGCGTGCCATGCGCTCCAGGTGCGGCACCTGCACCACCCGCCCTTCGTGGTTGCGGACCGGGGTAACGTCGCGAACTTCCGCGCAGGCGAACAGGCGCTCATCTTTGGGATTCTCGCGCGCCACCCCATGCAGCAGGTAAATGTCCTCCGCGGAAGGCAGGCGCTCAATGTTGAAGTTGCTCAGTCGCCACAAGTGCAGCCGCTTGCCCATCATGGGATGGATCCCGCGGTACAGCTTTTCTTCCCGGTAGGTGTTCCCCGGCGCCAGCCGATAGGTGAAGTGCTGCACGCCTTCGGCTCCGCGCCCCTCCCCGGAACTCGCCACCTCCACGACCACGCGCCGAATAGGACGGGGAAAGCCGGCCTCATCCAGGAGGGCGCGGGCTTTCTGCTCGGTCTCGTCGGCGGCGCCCAGCGCGCTGGAGTGCCAGGTGTAGAAATCGAGCACCACGTCGTCGCCGGAGGGAACTTCTTCGATCGCCGTCCGCAGGGCGCGGCACCAGCGCGGCAACTCGGAGAATTCGCTGTGGGTGGCGAACAGGTGAATGCGCTTGCCTTCATGCCCGTATTCCGCCGCGGCGTATCCATGCCCGTCTACGGCGAAGGTGCGGAAATTTTCCAGGTTGCGAATCCGGTAGTAGCGGCAGACGATGGCCTCGAGCATGAACTCGCGCATCGACTCGCTGGCCGTGGCGAAGCGCCCGGAGAGTAAGCCCATCAGCGGCTGCGGACACTCCACCAGCGCGCGCACGCGTTCGTGGCGATCGGCGGCGTCGGGATTGGCCGCCATGTAATCCAGGTGCTCCTCCAGTTGCTCGTAGACCTTGGCGCGCGACTCCTCGAACAGCGGCTGGTCAAAGTAGCGGTAGCGCACCTCGCGCACCAGATCGCTGGCCACGGGGGAAACTGCGGCAGTAATCGAAACGAGGCGGTCCAGCAGCGCGTGCAAGCCGCTGCCCTCGGGAACCGGCAACTGTACGTGACGCAACCGGCGCTCCAGCACGGCGCACACGTGCGCGATCTGCTGCTCCACGCGTTGGTGCGATTTGTAGATCCAGAGCAGGCTCTCTTCCAATCGCGGCGAGCGCTCCAGGTTGTATATGCCGTAGTGCGCCAGCGCGCGCCGCAGAGCGATCAGGAAAGCGGGAGGCAGTCCTTCGCCCTTGGTGTCCAAGGCGCGCAGATAGGCAAATAAGTACGCCTCGGTGCTGGGCTGCTCGGCGCTAGTGTGGTGGTTTACCTCGGGTTCTCGCTGGAAAAGCGCGCAGATGTCCACAAAAATGTTGAGAATTTCATCTTCCAGGGCGCGAATGTCGTCGCTGGCCACCGGGCAACTGCTGCTCCAGTTGGCCAACAGTGCGGCGGTGCGCCTGGTATCCACATCAAAGCCCAACATCAGCTGGCGGATTTCCTCCAGACTCTCGCGGCAGGGAGAGGGCGCTGCCTCCCGCTGGGCCGCAGTGAAGCCGATGCGGCCGCCGCCTGCACTCTCCTTCTCGTCCTGACTGGGATCAATCTGCAGAAGCGGCGCCCCCGCGTCCACCTGCACGTTCGGGATGGTCATCACCTGGCGCACTTTGCCGCAGAAGGTGGCGAGGACCTGCATTTCCATCTTCATGGCTTCCAGTACAGCCAGACGATCGCCCACCGCTACCGTGTCGCCCGCCTTAACTGCCACAGAAACCACCACGGCCGGCGCGTTGGCGTACACCATGCCGCTATCGTCCCGCTGCACCTGGTGGGACACGCCTTCCACCTCGATGCGGTAGCTCAGACCCTGAGGCACGGAAACGATATGGAACCGGCGGCCGAAAACGTCCAGCCAGTACTCAAACTCCCGTAGCCGGTCCAGGCGCGCCTCGAAGCGAGCGCCATCGGCTTCAACGCGGTATAGCTGCGGGCCCAGGCGCAGCACCTTCAGCGAGTAGGGCCGGCCGCGGTAGCGCAGTTGCGCGGTTCGCCCTACTTCGTTCCGCAACTGGGGCCGGCCGCGCACCGCCGAAGAGTAGAACTGTTGTTGCTCGACAGCGGCCTGGGCCTGGTAGGACTCAATGGCCGCCTGCACCAGCGCAATCTCGCCATGATCATGGGAAACGTGCTCTCCGCTGGCGGCGAGCTGGTCCAACCACTCGGTGTTCACGTCAGCGCGCTGCACCTCGTCGCGCGCCAGCAGATCCAATAGAAACGCTCTGTTGCTCACCCCGCCGCGCATCACCAGCACGGTCTCGCGCAGCGCCCGCCGCAAGCGGGCCAGGGCTTCCGCCCGGTTCTGCCCGTGGGCGATGATCTTGGCGATCATGGAATCGAACTCGGCGGGCACGGAGTCGCCCTCGGCAACGCCGGTATCGATGCGTACGCCGGGCCCGGGAATCATGCGCAAGCGCTCCACGGTCCCGGGAGCCGGAGCGAAGCCGTTTTCGGGGTCTTCGGCGTTCAGCCGCACCTCGATGGCGTGGCCGGCGCTGCGGGGTGGCTCGCCTTCCAACCGGCCGCCGCGCGCGATGTGGATCTGCAGCTTCACCAGGTCCAGGCCGGAGGTGCACTCTGTGACCGGATGTTCCACCTGCAGACGCGTGTTCATTTCCAGGAACCAGAAGGTGCGCGCTCCGGGTTCGTAGAGGAATTCCACCGTGCCGGCATTGCGGTATCCAGCCGCGGCGCTCAGGCGCACCGCAGCGTCACGCAGCGCCTGATCCTCGGTTTCCGACAGCACCGGCGAGGGCGCCTCCTCCATGACCTTCTGGTGACGGCGCTGGATCGTGCAGTCGCGCACCCCCGCCGCCCAGATGGTGCCGAAACTGTCGGCGATAATTTGCACCTCCACGTGGCGTACCGGAGTCAGCAGGCGCTCCAGGAAAACGGTAGGATCGCCGAAGGCCTTGAACGCGTCGGCGCGCGCACTTTCAAAGGCTTTTGCCAGGTGCTTCTCCGAGTGGACGGCACGAATGCCCCGTCCGCCGCCCCCGGCCGTGGCCTTAATGAGCAGAGGAAAGCCCAATTGCTCGGCGTAACGGCGCGCATCCTCCAGGGTCTCCACCGGGCCCCCGCTCCACGCCGACACTGGGACACCCAGCTTTTCCGCCAGCAATTTCGAGGCGATCTTGTCGCCGACACGGCGCATGACGTCCCCGTCCGGGCCGATGAACACGATGCCCTTATCGCGGCACAGGTCGGCGAATGCGGGACACTCGGCAACAAAGCCCCACCCCACCCAGACGGCTTCGGCGCGCGCCGCAGTCAGCGCGTGTTCCAGCCGGCCAAAGTCCAGGTAGCTGCTTTTAAGCAGGCGAGTGCCGGCGTCGCGCACCAGGGCCGAGCCCAGGCAGAACGCCTCGTCCGCCTCGCGGACGTACATGGCGCGATGGTCCGGGTCGGTATACAGCGCGATGCTGCGCAAGGCGGTGCCATGCTCGAGGTTGTAGTCGCGGACCGCGTGGATAAAGCGCATGGCGGGCTCTCCGCGATTGACGATCGCCACGCGTTGGAATTCGTGCGTCATACCAGCCTCGCTCGGAACTTGTTGCCCATGCATCAAGCCGCGACCAGTTCGGGCGCCAATACTGCCTGCAGCCTCCTTAGCCTCTCGGCATCAATTGCGCCGGGGAGCGCGGCCGTGCGATACCCGCTGAGCTGGAGATAGACGTTGCCGTCGCTGTCCAGCACCTCGGCCTCGAAGCTCCCCATGGTTTGCGGCCGCACCACCGCATACAGCGGGGCGTTGGCCGGGTTGCGCAAGAAGGTCGCGCGTTCGATGCCGGCGGGCAGTCCCATGCGCGCATGCGTTCCCATCTCCCACAATCCCGCGGTTTGGAAGCACAGCTCAATCAGCCTGGGGGCGATAGCGGTTTCCACCCCCGCGGGATGGTGGTTTGGCGGCAACCCCTGCGCCATCTGCCCGATCATATTTTTCCCGTCCCACCACGCGCGCTCGAGCACCTGGTAGGCGGGACCATGGAAGTAGAGGCGATAAATTTCTGTGGCCTCGATGAGGTGCGCCGCCGGCCGCCCGGGTGCGGCCAGGACGATGGAAGCCGCGGCCTGACGCGCCAGGCGGACGGTGCCGGTGAAATGGGTGGTGATCTGCGCTTGCGGCTGCCCAGGCAACAGCCTGCCGCCGGTTAGACGGCAATCCGCAATCACTGCATCCTGCGCGGCGCTTACAACCGCTTCTACCGTGATTGTGCGCGGTTCGTTGCGGTAGAACTTGAAAGGCGCGAGGAAGCGAACGTCCTCGATGACTTGCACCTGCCAGCCCGGAGCCAGGCACAAAGCGGCCTCGGCAAATGCTTCCAGTCCCATCACGCCCGGCAGCACGGGCGTGCCGTCAATCTGGTGATCGTAGAGGAACGGCTGGATTTTCGGGTCGAGAGTGGTCTCCACGGTCAGAGGCGTAAAAATCCCGCAGCGCTCGATGCGCCCCAACATGGGCCCGCGCGTGCCGCTCGATGGCGTGTTGGGAGCGGGCTCCAGGCCGCCCCTGGTATCCCATTCGTTCAGCAGCACGCCGAGCCGCTGGCCAATGACGATTTCACCCCGGGTTGCGCCGGCAGTGAGTTCGCGGCGAATGAGAGGAACACCCGCCTGCGGCGGCAGCATGTCTATGCCCGCCATTTCCATGACCTTGGGAATGGAGCCGCGCATGGCCATGCCCATTCCGCCCCATGCCGTCCAGTCAATTGCGATGCCGCGGGTGCCGGGGCGGGTGTTGCGGAAGCTCGACGTGATCTTGCACAGCAGATCGTTGGCCGAGCTGTAATCCGTCTGCCCGGGATTGCCGAAACGTCCGGCGATGGAACTGAAGGCCACGGTCGCGCCCAGGGGCATGTCGCCCAGGGCGCGCAGCAGATTGAAGAAGCCGTCGGCCTTCACGTCGAAAACCAGATCAAACTCGCGCGGTTCCTTGTCCGCGAGAGAGCGGCTGCGGTCAAGCCCGGCGGCGTGCAGCAGCACGTCCACCCGGCCGCTGCGCGTGCGCACTTCACGCACCACACTGGCGACCGCCTCGGTGTCCGTCAGGTCAACGCTGTAGTAATGCGCGCTGCCTCCGGCCATGCGCACCGCCTCGATGGCAGAGCGGGCGGCCTGGCTGCGCTCGATGGCGGCCAGTTCCTTCTCGACCAGCGCGGGTGTAGCGCGTTCGCCGCGGGCCTGGATGCGCGCGTACAACTCGCGCTTCAGCCCGTCTTTGTCGCTGACGAAGCGCTGCAGGTCGGCGTTGTCGGCCGCCGGCTCGGGAACCAGGTCCAGCAGGTAGAAGGTTCCGCCAGAGGCCGCGGCCAGGTCGGCGGTGATTGCGGAAACAATGCTGCCCGCTGCTCCGGTCACGAGGAACACGGTGCTCTCGTCGAGAGTGAGCCCAGGGTGGCCATCGGCCGCCGCTTGCTCGCGCAAGCCCACCGTCCAGCGCAGCCCGCCCCAGTAGCCGATCTCGACCGCGCCGGGATCGCGCAGGGTCTCGTCGAGCAGTAAGCTGGCGATTTCGCCGGGGTGCTGCGCGGCCCCAAAGTCAACCGCTTTTACGTGGGCCGCAGGGCGCTCGCGTTTGTACGTCTTGACAAATCCCGTGACGGCTCCGCCCAGCGGCGCCAATGCACCCGCCTCGTCGTACCCGTGCAGTCCGCCCAA
>JAMXLI010000103.1 GCA_024281115.1 Terriglobales bacterium | reverse complement strand
CGCCGGCGGGCTATGCTGGATGGCATTCTCCAGTAAATTCACCCACACCAGTTCCAGGTCGTCAGGATCGGCATGCACTTCGCCGCCACCCTCGCTGGAAAGTTGAACCTCGACCCCCCGTGCCATGGCCAGGGCCTTGATTCGCGCCACCGCCATCTCGCAGGTGGAGGCCAGGTCCGCCACTTCCAGGGTTTGCTGCCCGCCATCAGCTGCGTGCTGTTCCGCGCGCGCCAGGCGCAGCATGCGGTTGAGCAGCTCCTCCAGCCGGTCCACGTCGCCCATCAGGTCCAGGAGCCCGGCGCGGTAATCGTGCGGTGAGCGCGGCTTCTGCAATAGCGCCTGGAAGGTGGATTTCAGGATGGCTACCGAGGTCTTCAGCTCGTGGGCCGCGTCGGCCAGAAACTCGCGCTGCTGCACAAATGCCAGCTCCAGTTTGCCCAGCACGGTTTCGATGGCCTGCGCCAGCGGCGCCAGTTCGGGTGCGTCCAAGGCGGTTTGTGGCGGGCGGAAATCCCAGTTCTTCACCGAAATGCCGGCGGCTTCTCCCGCCAGGTCGCGTAGCGGCCACAGCCCCCGGCGTATCGCCCAAGCGGCCAGCAGACCGGTGAGCGCCAGCAGCAGCAGGCTGGCCCCACCCACCATCAGGCCGACCTCGTTGGCGCGGCGGGCAATGTCCAGCGTGGGTGCGGCGTAGAAGACGTCCACGCTAACGTCGGTGTCCAGTTTGTCGGTCTCGGAATCGCGAATGGATACCTTGCGCAGAATCAGGCCGCGGTAGGGCACTCCCTGCGATGTGAAATTCCAGTACTCACCGCGCGCCGGTTCGCCGCGCAGAAATGTCGCGTCGAAATTCGTCGAGTGCGCTTCGAATTCCCGGATCGCGCTTGTCACCTGGTAAATGTCGGGGTGGAGGGCATCGAACGGAGGCGGCGCTTCGTCTGCGTCTAGCAGCAGCCCCGGCTTGCCCTCCGGAGGATAGTAGACCAGCGCGGCGATGGCGCGCGCCTTGCCCTGCAGGCTCATGTCGAAGGCGGCCAACAGTTGGCGCCGCGCGAAGGTGATGCCCACAAGCACCAGGCCCACCGCCAGCATGAGCTGCGCGCCTACAACAACCGCGGTAAGCCGGCCAGTTAGTGAAAGGCGTTTCATAGCATGCGGACGATTGCTGCCTAAGAGCCCAGGTTTCACAGGTTTCAAAAGTGCGACGCCCTTTGAACGTTTGTCACGCTGCACGCGAGATGCTTCGGGGCTGAAGCCCCCTCAGCATGACGCCGTGGTCCTGAAACCTTGAAACCTTGAAACCTCGAAACCTTGAAACCTTGAAACCTTATCTCTTCCCCTCTCCCGCTCTCAGCGCGTATCCCTGCCCGCGCAGGGTATGAATCAGCTTTACCGGCGCTCCGTCGTCAATTTTGCGGCGCAACCCCGAGATGTACACCTCAATCACGTTGCTGAACTTCTCCCAGTTGTAGTCGTACAAGTGTTCCAATAGTTCCGTTTTCGAAACCACCGCCCGCGGCCGGTGCGCCAGGTACTCCAGCACCCTGTATTCCATGGGCGTCAGCGTAATCTCCCGTCCGCTGCGCCGCACCGAGCGCTCGATGGTGTTTACTTCCAGGTCGCCCACCGTCAGCATGGGCGTAGGCTGGCCCTTGGCACGCCGCACCAGCGCCTTGGCCCGCGCCAGGAACTCTCCCAGGTCGAAGGGCTTCGCCAGATAATCGTCGGCGCCCGCATTGAGCAGGGTAACCACCGACTGCTTCTCCTCGCGCGCCGTCAGCACCAGCACCGGAGTTTTGTTCCCCTGGCGCCGGTAGCGCCGCAGCAATTCCAGGCCGTCCATCTTGGGCAACATGAGGTCGAGAACAATCAGGTCGTAGGCCACCGACTCGGCCAGGTGCAGCCCGTTCTGGCCGTCCAGGGCGACGTCCACGGCCCAGGCGGCGTTCTCCTTCAGGCTGCGGGCCACGTTTTCCGCCAGCCGCCGCTCGTCCTCGATCACCAGCACCCGCATCTCTTCCAGATTATCCGGCCCGCGGGCGGTGCGCACAAGCGCCGATTGAGAGCCTACCGCCGGCAGGCTTAAGGGCCGCTTAAACCGCAAGTTCGGACGGAGCCCCGGCCGGCCGTTTCCTGCTCCCCAGGGTTCAGCGTTAAACTTGATAGTTTGGCAAATCCGCGTTCTTCCGCGCGATGCGCGGGGGCGCCACGCGAGGGAACTCATGGCCACCCAGACTTCCGCCCGCCCGCAGCTCTCCTATTTAACCGAGCAACTGGACCAACTCAAGCAGAAAGGCACCTACTTCCGCCTGCGGGTACTGGAAGACGAGCAGGCGCCGGAGTGCACCTTCGACGGCAAAAAGGTCATCAACCTCGCGTCCAACAACTACCTGGGCCTGACCACCCATCCCAGGCTGCGCGAGGCCGCCCGGGACGCCACACGCAAATACGGCGTGGGCTCGGGCGCGGTGCGCACCATTGCCGGGACCATGAAAATCCACATGGAGCTGGAGGAGAAGATCGCCCGCTTCAAGAACGTAGAAGCTTCAGTGGTCTTCCAGTCGGGCTTTGCCGCCAACGCCGGCACCGTCTCCGCCGTGCTGGGCAAAGAAGACTTCATCATCTCCGACGAACTGAACCACGCCTCCATTATTGACGGCGCCCGCCTCTCCCGCGCCACCATCAAGGTGTTTCGCCACAAGGACATCGCGCACGCCGAAGAGCTGCTCAAGGAAGTTGCCAGCCAACCCGGCCACAAACTGCTGATCACCGACGGCGTTTTCTCCATGGATGGGGATGTTGCGCCACTGCCCGCGCTCTGCGATCTGGCGGAGAAATATGGCGCCATCATGATGGTGGACGACGCGCATGCCTCCGGCGTGCTCGGCCGCAACGGCCGCGGCACCATTGATCACTTCAAGGTTCACGGCCGCGTGGACATTCAGGTGGGCACGCTCTCCAAGGCCATCGGCGCGCTCGGCGGCTACGTGTGCGGCTCGCGCGACCTGATTGACTTCCTCTACCACCGCGCCCGCCCATTCCTGTTCTCCACCT
>JAMXLI010000102.1 GCA_024281115.1 Terriglobales bacterium | reverse complement strand
GGATTCCACGTTCATCCCAAGATCAGGAAACTGCTTGAGCAGCGGGCCGAGATGGCGCGCGGCCAGCGTCCGCTGGATTACGGCATGGCGGAAGCGCTGGCCTTTGCTTCCCTGCTGCGCCAGGGCGTGCCGGTGCGCTTCAGCGGGCAGGACAGCCAGCGCGGTACGTTTAACCAGCGTCACGCAGTCCTGGTGGACGTGGAGAACGAGAGCGTCCACACGCCGTTGGCCCACATCGCTGATGGCCAGGCGCGGTTCGAGATTTACAACTCGACATTGTCGGAAGCGGGCGTGCTCGGCTTCGAATACGGCTATAGCCGCGATTATCCCGAGTCGCTGGTGCTATGGGAGGCGCAGTTCGGCGACTTCGCCAACGGCGCGCAGGTGATCGTGGACCAGTTCATCAGCTCGGGCGAAGACAAGTGGGGCTTGCTCTCCGGGGTGGTCATGCTCCTGCCCCACGGCTACGAGGGCCAGGGACCGGAGCACTCGAGCGCGCGCATCGAGCGCTACCTGCAGCTGGCGGCGCGCGATAACTTCCAGATCTGCCAGCCCTCCACGGCGGCGCAGTACTTTCACCTGCTGCGCCGGCAGGCGCTGCGTCCCTGGCGCAAACCCCTGGTTGTGTTTACGCCCAAGAGCATGCTGCGACATCCGGAAGCGTCGTCGCTGGCGGCTGAATTGTCTCGGCCGCGATTCCGCAACGTCCTGCCGGACGAGGACGTAAGCAACGCGCAGCGGGTCATCCTGTGCACCGGGAAAATCGGCCACGAACTGCGCCTGGAGCGCAGGAAGCGCAAGGACACGTCCACGGCCATCGTTTTCCTGGAACAGCTTTATCCCTTCCCCGAAGCCGAACTGGCGAGCGAACTGGAACGGCACGCTTCGGCCGAAGACATCCTGTGGGTACAGGAAGAGCCGGCCAATATGGGCGCGCTCTGGTACGTGCTGCCGCGCTTGCGCCGGCTGGCCGGGCAGAAGCACGTGCTCACCGTGAAGCGCTCCGGCAGCGCCAGCCCGGCCACCGGTTCCGGCAAAGCCCATGAACTGGAGCAGAACACTTTGCTGACGCTGGCCTTCACCACCGGAAAGTAGGAGGCCCGGCCCGCACCTAACTACGGTGTTCGCCGAGCACGCGTTCGGCGTTGCTCCGCAAGATCTTCTGCAGGCATCCCTCGGTCAGTCGCAGGCTTTTGAGCGCGTGCACCATGTTCTTGATTTCGACGCGCGGATAGTTAGAGCCGAAGATTACCTGGTTGCGCAGGCTGCGCTCGATAAGCGTGGTGGGCACCTGCTGCGCGAAGACAAACTGAAAGAACTCGCGCGGGCTGTCATAGTACAGGCACGAGGTATCGAGAAAGACGTTGGGATATTTCAGGGCCAGGGCGGTCGCCTCCCATACCCAGGGCCAAGCCCAATGGGCCAGAACGAAATTAAGACGGGGAAACTCGCGGATGGCTTTTTCCCACAACAGGGGGTGGCCGCGCTCGAGCGGCGTCTGCGGCGCCCAGCTCATGCCTGTGTGAATGAGCACGGGAATACCCAAGCCGGCGGCTGCTTCCAGCACCGCGAAGGTCTTGGGATCCGCGGGGGCAAAGTCCTGCAGCGCGGGATCAAGCTTCAGGCCGCGCAAACCCATCTGCCGCACGCCCCGCTCCAGTTCCTGGACCGCACCTTGGCGCAGCGGGTCTACGCTGGCGAACCCGATGAATCGTTTCTCGCGCGAACACAATTCGCCTACCTGCTCGTTGGAGCTGACCCCGAGCTGGCGCGAGCGCCGGCAATCGATGGGCAACAGCACCGCGCGCTCAATTCCGGCGACGTCCATCTGCAAAAGAAAGGTCTCGAGCGGCTGGAAGTTGTTGCCGATATTGAACACCTCGCGCGCCATGCGCGCGTAGTGCGGGTCCTTATCCGCCAGCTCCTGGATCAAGACGGGATGGGTGTGAAAGTCAATCATGATTGGGATTCGGGAGATTTTCAGTCGCCCACGGCCACTTGTCCCTTCTCGCGAAAGAATTCCTTGATGCGGCCGCGGTCGCGAAAAGCTTCGGTGCCGCCGGGATGGGTGGTGGAGAGCGCGCCCGCAAGGTTGCCGTATTCCAGGCAGGTTGGCAGGTCGGCGCCGCGCAGGTGCTGGTAGAGAAAGCCGGCATCAAAACTGTCGCCCGCGCCCACGGCGTCGATGGCATCCACCTTCACGCCCGGGGCCTGGGCGCGCTCGTGCCCGCGGCGTGCCACGGAACCGCGCGCCCCCAGTTTGATGGCCACCACCGGAACCAGCCTGGCCAGGCGGTGCAGCGCCTCTTCCAGATCGTCGGTGCCGGCAATCATGCGAGCCTCGCGCTCGTTGGGCAGGAACACGTCCACGTGTTTCAGAATTTCGGGAATGCCCTCGAAGCGGTCCTCGGGATCGTCGTTGGTATCGAGCGACGTGCTCAGGCCGGCTTGCTTCATGTGGCGGAACAGCTCAGGCAGACGCGGCCGCAGTTCCTTCTGCAGAAAAATGGAGCAGCAATGAAAATGGCGGCCGGATGTCAGGTAGTCGAGGTCGAGGTCCTCGAACGACATCTCGCACATGGTGCCGGCATAGGTAAGGATGGTGCGTTGTCCCCCGCGCTGCAGGATCACGCTCAACCCGGTGGTGCGTCCGGGCGCGCGCACAACCTTCTGCACGTCCACGCCGCCGGCCGCCAGGCGCTGGACGGCGATCTGGCCGAGCGGATCGTCGCCGATTTTCGAGATGAATCCTACCCGGCCACCCAGCGCCGCAAAATTGTGCGCCACGATGGCGGAAGAGGCGCCTAGCGTCGCCATCATGTTGTCGGCCAGCAGCTCGCGCTCCAGCGGCAGCTCCTGCGGCAAGCCATAGAGGATTACGTCGAGGTTGAGTTCTCCGGCAACGGTGATGTCAAAATGCGGCATGCTGGGGTTTGCCATTCTCCTCTTGTAGCATGACCACGCGCGCCAGGTGCCGCGGCTGGTCGGGATCGAGGTTCTTTTTCAACCCGGTCGCCAGCCCCAGCATCTGGCCGGGAACGGCGTAGGCGGCCAGGCGCGCGAATTCCGGCAAATCGAAAGCGAGTTCGATGTAAACGTCGGCAGCGGCGCGCGCCCGCTGGCCCGCAGCATTCGCGATCACCAGCGTGGTCGCGCCCAGCCCCTTGATTTCCTCGAGGACGCCCAGTTCGGCGTCGTACCCGCTCTCCGAGAGCAGGAAGGCAACCAGCACCTGGCGTTCGGCCACAGACTTGGGCCCATGCCGGAATTCCAATGTGTGAAACACCTGGGCGTAAGAGCAGGACATCTCCTGCAGCTTCAATCCGGCCTCGCAGGCCAGTCCATAGAACGGCCCCTGGCCCAGGAAGACGGCATCGGCGAACTCGCGCGCGGCCAGCGCTGTCATTTTGAGGAGCATGCCGTTCAGGGCCGGCGCCATCAGGCGCGGCAGCTTGTGTAGCGCCTTGCTGAAGGCGGCGCGATTGGCCACGGCCGCAGCCAGCGCCTGCAACCCCAGGAGCATGGCGGTGAAGGAACGGGTCATCACCGTGCTTTGCTCGTCGGCCGCGGGCAGGCAAAGAGTGCAGCTGGCGGCTTTTTCCAGAGCCTGGCCGGGGCTGCAGGTCACCGCCAGGGTACGCAGGTGGCGCTCCTTCTCAAAATGTTCAGCGGCACGGACTACCTCGGAGGTGCGACCGGAGCGGGAGATGAGCACAGGCACACAGGCCTTGGGCGAGGCGGGCAGCAGATCGGGAAAGAGCAGGACCTCGGAGGCCGGGATGGCGCGCGCGCGCATGCCGGTGACGGCGGTCCACATGGCGGCGGCGGAGAGCGCGATGTAGTAGCTGGAGCCGCAGCCCACAAACAGCCATTCGGAGCCATGCGCAAAGCGTTCGCGTGCGGCCAGCAGCTGCCCGCTCTCTTCCAGTTCACGCAGGCACTGTTCCCAGCACGCGGGCTGCGACAGAATCTCCGCGCGGGTATGTTCGCCCCGTTCCGGCACGTTTTCACTCCTATCCTGGTTGCTCTGCCGGCCCTGTAGCATGGCTACACGGCCAGTACCTCGATCCCTGCCTTTTTGAGCGCCTTCACATCGCCGCGCGGCGCTTTTTTGTCGGTGATCACCGCGTGCAGCGCGGTGACCGGCACAATCAGCGAAAGGCTGCGCCGCCCGAACTTGCTGGCATCGCAGACCGCCACGGTTTTCTTGGCCGCCTGCACCATCACGCGATTCACTTTCGCTTCCAGCAGGTTGGGCGTGCTCAGGCCGAAGTGAGGTTCGATGCCATCCACTCCCAGAAACAGCAGGTCGGCATTAATACCGCTGAGCATCTCCTCGGCAATGGGGCCAACCAGCGAAAACGAATTCTTGCGTAGCGTGCCCCCGGTCAGGATGACTTCCACCGCCGTGCCGGCCAGCTCGGCGGCGATGTTGACCGCATTGGTCACGATCGTGAGATTGCGGAACCGCTTTAACGCCTGGGCGATAGCCGTGGTGGTGGTGCCGGAGTCGAGGATTACCACCTGGCCTTCCTGCACCATCTCCACCGCGGTATTGGCGATGCGCAGCTTCTCCTTGCGATAGAGCTTTTCCTTCTCGCGCAGCGTGGGATCGGCCAGCGCCCCCTGGCGAAAAGGCAGCGCTCCGCCGTGGGTGCGATGAAGATAGCCCTGGCCGTGCAGGATCTCCAGATCCTTGCGCACGGTCACTTGCGAGGTGGCAAAGCGGCGGGCAAGGTCCTTCACCAAAACCCGGCCGTCGCTTTCGATCATCTCCAGAATGGCGCGGCGGCGTTCCTCGTTGAGCACAATATCCTCGTTCCGCCGGTCACGAAGGTCCGCAGGCAATGGCCACCTCGCACGCCAGGGCCGGCCGAAGCACCCCGCGGGCGAAACGCTCTCGGCACCCGCAGCGTGCCTTACCTTATCTTTCTTTTTAGAACGTTTCCTTTCGCTTGTCCAATTAAAAAAGCGGGCGCCAAAGGAGCCGGGGCCGGAAGCGGGCTTGCGTTTGCCCAATTCCGAAAGCCCGAGTCAGGCCATCCGAAACTTCCGACATGGGGCTTTTAGGGCGAAGTCCGTGGAGAGGGGGCAGGCAGGAGGCGCCGCTAGGCAGAATCGCGCAAAGCGGAAACCGGCGCCGGCGAACGGCGGCCGCGCCTGCTGCGCAAGCGGGGCGCCAGCCAGGCGGCCGCGCGGAAAGCCAGCAGCCCGCCCAGAACGCAGGCAAAGATCAGCGGGACGCGCACGTCCGCTTTCACCAGCCAGATGTAATGCACAACGCCGGCAGCCGCGCTCGCGTAGATGAGCCGGTGCAGGCTCTGCCAGCGCCTCCCGCCCAGCCGCGCGATCATGCGCCGCGTGGAAGTGACCGCTAACGGAATGAGCAGAATGAATCCTGTAAATCCCGCCGTGATGAACGGCCGTTTGTACACGTCCTTCACCAATTCATGCAGATCGAAAAATTTATCCAGCCAGATGTAAGTGAGGAAGTGAAGGCAAGCGTAGAAGAAGGCGAAGAGCCCGAGCATGCGGCGGAAGCGGATGATGCCGAGCCATCCAGTGAGCCTCCGCAGGGGGGTGACGCTCAAGGTAGCCAGGAGCAGCACCAGGGTCCAGGTACCGGTCGAGTGGGTGATAACTTCGATGGGATTCGCGCCCAAGCCGTCGTGCAAAGCTTTAAGGCCGAGTCGAGCCAGCGGTCCCAGGCAGGCGAGAAACAGTATGAACTTCAGGGCCGGGATAGGTTTCATCAGAAATTCTTCCGCAGGTCCATGCCGGAATAGAGCTGGGCCACCTGGTCGCCGTAGCCGTTGAATTTGAGGGTCTTGCGCTTGAAGAATTCGCCAATGCGCCGCTCCGTGGCCTGGCTCCAGCGCGGGTGGTCCACCTCAGGATTGACGTTGGAGTAGAAACCGTACTCGCCGGGCGCCATTTTGTTCCACGTCGTCGGCGGCTGGCTGTCGGTGAGCCGGACCTTGACAATGGCTTTCGCGCTCTTGAAGCCATATTTCCAGGGCACCACTACGCGCACGGGAGCCCCGTCCTGGTTGGGCAGCGGCTCGCCGTACATGCCAAAGCATAGGATGGCAAGCGGATGCATGGCCTCATCCAGGCGAAGGCCTTCTTCATAGGGCCAGTCGAGGACGCCGCGCTGCTGCCCCGGCATCTGCCTGGGGTCGTAGAGGCTGGTGAAAGCGACGTAGCGCGCGCTGCCGAGCGGCTCGACGCGCTTGAGAAGCGCGCTCAGCGGAAATCCCACCCACGGAATCACCATGGACCAGCCCTCCACGCAGCGCATGCGGTACACGCGCTCTTCGGGAGGCGCCAGCTTGAGCAGATCGTCCAGATCGTACGTCTTGGGATTGTGCACCAGGCCGCCCACCTCGACCTTCCACGGGCGCGTGCGGAAATCCTTCGCCAGTCCGGCGGGTTCGTACTTGTCGGTGGAGAACTCGTAATAATTGTTGTAATGCGTGATGTCTTTGAGCGGCGTGAGCTTTTCGCCGGTAGTGGAGAGAGAACTTTTACGGATGCCATCAATCCCGGCGGCCGCCTGGACGGAAAGACGCGGGGAGACCACCGACTTCAGCCCGGTAAGCGCGGCTGCCCCGGCGAGCGCGCCCGCCCCGGCCAGGAATTTTCTACGATCGAGAACGAGCTGACGGGGCGTGATTTCCGACGAGACGATCTCCGAGGCTTTCCTGCTCCACGTCATCTGCAACCTTCAATTGCCTGATTAGATGCCGGGGCGAAGCTCCTGGAACTTCGTGGCGGCGCCGCCACTTCCCCCGTTTGCTATGGGATGTACGACGACCGCCAGGGATTGGATTTATCCCCTTTGGTGCGGTCGAACCTGAAGTGGAGGTGCAGCCTAGAGAGCGGTGTCGAGCACTTCGCGCACTTTGCAGGCGAGCGTGTCGAGGGTAAACGGCTTCTGCAGAAAGGCGGTGCCGGGATCAAGCACGCCGTGGTGCACGATGGCGTCCTCGGTGTACCCGGAGAGATACAGTACCTTCACGGCGGGACGCATCGCCGCGAGGCGCTGGGCGAGTTCGTGTCCGCCCATCCCCGGCATCACCACGTCGGTGATCATGAGGTCAATCTTGAGTTCCGGGCGCGCGGCCAGGGCCAGCGCCTGGTTGCCATTGCGCGCCGAGCAGATCTTGTACCCGCGGGCTTCCAGGGCCTCGCGCACCAGCTCGCGCACCGAATCCTCGTCTTCCACCAACAGCAGCGTTTCTGTGCCCTGGCGGCGGGAGCGTGGGACCGGCAGGGCCGCTTCGTCTTCCCGCTCTGCGCTCTCCTGCACGCGCGGCAAGTAAACCTTGAACGTGGTGCCGCGGCCGGGTTCGCTGTACGCAAAAATGTACCCACCGCTTTGCTTCACAATGCCGTACACCGTGGACAGGCCCAGCCCCGTGCCTTTGCTTTTTTCCTTGGTGGTAAAGAACGGCTCGAAGATGCGGGCCTGGGTTTCCGCGTCCATGCCGCACCCGGTGTCGCTCACGGCCAGCATGACGTAGTCGCCCGGCTGCACGCTGGCATGAGCCCGGCGGTAGGCGTCGTCGAGCGTGGCGTTGCGGGTCTCGATGATGAGCTTCCCGCCGCGCGGCATAGCATCCCGCGAGTTCACGGCAAGGTTCATAACGACCTGCTCGATTTGGCTGGGATCCGCCTTGCATTTCCATAAGTCCGCGGCGGGGGAGATGACGAGCTCAACGTCTTCGCCGATCAGCGGGCGCAGCAACTTGCCCGTCTCGGCCACAACCGTGCTGAGATCAATGACTTTGAGCTCGAGCACCTGCTTGCGCCCGAAGGCCAGCAGCTGACGAGTCAGGCTGACCGCGCTCTCGCTGGCCCGCTGGATGGCCTCCACCTTCTTCCTCCGCGGGTCGCCAGGTCCTAATTGCTGCAGCAGGACCTCGGTGTAGCCGCCGATGACCATCAAAAGATTGTTGAAGTCGTGCGCCACGCCGCCGGCAAGACGGCCTACGGCCTCCATCTTCTGCGCCTGCCGGAACTGGTCTTCGAGCACGCGCCGGTCGGTGATGTCTTCGGCGATGATTTCCAGGGCTTCGTTGCCGTCCAGGTTGACGGCACGGCCGCTCAAGCGCACGGTAATGACTTTGCCGTCCTTGCGCTTCCACAAGACCTCTTCGTTATCAATGCGGCGATTGCGCTGATACTCCCGCGCCAGGCGGGCGCGATGTTCCGGATCGGAGTAAATGTCCTTTTCAGGATCGAGCGCGAGCACTTCTTCCGCGGTGTCGTATCCCAGCATGCTGATGAGCGCAGGATTGACGTCGAGAAAGCGCCCTTCCAGGCTGGAGCGATACATGCCGTACACCGCGCTTTGCACCAGCGAGCGGTAGCGCGCTTCCGACTGGCGCAACGCCTCCTGATGGCGCTTGTGTTCAATCGCGCTGGCCACGTGCTGAGAGACGAAGGTAAGGATTTCTTTTTCTTTTTCGGCGAAACGTACCCGCTCGGTGTAACTCTGCACCACCAGCACGCCGAAAGTGCGGGATCCGCTCTTGAGCGGCACGCCCAGCCAATCCAGGGAAGGGGCGCCCACCGACTCGACCTTGCCCGCAGCGACCAGATGGTCAAAAACCTGGGGGGAAGCGAGCAGCGGCTCGCCGGTGCGCAGCACGTACTCGGTAAGGCCGCGCCCCAGCGGCTGCGGTCCTGGGCAAGGCTCTTCCTCGTCCACGAAATAGGGGAAGCTCAGCAATTGTGTGACCGGATCGTGGAGCGCAATATAAAAATTGCGCGCGTACATCAGCTCGCCCACGATGGCATGGATAGCGGTGTAGAACTCCTCCAGATCTTCCGCTGAGCTGGTTTTTTCGGCAATGCGATAGAGCGCCGACTGCAACGCCTCCGACTGCTTGCGCTCGCTGATATCGCGATAGATGGCAAAAATGGCAATCTGCCCGCCATCCATGAGGACGGGAGTGCTCTGTACGGAGACGTCCACCAGCGTGCCGTTCTTACGCAAGCGGCGGGCTTCCAGGCTGACCTTGTGCCCCTTGCGGATGGAGTCGAGCACCCAGTCCACTTCTCCGAGCCGGTCAGGGGGCACGATCAGCTCGTGCAAAGGACGGCCCCGGACCTCTTCCTGCTCCCATCCAAACAGGCGCGTGAACTCGGGATTGATGTGCTCTACCCGGCTATTAAGGTCGAGAATGGCGATGCCTTCGGGGGCGCTGTCGAAGAGCTGCTCCAGGTAAGCAGTCTGGATTTGGAAATCGCGGTCTGTCGCCAGGCCGGCGCGCGTGCGACCGGGTACTTCCCCCGCGCCCCATTGCCGGGGGCGGCGATGCGCCAGCGTGGGCCGGTCGGGCAGGCTTGTACCGGAATGGTCGGATTTCTTCGTGGGCACAGTCTCCGAGGGGAGTGCGTGCGGATCGCCCCTCTTCTTAAGGCCTTGGCGATGGTAGCCGGGCAGTCACCCTGCTGAAAGTTACGAGCGTAATTGCACTGCTGGAGAGCAACAGATGGACGCGCGGCGCGGCGGGGTTATTCGATCGCCTGGAAGGTGCGGCGCATCTGCTCGCGTTGCGCCTCGCTGAGGGTGAGAAACTCGAAACCATAACGGTAGCCGGAGCGGTGGCGGACAACGGCCCGGACCTTGATCGGCTCTCCCCCTACCGGCAAAGTGAATTCCAGGGTAACAACTTCACCTGGTTCCAGATCGCCGCTCAGGGTGCCGCTCATGCCGTCTTCGCCCATTTCCCAGGAGCGGCCCCACGCGCAGGTGGTGGTGCCGGCGCGGAATACCTGGGCTTGGACTCGGGTATCTATGGTGTACCGGGGGAAGCGGCGGTTCTTGAGCTGGTCGGGTTGGGGTGCGGGCGCCGCTCCTCTTGCTTCGTTAGTCATTCAACCGTCCCTAATTCGCTGAAATCAGGTGCGGCGCGGCAGAGCGGAGTATCAGTTGCCGTGCAGCACGTATCCGGGTTCCAGCGGAAGTTTCCCCGACACCTTGACCACGCTGACTGCTCCCGTGATGGAGTAGACATCCACCAAGCCGACGGCCCCCGGCGTCGATTGCACTTTGCGGACCACCGCCTCATCGTTATCCACGACCACCACTGCGGGACGATCGTTGCGCCCGTGATTGGCAGTGCCGATTAGCGAGGTCACTTCGTCGGCGCTCATGCCATAGATTTTTTGCAGCACCAGCTTCATCTCGGGCGCCGCGGGATTCAGAGTCACGAATGTGACGAGCTTTCCGTCCGGCCATTTGCCGGTCTGGCCTTTGCAGATCTTCACCAGCTCGGGCAAGGCGACGCTTTTTACGGAACTGTCCTTGTTGGCAACCAGGGCGAGGTCCCTGGCCGACGCCAAAGGCGCGCACAAACACAGAACAGCGATAAGATGGCGCAGACGCATCACTACTCCGGAGTTAGGCGAAATTATAGTCCGGGGCGACGGGAGTGGAACGACACTAAAGTCACATAGGCCGCCGGAAGCCTCCCCAGTTACTAACTCCGAGGATGCTGCCCGCGGACCCATTTTGTTGATTCAGCGGGTTCCCTCCTGCCTTCCATCTCCGGGCGTGGCCAGTGTTCGGTCGCCGCCTCCCTAGGAGCTCAGAGCTTTGCCGAGGGCCACCTGGCGATAGGCCATAACGATATCTCCCTTGGTCACCATGCCCAGCAGGCGGGTTTCCTCGCGGCGCGCCACTACCGGGAAATTGGCAAGATGGTGTTCGCGCATGCGTTCCACCACCTCGTGCACGGTCTGATCGGGGAAGGCCGATTGCACCTGCCGCGTGTAGACCGCGGCCACCCGCACGTTCGTGCGTTCGCTGCGGTCAATCTTGATGATGTCGGCCATGCTCACAATCCCGCAGAGCTCGGCGTCCTCATTGAGCACGGGCAGGGCGAACACCTCGCGCGCAAACATGGTCTCCTGCACGGCATCGAGCGAGTCGTCGGGAGACACGGCGGGAACTTCGGTCATGACTTCGCCAACCTTGACTCCGGAAAGCACGTGCAACGGCGTCGCGGGCGCCTGGTCGAACAGCTCCGGGTATGTCGCCATGCCATGCTCGGCCAGGTCCAGCCCACTCAGTTCCTCTTCTTCGCTCACCCGCAGGCCGGTGATGGCGTCTACCACTTTGAACAGCACTACCGAAGCGACCAGTCCATAAGCCAGTGCACTCAAGGTGCCTATCAGCTGGGCCCACACGTGGACGGTATAGCCGTGAAAGCCGGCGGGAATCATGGGAGCCCACAGGCCGGCTGCGAGCCCGCCCAAGAGACCAGGCGTGGCGTGCACCGGGCCGACGCCGCAGGGATCGTCCAGTTTCAGCCGCTTCTCCACGAAGCGCGCGGTAAAGGGAATCTGCGCCCCGGCCGCAATGCCGATCGCAATGGCAAACAGGGGATGCACAAGGTGCACGCCCGAGCAGATGGCAACCGCGCCCGCCAGCCCGCCGTTGGGTGTCACGATGGGATCAGGTTTATCCTGGGCCCAGGTTCCGACCAGCGATCCCACGATTCCGCCGGCGATGGCTGCCAGCGTGTTGATGGCGACCAGGGGCAGGTCGGCTGCGAGGTTGCCATACGAGGGCACCGACCCGAGGTTGAAGCCGAACCAGCAAAACATCAGCAGGAGCGCGCCCAAGCCCATCATGGGGACGTCATGCGCGGGAGAGAGCGCGCGCCGCTTGCCCAGGTACCGGGCTCCCATCAATCCCACGATTCCGCCCACCGCGTGGACGCCGAGCGACCCGGCATAGTCCTGCACCCCCAGGCGGGCCAGCGGACCGTTCCAGAGAAGATAGGCAAACACCGGGTACACGATGCCGACGTAGAGCGCCGCGAACAGCAGGTACGCGGAAAACTTCATGCGCCCGGAGAAACACCCGCTGGGAATCGCGCAGGAAACAATGGCAAACATCAGGGACACGTAGAAGGCGATGGAGTGGCCGCCGCTCCCCACGAATTGCCAGGGAAGGTGCCAGCCTTCGGGCAGGGCCGCGACCGGCCAGCCGTACTGCTTAATGGCAAAGCCACCGGCCAGAAACACGATGATCCCGATGCCCAGGTGCCCGGTCATCTTCATCATCACGTTAGTGACGTCGCGCGAGCGCACCTGCCCGCCCTCCAGCAGGAAGAAACCGGCCTGCATCAGAAAAATCAGACTGCCCATGGACAGCAACCACAGCCAGTAGATGTTCGTCTCCACCTCGTCTCCTTAATGGCCGCTGGAGCGGAGCACACCTCCGCGCCCGCGCCGCATGGCGTAGTCCCCACAGCCTGAATGGATCGAGTAAGTAGCTGGACTGTTCTTATCGCGGTTCGCAGGGCAGAGGAAATTCAAAATTTTTATTGTCGGGATAAGCGAAAACGCAGGAATACCCGCCGATATTTCCTTCGGAGATGCCGGAGCTGAGGCTACTTCAGCCCATAGAGCTTCTGGGCGTTGCCGATCAGCACCATGCGGGCGAGTTCCAGAGCGCGCTCGCGGGTGATCTGGCCGTCCTGGACCATGCCGGTCAGCGCCAGCGCCAGTCCCTGCCGGCCATTGGCCGCCACCATGTAGCCGATGCTGTCCCAGTCATATTCGGGCGAACTGCCGGGGAAAAGATCGGTGCCGAACAACACCTTCTCGGGATACCACGACAGCCAGTCGCGCAGCACGCCGCCCAGCTCGCGGGCGGGGATCATCCAGTCCTGCTCGGAAAAGTCCGCCCACACGTTGGGTTTGCTGAGCAGGAAGGCAGTCACCTTGGGGAACGGCCCCGACCCGCCATGCACCAGGACAAAGTTGGTGCGACGCAGGGTAGGGTCGTTGAGCACGCTGTCGAGCAGGGCGGGATTGGAGCCGCTGACCTGGAAATAACCGCCGCAGCCTGCCCCAGTGTGAATGTGCACGGCCAAGCCCAACCTGCCCGCTTCGCGCGCAATCGCGCGGAATAAAACGTTCTGCACGGTTTCGTTCTCGGCGCGCGAGGGCACTCCGCCGCCGGCATATTTTGCGTAGATCTGGGCCGCCTGCGCCGGCATGGATTCGCCAAAGTTCAAAGAGCGCAGGTAGGCAGCCTCGAACTTCACCGCCACGGCGCCGGCGCGCTTTTGCCGAGCGAGTGTGGGTGTCACCAGCCTTGCGACGTACTCGTCGAGCGTGGCGGGCAACGCCCGCAGACCGGAATCGCGCAGATAACGTTGCAGCAGGCCGGCCTCGCGCTGGTAGAAAAACTTCCGGTCCGGGGTGTTGGCCATTTCCTGGTTGTTGAGCGGCACCATGAGCGCGTCGTCGAAGGGCACCCAGAGGAAGCGCGGAGGGTTCAGGCCGCGCCCCATCGCGACGCGGTTGGCCAGCATGTAGCGGATATTGAGCTTGTCCAGTACCCAGGCGGGAAAGTTGTCGCCCTGCTCGCGTTGCACCTGTTCCCTGGCCTGCCGTAGCTGCTGCATGTGCTCCGGCTGCTTGTCGTCGTAGCGGTATCCATAAAGTTCCTTCCATGCCTGCAGGAACAGGGGGTTTTCAGGCCGGGCCTGCGCCGGATCGTCGGAGGGCTCCAGGAATCCGGAGCACGGCAGGGCGTCGTAGTCGTCGTCCTTCTCGCCGGCTGCGAGCACCTTGGGGACGTGAGTGTGGTTATCCAGCGCCGGGATCTGGTTGATGGCTGTCAGCAACGCGGGATCGGGCGCGGTCTGCGCCAGGGCAACAACGCACGTCAACAGGGCTAGGGCGAGGGGAAGGAGTACGCGTTTCATGGCGCACAGTTGTAGCACGGGCGCAGGCGGAGGGCTGGGTTCATTTTAGCTGGTGCATCTTCGGCTGTGGCCGCAGACGGCCTTCGTTCCCGCGGCCCAGCCCTGGCAGCAGACGGCGGAAGACCTGCGCTACAATCGCTGCTCGCGCCGTCGCGGTCATGTCCTTCGCCCGGAATGTGCTTTTTTGCGCGTTTTTTCTCCTGGTAGCGCGACCTCTGTTGCCCGGGCAAGGCAGCGATTCGCTGCGCATCACCGTGGTAGACGAGAACGGCAGCCCGGTGCCCTCGGCCCGCATCACGCTCCACCTGGCGCAACCGGCGGTGTACGCCCAGTGCGAATCCGATTTTGCAGGGCGTTGCAAGCTCGCAGGCCTCGCCGCCGGCGCCTATCAAATGCATGTTGAGCGCCAGGGCTTTTACGCGCTCACCCAGCCCAACGTGCACGTGGGACCCTACTCTTATGATCTGGAAATTTCGCTTCAGCACCTGGAAGAGGTGAAGCAGACGGTAAACGTGGTGGCATCGGCGCCGGAGATCGATCCCGCTAAGACCGCCAATACTGAAAGTCTGAGTGGGCTCGACGTGGTCAACATTCCTTACCCGGTCACACGCGACTACCGCAACATTCTGCCTTTTATTCCCGGGGTGGTGGCGGACCAGAACGGACAGCCGCACCTGGCCGGCGGTCACGCCTACTCGAATCTGGATCTGCTCGACGGGTTCGACGTCACCGACCCGGTAGACGGGCAGTTGCACGTGCGCGTCTCCACCGATGCCATTCGTTCCATTGATGTCAGTACCACCCGCTACTCCACCCAGTTTGGCCGCTCCACGGCGGGTGTCCTCAACCTGACCACGGGTATCGGCGACGATCATTTTCGCTACTCGGCTACCAACTTTCTGCCATCCTTCAAAGCCAACCAGGGCGTGTACCTGGACAAGGTGACGCCGCGGGTCACGCTTTCCGGGCCCATCCGCAAAGGAAGAGCCTGGTTTTTCCTGGCTCCCGACACGGAGTATGACTATGGCCGCATTGCGGGCCTGCCCAGGAACGCCAATCGGGCGCCGCTTTGGCGCTTCAGCAACCTCGCCAAGGCACAGGTAAACCTTAGCGAGGCCAACATTCTGACCGCCAGCTTCCTCTTTGACCGTCTGAAGCAGAGCCACACCGGGTTATCTGCCTTCACCCCGCTGGGTGCGACCTACAATCTCGACCAAACGGGATACCTGGCTAACCTCAGGGACCAACATTACTTTCACAGCGGGGCTCTGCTGGAGACCGGGCTGAACGTGTTCGAACAGGAAGCCGACGCCAATCCGCTGGGCGACGCGCCCTTCCAGCTGTTTCCTAACGGCAGCAGCGGCAGCTATTACAACACCGCACTGGGGCGCTCGCGCCGGACCCAGCTTCTCGGCAACCTCTACCTTCCCCCGCTCAATCGGTATGGGCGGCACAACTTCCAGGTCGGATTCGACGCAGACCGCATTGTTTACCACCAGTTCTACATGCGGCGGCCGATCTCGGTTTTACGCGCCGACAGCACGCTCGACCGGGTGGTGGTCTTTCCCGGCGAGCCGATCCATTACCGTCGCAACAATACGCAAGGCTCGGCGTATGCGCAGGACCGCTGGTCGCCCCTGGAGCGGCTGCTGGTGGAAGGCGGCGTGCGTTTTGACTGGGACCAGGTGGTGCGCGATGTGGCGGTCGAGCCGCGCCTCTCAGGCACCTACATGCTCGACGCCAGCGGCGACACCAAGCTGTCGTTCGGCGTAGGCAGCTTCTACGACGCGACCAACCTGAGTTTCCTTACCCGGCCCCTGGCCGGCACTCGCCTCGACTATCTGTTCGGCGCGGATGGACGCACGAAACTGGGGCCTCCCACGCTCACGCGCTTCAGCCTGCCGCCCGCTATCCTCGAGCCCCGCGCCATCAACTACAGCGCAGCCGTGGAGCGCAAGCTGCCGCGCGAGGTGACGCTGCGGGTCGAGTTCCTGCAACGGCGCGGCAACCACGGCTTCGTGTACGTTCCGCAGGGATCGCCGCTGGGCGGCGACTTTCTGCTGACCAACCGCCGCCGGGAACATTACACGGCGCTTACCCTGACCGCGCGTTACACGCTGGCCAAGAACTATCCTTTCCTGTTTTCCTACACGCGCTCGCGCGCGCTCAGCAACGCTGTGCTCGATTACAACGTTGACTTGATCGCTTTTGGAGCGCAAGGCGCAGGGCCGCTGTCCTGGGACGTGCCCAACCGCTTCGTGGCCTGGGGCATGGCCCCGCTGCCTTCCTTGCCGCTGTTCCACAAGTTGGATTTCGCCTTCTCGCTCGACGTGCATAGCGGATCTCCGTTCTCGGCTGCCAACCAGCTGCAGCAGGTCGTTCCTCCCCTGCAGGGCTTTCGCTTCCCCACATTTTTCTCGTTCAATCCCTACCTGGAGAAGCGGCTGCACTTTTGGAAATATGATTTCGCCGTGCGCGGCGGGTTCGACAACATCACAGCCCACGGCAATCCCGGCGCGGTGAATACCAACGTCGATTCGCCGCATTTTCTGCAGTTCAGCAACTTCGACCGGCGTACCTTCACTGCCCGGCTGCGCTTGCTCGGCAAAAAGAAATAGAGCGGATCCACGCCACCGGAACCACGGACCCCGTATTCTGCCGGTTTTGTTAGAATCGAGGTTTGCCGCAACGCATCTGATCTGACTGATGGAGGGAACCATGGCTCACGAAGTACCCCCTTTGCCCTATGACTACGCGGCCCTGGAGCCGACGATCGACGCGCAAACCATGCGCCTGCATCACGACATGCACCATGCCGCCTACGTGAAGAACCTGAACGCGGCGCTGGAGAAGCATCCTGAGCTCGCAAGCAAACCCGCCGACGAACTCCTGCGCGACCTGAATGCCGTGCCGGAAGACATCCGCACGGCCGTGCGCAACAACGGCGGCGGCCACGTGAACCACTCTATGTTCTGGAAGATCATGAAACCCAAGGGCGGTGGCGAGCCCAGCGGCAAGATCGCGGAAGCCATCAAAAGCTCGTTTGGCAGCTTCGACACGTTCAAGCAGCAATTTAACGACGCCGGCGCCAAGCAATTCGGGAGCGGCTGGGTGTGGCTGGCCCACGGCAAAGGCAAAATTCAAATCCTGACCACCGCGAACCAGGA
>JAMXLI010000101.1 GCA_024281115.1 Terriglobales bacterium | reverse complement strand
TGCGCGCATGAAGGTGGACCTCTCGATTCCCGACACAGACAGTCTGGCCGGCGACACGCTCAGCCAGATCCGCAAAAACCTGGGTAGCGATCTGGTGGTGCTGGGCTCCTATCTCGACCTGGGAGGGCAGGTCCGCCTCGATCTGAATCTGCAGGACACCGCCCGGGGAGAGACGCTGGCCAGCGTTGTGGAAACCGGCAGCGAGCAGCAATTGATGAACGTGGTGAGCGCGGCGGGCATGGAATTGCGGAAGCATTGCGGTGTGGGTGCGGTGACGGCGGAAGATGCGATCGCGGTACAGGCCACCGTGCCTGCCGATGCCAGCGCTACCCGGCTGTATGCCGAAGGTTTGGCCAGGCTGCGGCTGTTCGATGCCCGCAGCGCTCGTAACCTGCTGCAGAAGGCGGTGGACATTGAGCCGCAATACGCGCTGGCGCATGCTGCCCTGGCACAGGCCTGGTTCAACCTTGGCTACGACCCGAAGGCCGCCGCGGAAGCCAAGCTCGCGTTCGACAACTCTTCCAAGCTGCCCCGCGAAGACCGCTTGGCCACCGAGGCAGCGTACCGCCGTTATGCCAACGATGCTGCGGGTGCTGCCAATATCTACCGGCAGCTCTTGCGCGACCATCCCGACGACATCGAGTACGCGCTCTCCCTGGCGGCAATGCAGGTGAATGGCGGCCACCCCAAGGACGCGCTTTCCACCATTGCGGCCATGCGTAACTTCCCG
Source organism: Terriglobales bacterium (assembly GCA_024281115.1). GTDB lineage: Bacteria > Acidobacteriota > Terriglobia > Terriglobales > Acidobacteriaceae > JAMXLI01. Next base: position 7,614 of record JAMXLI010000101.1, on the reverse strand, counting down.
CCGCCGTCGCGCGATGATCCGCGGATTGACCTGGCGGAAGCGAGCGCGGCGAACGCGATCTCCGATACACAGCACCAGCTGGCCGCGGCCCGCGCCGCCTACGACAAGGCGGAGCAGAAATCCGCCCGGCTGGTCAGCGCCCGGGCGCAGGTCGTGCAATGCAGCGCCTTGCGCAGCCTCGGGCAGATGGAACCGGCGCTGCAGGCCTGCCGCGCCGCCCAGAAAACTTACCAAGAGGTAGGCGACCGCGCCAGCCTGGGCAGCGCCTTGAATGGGGAAGCGAACCTCCTGGCGGACAAAGGCGACTTAGCGGGCGCGCAGCGAATTTACGAGCAGATTCTCGCTACCTGCCGGGAAACCGGCAATGACCGCTGCTCCGCGGGCGCGCTGGACAATCTTGCCAGCGTCATGGAGTCGCAGGGAAAAGTGCGCGAGTCACAGCCCTTTTCCGAGCAGGCGCTGGCCTTGTTCCGCAAGGTAGGCGATCGCACCGACGAAGGCGAAGTCCTCAATAACATTGCCGGCCACCAGGTGCTGCTGGGAAACTACGCCGCGGGCGAAAAGCTTTTTGGCGAAGCGATCGCCCTCTACCGGACTATCGGCGATACGGGCCGCGAGGCCATCTCGCTCAACAACCTGGGGCAGGTCCAGTTCAATCACGGCAAGCTGGAGCAGTCGCGGCAAAGTTATGATCGTGCCTACGGAATCTTCCGCGAGCTCGGGCAAACCCGGAACTTCTCCTATCCACTGACCGGGCGTGGCGACGTTTTCTTCGAGCAAGCCAACCTGAAGGCCGCCCGCGAAGACTACCAGGCTGCTCTCGACGTCGCACAGGGCGCAGGCGATAAGCCGCAATTCGCCTTGGCGGAGGACCGTCTGGGAAGGGTTCTGCTGCAGGATGCGGATTTCGAGCAAGCACGACAGCGCGTGCAACGTTCCCTGGAAACCTATAAACAAGTGGGGGACGCGGCGGGCGTGGGGGAAGCGCAATGCGCCCTGGCGGAGTTGGATTTGGACCAGGGAAGCGTGGCGGAGGCGGCGGAGTTGGCGCGCCTGGCGCAAGAGGGCTTTCGCAAAGCGGGCTTGCCGGAAGGCGAGATCGAGGGACAGACGCTGCTGGCCCGCCTTGCCGTGCGACAGCACAATCTGGCAGTGGCGCGCCAGCAACTCGCCGCTGTTGCCAAGCTCCTGGCGGCCACTCCAAATGTGGGCATGCGGCTGGATTATGAAGTTGCGCTTGCTGAAACACTGTTCGCCGAGGGCAAGCCGTCTGCGGCCATTGCGCAACTGAAGAAGACCATGGCCGAGGCAGGTCGCTTGCAGTTCGTGCGCATACAACTGCAGGCACATCTGGCGCTGGCAACGGGCCAGCTGATGGCACAGCAGCGCGCTGCCGCCCGCACCGAAGCGCAGGCGCTCGCCCAAGAGGCCGAGCAGCGCGGCATGAAACTGATATCCAATAAGGCCGCCGCCTTACTCAAGCAGGCCGCCTAGCGCTGTCTTCCTGAGCCCACCCGACTCTAAAACGGGACGATCGCAGCATCCCAGATTCATCTCTTTCGCCTGCCACTCTTGCGCAGCTTCGGGGCGAATGGTACAAGAGGCAACCCCATGGATTTCGTGCGCTCCATCGGCCGCTGGTCGATGACCGGCCTGGTGGTCAACTGCATTATCGGCAGCGGCATTTTCGGATTGCCGGGCGAGTTGAACCGCCTGCTGGGAAGGGCAAGCCCCTTGGCCATGATCCTGGCCGGGCTCCTCATGGCCACCATCATGGCGCCGGCGGCCGAGGTCGCCTCCCAGTTTTCCGAGCCGGGTGGCGCGTACCTGTACGCGCGGCGGTCGTTCGGCCGCTTCGTGGGACTGCAGATCGGATGGTTCTCGTTGCTGTCGTGCGTGGCGGCGGGCGCCGCGATTGCCAATCTGTTTGTCGTCTACCTGACGGGGCAGGTACCCAGCGCCGGGCAGGGCTCGCTACGCGCCCTGGTGCTGCTCGCCTTTGTCGGTATCCCCGCGTCCATTAATTGCTTTGGAGTCACGAAGGGCGCCATCCTCAGCAACTTTCTCGTGTTGTTGAAAATCGTGCCCCTGCTGGTCGTGATTGTGCTCGGCGTCGCCCGGTTCAGCACCCGGGTCGAGATCATTCACTCGGCTGAGATTTTGGCCCCGGGATGGGGCAATTGGCTAAGCGCATTGCTGGTACTCATGTTTGCTTACCAGGGATTCGAGTACGCCATTATCGCCGGCGGGGAGATGGAGAACCCGCGGCGGTCAATTCCGTTCGCGTTGGGAGTGGGGCTGCTGGTGGTGGTAGCGGTGTATACGCTGCTGCAATTTGTCACGCTGGCAACCATCGGCACCAGCACCAGCCCTCGATCGGTTGCCGACACCGCCTTTCGTCTAATGGGACCTGTAGGGGGCATCTTAATCACGCTCGCAGTCTTGATCTCGACCGGCGGCGCCAACTCCAGCCTGATGCTGGAATCGCCTCGCCTGGTGTTCTCCCTGGCAGCCGAGGGAGAGTTCCCGGCGCCGCTGGCCCGCTTGCACCCGCGCTTTCATACACCCGTGGTCGCCATCGTCTGCTTCGCCGCGCTGGTGTGGGTGTTGGCGGTTTCGGGAGGATTCTTCTGGTTGCTGGAACTGACCGCGGCCGCATCCATGATCATGTACATCAGCATCTGTGCGGCTCTCTTTCGGCTGCGGCAGAATTCATCGCCGGGCGCACTGCGCGTGCCCTTCGGACCGGTCCTAAGCGCGATCGGTATCGTCACCTCCATTGTGCTGATCACCCGCCTGCAACGGAGCCAGGCCTTGCTGATGGGGGTGACGGTGCTGGTGGCTGCGGCAAACTGGCAAATCACACGCAAGCGTTAATTGCGCTTCTCCTGGAATCGGCCTAGCGGCTGCTGGCTCTCCACCCGCGTCCCCCTCTGGAAGCGCGTTCTCAGCTTTTCTCTCGTGTAATCCCGCCCCGGCAGCGGGACAAACGCCTGCAAGGTAAGTAGGGTGTGACGGCGGTACTTGTTTTCCCGGGCGCTGTGAGGTAAAAGGCACTCTTATCGGCCCATCTTTGCAGGAAGTACCCGGAGCGCGCCGCTAACGCCCGCTCCCGGTTATCCGGGTAGACGTCTCCGAGGAGGACACCATGACGAGCCTGCGGAGCGTGGTCTCACTCTGTGCGTTGTTTGTGCTGCTGGGGGTGAGCGGCTGGGCGCAATCGGCGGCCAGCGCCGAGCTGCACGTCACCGTGCGGGATCCTAACGGCGCGCTGGTCAGCAATGCGACGGTGAGCGCGCAAAATGTGGCACAGAATTTCCGCTACACGGCCACCGCCACGGTGAACGGTGACTACCAGTTCCTTTCGCTGCCGCCTGGAGGGTACGCGGTCACGGTGGAGGCGCCCGGATTTGCCCGCTCCGTGCTGGCCCAGGTGACGATCACGGTGGGACAGCGGGCGGAGCTGCCCGTGCAGTTGAGGGTGGCAGCGGCGGAAGAAACCATCAACGTGAACGGCCAGGCCGAGTTGGTGGAGACGCAGCGCACCTCATCGAGCACGACGATTGATCAGGTGCGCATTGATAACCTGCCCATCAACGGCCGCAACTACATTAATTTCGCGCTGACCGACTCGCAGGTGCGGCGCGACGACACGCCCAGCATTGGGGCCGCGCCCACCTCCGGCCTGAATTTCAGCGGGCAGCGCGGGCGATCGAACGCCGTGAACGTGGATGGCGCCGACGCGGTGGACAACTCGGTCAACGGTATCCGCTCCACCGTTTCGCAGGAAGCGGTGCAGGAGTTCCAGATCATCAATAATGGTTATGCCCCGGAGTACGGCCGGGCGTCGGGGGGCGTGGTCAACATCATTACCCGCTCCGGCTCGAACGCCTTCCACGGCACAGCCTTTGGCTACTTGCGCAACCGGCACCTGCAGGCGGTAAATCCATTCAGCAATGTGTCCGATCCTGCCTACACGCGGGTGCAGGCCGGCCTGACGCTGGGCGGACCCATCCGCAAAGACAAAACCTTCTATTTCTTTTCTTACGAGATCACGCGCCGGCACGAAACCGGCTTCTCCAACATAGGCGCCAACAATTTCGGCCTGGTGCCGTTCGACACGACCCAGGTGGGGCAGCCGTTCGGAACTCTCCTGCTGACTCCCGACCAGGTGGCGTTCCTCACCAACCCGCAGACGCTGGCCATGGAGCAGTCCAGCCCCGCCTTCGCGCAAGAGGTAGGCCAGTACACGGGCTTGGCCGGCGCCTCCTCAGGCGTGGCCCTGCGCGGCGCAATTCCAGCCACCTTTCCGGTAGGAGCAGGGGCCCCCGTATTTCCCACGACCCATGCACCGCTGCCTGCTTCTTACGTGCCTCTGGCCAGCCTGGTGGGCAACTATCCTATCTTCGAGGGCACGAGCCTGTACTCGCTGCGGCTGGATCATCGCTTCACAGAGAGCCAGCAGTTGTCCTTGCGCGGCAATGTGAGCCCCAGCACCATTACCGGCATCCAGGTGAACGCGCAGGGACCGCAGAACTTCGGCCAGAACGCTTTTTCCCGAACTTCGGACCAGACCTATCGGGATGTGAGCATCGCGGCTCACGATACCTGGAGTATCGGCAACAACAAGGTGAATGAGTTTCTCTTCCAGTACGCGCGCCGCGGACTGTTGTACTCGTTTTCGCGCGCGGCGGGAGGGGACAGCGTGGCCGTGAATATTCCAGGCTTTGCCTTCTTCGGACGCGAGCCCTTTTCCTTCGTGAACCGCACTGAGCAGCGTTACCAGTTCAGCGACAGTTTTTCCGTGGCCAGGGGCAATCACAATTTCAAAGTCGGAGCCGATATTAACTACCTGCCGCTCAGCGCCGACTTCACCGTGAACTTCGGGGGCATCTACGACTTCGGTTCGATAAACCCGTTTCCCGCGCCTTTCCCGGCTTTTTCGCCGGTACAAGCCTACGGCGCCGGTCTGCCCGGCAACTTCATCCAGGGCGTGGGCAATCCGCACGACGCCTTCTCCAACACTGCCCTGGGAGCTTTCGTGCAGGACAGCTGGCGGCTGCGTTCGAACCTGACGCTGAACTACGGGGTGCGCTACGACGTGGAGTTCACCCCCACCTTTCCCGCCATCAACCCGCTTTCCGCCGCGGCGCAGAACGCGCTGGGCATCACGCAGGGCATCCCGCGTGACTACAACAACGTAGCGCCACGGATCGGCCTGGCGTGGGACCCCAAGGGAGACGGCAAGACCGCGGTCCGCGCCTCCTACGGGATCTTTTACGATCACCCGCTGCTTGGATTGGCCTTCGACTCCGACGTTGCCGATGGCACGCAGGCGCCGCAGATCATTCTCTTCGGCGGAACGCCCTGCGGTCTTTCTCCGGGCGGACCCAGCCCTTTGAACCTGAATGCGGCCAACACCTTCCAGGGAATTCTGGGCAATGCCAATTGCACGCCGCCGGGCTTTGCCCAGGCCACCGATTTTCTCGCCAGCCAGCAGAGATTCAATCCCGCCCCCAACGCACCCTCGGTGTTTGTGGGGCAGCAATATCTACAGGCCGGCGTGCCCCTCGTGCTCCAGCCGTTCGGATTTCCCACCGCGGCGAATTTCCGCTACGCCTATTCCAACCAGGCCAATCTCGCGGTGGAACGTGACCTGGGCCATAACTTTTCCATCAGCCTGCAATACAACTTCAACGGTGGACGCCACCTGAACCGGCCGATCAATGCCAATCCTGTGCGTTCTGACCTGCTGGTGCACAACTGGCAGGTAGCCGCCTCGGCGGGCGACCAGGGTGCGCTCGGCGGCGGCGGCGCCGGACCGCTGCTGGTGGGCAGCGTGGGCGCGCCTTGCGGGGTCGCCACCAGCGGTCCGTTCGCGGGCCAGCCTTACGTCTCGGCGGCGCTGGTCAGCTTCTTCCGTCCTTCCGGCTTGAATCCTTCGCTGGCGAACGCGCTGGTGAATACGCCCGGGGCGCCTTGTGTCGCTCTGGCGCAGCAGATCCTGGCCGCCGAAGGCCTGAACACCGCCTGCAATCCCGCGACCCTGGCCGGCTGCATCCCGTTCAGCGACATGCCGGCCAATTACTCCAACGGCAGTTCGGTGTACCACGGGTTCACCGCCAACCTGCGCCGGCGCTTCAGCGGCCATCTCGAGTTCCTGGCGTCGTACACCTACTCGCACGCCATCGACGATTCCACCGACCTGGAATCGCCCTTATCGCCGCAGGATAACTTCCATCCCAACCTCGACCGTTCCAACTCGCTCTTCGATCAGCGGCACCGCTTCGTCTTCAGCGGCGTCTACCAGACGGGGAAGCTGGCGGGCGAGGGTTGGCTAAGCCAACTGGGAAGCAACTGGACGTTCGCTCCCATCATCGAGGCCAGCTCGGGAAGGCCCTTCAACATCATCGTGGGCGAAGACCGCAACTTCGATTTCGGGCCTACCACGGACCGGCCGCTGGCGGTGCCCGCGGGGACGCCGCCGAACCCCTGCGGCGACGTGGCGGTGGCTTCGAAGTTTTCACCCACCGGGTTCCTCCAGCCTGCCTGCTTCCTGAGCGGGACGCTGATCGGCAACTTGAGCCGCAATGCGGGCGTGCGGCCCACGACCGTGTTTACCGATATGCGCGTGGCGCGGCGCATCCCGTTGGGAGAACGCTTCCGCGTCGATGCCATGGTGGACGTGTTCAATTTCATCAATCGTTACAACGTGGCCGACGCTAATCCGCTGTGGAGCAACGCCGGGCAGCCCACGGCGGCGTTCGATCCGCGGCAGTTCCAGCTTGCGCTCAAGTTGTCGTGGTGAGCCGCTAGCGCGCGGTGGACTCAAGATGTTGCGGAGGCTCGGGGCCAGGTTCGCGAACCGGGGCGTTGGGCTCTGTCTGGGGACGCTCGGGAGGTTCCTGCACCGGCTGGGGCACATCTTCGCCGGGCGGAACGGGAATATTCGGCTGCTTCTCCTTCGCCTGTGGTGCGACTGAACGCCGGTTCCTGTGCATGCCCCTGCCTTCCTCAAAAAACTCTTGGATGCAGCCAGCGGCAGGGAAGTGGGCCGGCCGTACCCGCGCAGGCAGACGCGCATTCGGCGCCCAGGTGAAGGTGCTTGCGATGGCACAGCGCTCCGGCTGCTCTCAGGAGTACGAGGCTTCGGCGTTTTCCGGGATGCGGTACAGATCGTCCTCGCGCTGCGGGCCCTTGCCCTTGGCAGGATTGATGCGCGCAGAGCTGAGCTTGGTGCGGCGAGCTTCGCGGCGCAGGCTCAACACGTCCGCGCCGCCTGACCAGGAATCCAGATCGGGCTTGGCATATTGAATGAACCGGCCCTTCTGCAGGTACCTGGGTCCAATGCCTTTTTTGCGCCACAAGCGGAGGGTTGCGGGCGAGTAGCCCAGATAGGCTGCGGCGAAGCGTGTATCCATGCCACCAGGATTGTTCATTTGTTCCGCCTCTTGCGCTGAGGAGTCTGGTCTCCCCATAGGCAACGGTAGGACCTACGGGGGAGGGGGACAGCCAAAACAGGGTTAGGAACTTACCACAGGCCCGTGCGCGCCGACAAGAAAAGAAAAGCATGCAGCTTGAAGGTCCGTTTAACGCGGCCGGCCGTCGCCGATT
>JAMXLI010000100.1 GCA_024281115.1 Terriglobales bacterium | reverse complement strand
TGCGCGCATTGCACCTCCGCACTGACGGCGGCATAAGGTCGTAATCCGCCTTGGGGGCGCCCGCCGCGGCCCGTAATGAATAGTTGCAAAACGCGGCAGCTTTGCAGGCGGGTGCCGTTCGCAGGTACACTCGCGCGCACGCATGAACTTCGGCACCATCGGCCGCGAGGCCTTCGCCGCCCTCCGGCGCAACTGGATGCGCAGCGTGCTTACCATCCTGGGCATCGCCATCGGAGTGGGGGCGTTCATTTGCGTGGTCGCCATCGGGAATGCCGGCAGCGCGCAGATTGAAGCCCAGTTGCAGAGCCTGGGAGACAACTTCATCTGGGTGGAAGCGGGCAGCAGGGCCCGCAACGGGGTGCGCGCGGGAGCGCGCGGCACGCGCTCGTTGACGCTGGCCGACGCCGAAGCCATTCAGCACGAAATCCCGCTCATCCGGACGGTCGTACCGAACGTGGACGGGCCGGTGCAGGTGGTCTACGGCGGCCAGAACTGGAGCACAACTTACCGCGGCGTAAGCCCGCAATTCCTGCAAGTGCGACGCTGGGAACTGGCGTCGGGCACATTCTTCAGCGACGCGGAAGTGAAGAACAACTCGCTGGTATGCGTGCTGGGCGCAACGGTGGCGGGGTTCCTTTTTGGCGAGAAGGAGCCGGTCGGGCAGACCATCCGCATCAAGGAGCTGCCGTGCAAGGTGATTGGCGTCTTTGTGAGCAAGGGCTACGCCGCCAATGGCCGGGACCAGGACGATGTGATCGCTCTGCCCTATACCACGGTGCAGAAGCGCATTACCGGCGAGTTCTGGCTGGACGACATCTTCTGCTCGGCGGTTTCGCGCGAGTCCATGCCGGAAGCGTCGCGCGAAATCAAGGCGCTGTTGCGGGAGCGGCACCACCTGGGGGCCCAGGAGGACGAAGACTTCAACATTCGCAGCCCGGAAGAGCTGCTGCTGGCGCAACTGGGGGCGAGCCACATCATGACGGTGCTGCTGGCGAGCATCGCCAGGCTGGCATTGCTGGTCGGCGGAATCGGGATCATGAATATCATGCTGGTCTCAGTATCGCAGCGCACCCGGGAAATCGGGCTGCGCATGGCGGTGGGCGCCACCGAGCAGGATGTGCAGGCGCAGTTCCTGGGAGAAGCGCTGGTGTTGAGCCTGATCGGAGGCGTCCTGGGCATGGCCGGAGGTATCAGCGCGGCCCTGGCCATCAACAGCATGGCCCTTTATCCGGCCAAGCTCAGTGCGGCCACCTTGTTGCTGGGCGGCCTGTTTTCGCCCTGCGTCGGAATCGTGTTCGGCTACTATCCCGCCAGGCGGGCCTCGCAACTCGACCCCATCCAGGGTCTGCGTTGCGAGTAGCCTCGCCCCCGCAAAACCACCTCCCCGGTTCCGTGCGGACGGGCCTGGATTTCTGGCCGAAGTTCACCTTGATTTCATCTGGTTTTCATGTTGGCGCTATACCTTCAGCAACGCCAAGGCGGTCACTGAAATACGATTGGCGCGAAGCCTTGCCTGCGGAAGCGTCCAGCGGGGCGGGAGGTCGTCGTGATGGGAGCGCGAACGCAACTTAGCTTTGTGGCAGCGGCCATCCTGCTCGTGGTCGAACTATGTTTATGCTCCACTGCAGGCGCGCAGGTGGCGGGCGGGACCTTGCAGGGCACCATCAGCGATCCCTCGGGAGCGGTCGTGGCGCGCGCGCAAATGCAGGTGAAGAACGTATCCACCGGAATCGCGCGGTCCGCCGAGACCAACAGCGACGGCTTCTTCACTGTAGCCAACCTCTCGCCCGGAGAGTATGAGGTGACGGTTTCCGCGTCCGGGTTCAATACCGAGGTGCGGCGGGGTCTGACCCTGACGGTGGGAGCCGAGCAGACGTTGAACATGACGCTGCGGGTAGGGCGAGAGACCCGGGAGGTGGAGGTGACCTCGGAAGCGCCACCCGTACAACTGGTCACCTCAGAGCTGAGCGCAGTGGTGAATGCCACCACCGTGCGCGAGCTGCCCATAAACGGACGCAGTTGGACGGACCTGGCCACCTTGCAGCCGGGAGTGGACACCATTTATACCCAGCCCTCATTCGCAACCGGAGCGGACCGGGGCAACCGCGGTTTTGGCCAGCAGTTGACGATTTCCGGAGCGCGCCCGCAGCAGAACAACTATCGCCTGGATGGCGTAAGCCTCAATGATTACGCCAACGGGGGACCGGGAAGCGTGCTTGGCGGCAACCTGGGAGTTGATGCCATCCAGGAGTTTTCAGTGCTGACCAGCAACTACTCGGCGGAGTATGGCAAGACGTCGGGGGGCGTGGTGAATGCGGTCACGCGCACCGGGACCAATAATTTTCATGGCAGCGCCTACGAATTTCTACGCAACAGCGCTCTGGACGCCAGAAACTATTTTGATGGACCGCAGATTCCGCCATTCAAGCGCAACCAGTTCGGGGGCGCGATCGGCGGCCCCATCATCAAAGACCGCACCTTTTTCTTCGCGGACTATGAAGGCATACGCCAGTCGAAAGGCATCACCTCGGTGGACACGGTGCCGACCGCGGCCGCGCGTTCCGGCCTGATTCACGACTCCTCGGGCAATCTGATCCGGGTTGCCGTGGATCCTGCCGCGCAGAAATACCTGGCCCTGTATCCCCTTCCCAACGGAGCCCTGACCGACAATCCCGACATCGCCAATTTCAGCTTCGCGGGACAGCAGGTGGTCAATGAGAATTTTCTGACCACCCGGATTGACCACCGCATTTCGGGGAAGGACAGCCTGTTCGGGACCTACATGTTTGACCGGACGCCCTACACCTCGCCCGACGGGATGAACAACGTGCTGCTGGGAAGCCTGACCTCGCGGCAGATCGTGGCGGTGGAAGAGACGCATTCCTTCACGCCGGCGCTAATCAACGCGCTGCGCTTCGGGTACAACCACGAAGCGGTCAACAATGACCAGAGTGTGAGCGCGATCAACCCCGCGGCGGCCGATACTTCACTTGGGGCTTTTGCGGGCCGCGACGCCGCGCAGGTGTTTATCAGCGCTGTCACTCCCATGCCCGGAGGCGTGGGCGGACTCCCGACTTATACCTACTACTGGAATTCCTTTCAAACCTACGACGACGCCTTTTTAACCAAAGGCACGCACTCGCTGAGCTTCGGCTTCTCGGCGGAGCGGATGCAACTGGACGTGCAGGCTTTCACCGATCCCAATGGCATCTGGCAGTTCGACACACTGCAGGATTTTCTCCAGAACAATCCCAAGAAGTTCCAGGGTGGCGTGGTGAGCACGGTCAGCCCGCGGCATCTTCGGCAGACGCTGCTCGGCGCCTACGTGCAGGACGACTGGCGCGCAAAGCCCAACCTCACTCTCAACCTGGGGTTGCGTTACGAGATGTCCACCGTCCCCACCGAGGCGAGCGGAAAGCTGGCCAACCTGCGCAACCTGTCGGATGCGATCCCTCACCTGGGAGACCCCTTTTTCCATAATCCCACCACGCGCGACTTCGAGCCGCGCATAGGATTCGCCTGGGACCCGTTTCGCGCGGGCAAGACCGCGGTGCGAGGAGGCTTTGGCGTTTTCGACGTGCAGCCGCTGCCCTACCAGTTCATCCTGCTGACCACGCTGGCCGCTCCTTTCTTCGAATACACGGTTATCCCGAATTCCTCCTTCCCCAGCGCGCATCCCTTCTTCGACGGGCTGCCGGCGCCGCTACCGGCGGGAAAGATCCGTTCCACCTACATCCAGCCCGATCCCAAGCGCAATTATGTGATGCAGTGGAACCTGAACGTACAACAGCAGCTCACTCCCAGTCTGACCGCTATGATCGCGTACGTAGGATCGCGCGGAATCCATCAGCCTTTCCGGGTGGACGATGCCGACATGGTGCTGCCGGTGAAGACCGCGGCCGGTTATCTGTGGCCACAAGTCGATGTGAATGGGAACCTGCTCACCACCGGCCAGCCGCCCAGCCGCATCAACGAGAACTTCGGATCGGTGCGGGGAATGTTCTACGTGGGCCGCTCCTATTACAACGCGCTGGAATTGCAGGTGGCGAAGCGCATGAGTCACGGGCTGCAATTGCAAGGAACCTACACCTGGGGCAAGAGCATCGATACCAGCTCGGCCACGGTCGCTGGCGATGCTTTCGGAAACTCCATTTCCAGCCTCACCTGGTTCGATCCGCGCGTCAGCCGCGGGCTGTCCGACTTCGACATTGGCCGCACCTTCGTGGTGAATGGCACGTGGGAGGTGCCCACGCCGCACTCGTTCTCGGGACCGGCGCGCTGGTTGGCCAATGGCTGGCAACTGGGATTGATCTTCACCGCCAGCGATGGAGTGCCGTTCAGCCCTACCTTCGGCACCGGCAGCGATCCGCTCGGGACCCTCAGCAGCGACGACTGGGACGTCCCCAACCGGCTGGGTGGAAGCGGCTGCCAGAGCCTCATCAATCCGGGCAGCGTAGACCATTACGTTAAGACCAACTGCTTCGCGGTGCCGGCAGCTCCCGACATGGCTTTCTGGCTGGCCAACTGCGACAAAGCGCCGCCTAGCGTGGGCGGCCCAGTTTCATTTCCAGACTGCTTTAATCTGCGCGGGAATGCGGGGCGCAATATCCTGATCGGGCCGGGCGTGACCTCGCTGGACTTTTCGGTGTTCAAGAACAATTACATTCCTCGAATCTCCGAAACCTTCAACGTGCAGTTCCGGGCCGAAATGTTCAACCTGCCCAATCATGCCAATTTCGCGGTTCCCACTACGCCCGACAACACCGACATCTTCGACGGGACCGGAGCCCCGACCGGGGTCGCGGGACGTTTGTCTCACACCAGCACGACGGCGCGGGAGATCCAATTTGCCGTGAAGGTCATTTGGTAAAGCGCACCGACAAGGATCCCTTGGTTAAAGGACGGCCAAAGGTTGTCGCGGTATTGTCGCTGGCCTTGCTGGGCGTCGGCTACGTCCTGGCGCAAGGAACGGAAACAGGATCGAGAGTTGCAGCGGCGCCGGCCGGGGCTGCCGGCCAAGACCGGCCCTTGCCCTTGGATTTCGCGACCTACCGCGCGCGCATCGAGCCGATCTTCCTGGAGCCACGAACCGGGCCGCGCTGTTACGACTGCCATTCAGCGCTGGCCACCCCCCTGCGGCTGCAGCCGCTCCTGCCAGGGCAGACTTCCTGGACAGAAGAACAGTCGCGCCAGAACTTTCAAGCAGTTTCGCGGTTGGTGACGCCGGGCGCCCCCCTGCGCAGCCCGCTGCTGCTGCATCCCCTTGCGTCAGAAGCGGGCGGCGATGCCGCCCACACCGGCGGCAAGTTCTGGAAGTCGCACCAGGACCCGGAATGGCAAATCCTGGCGCGCTGGGTAAACCAGACCCCCACAGCAGCGCAAGCCGCCATGGCCGCGGGTGCGAACGGAGAACTGGACCGGCAATTCTTCGAAAACGAGGTGCAGCCAATTTTCCTCAAGAACCGGCCCGGACACGCCCGCTGCTACGGTTGCCACGTAGAGGCGAGCCGGGCATTTCGGCTGCAGCCGCTACTTCCGGGCGCCTCGACGTGGAACGCGGAGCAGACGCAGAACAATTACGAGAATGCCATGCAGCAGGTAGCTCCGGGCGATCCCGCAGCGAGCCGTTTGCTGATGCACCCGCTGGCGCCCGAGGCTGGAGGCGATCCTTTTCACTCGGGTGGGCGGCAATTTCAATCCACCAACGATCCGGACTGGCTCACCCTGGCGCAATGGGTCCGCCAGGGCGTGGCGGCGCGGTCCAGCGACCCGCCACGTGGCCCGCGTATCTACGTCACCAGCAGCGCCGGCGATACGATAGATGTGGTGGACGCATCCACCAACAAGGTCGTACAGGTGATTGAGGGGATTGAGTTGCCGCACGGCGTCACGTTCTCGTCCGACGGCACGCGCGCCTATGTCAGCAACGAATCGGAGAGCGTCCTCGACGTTGTGGATACGCAGAGCGGGGCGGTTTTGCGCAAGGTGCCGCTCAGCGGACGCCCCAACAACCTCGCCATTACTCCGGACGGAAGCCGGGTCCTGGTAGGAATAAGGCGGCCGCGCGGGGCCCTCGACGTGATTGACGCCGCCTCGCTGGAGCGGCGGCAAACCATCCCGCTGAGCGGGAGCGTGCACAACGTCTATGTAACGCCTGACGGGAAGTACGCCGTGAGCGGCTCCATCGAGGGAAAGTCCGCGACGGTGGTGGACCTGGCGACCAACCGACCGGAGTGGGAAATCAAGTTTGAAGCCGGCGTGCGTCCCATGGCGTTCAGCGTCCACGCGGACGGATCCACAGACCGTATTTTTCTTCAGCTCTCGAACTTCCATGGCTTCGTGGTAGTGGACTTCGCGCGGCGGACTGAGGTTTTGCGCCTGAAGCTGCCCGACGCGCCCACCCCCTTTGGCGTGGTGGAGGGGCGGACGGGCACGCCTTCGCACGGGATCGGCGTCGCGCCGGATGGAAAATCCCTGTGGGTGAACAGCACGCAAGCCAACGCAGTTTTCAAGTATTCTCTTCCCGACCTCACGCTGCTGGGACATGCCGACCTGCCGCTGGTGCATACCCTGGATGGCCGAAGCACGGGCGCGGTGCCGGAATGGATAACCTTCACCCCCGACGGGAAACGCGTATACGTTTCCAACTCCGCTGACCGTTCGGTTTCTGTAATTGAGGCCGGTTCTCTCAAGCCGTTAGCGCTGATACCGGTGGGAGAAGTACCCAAACGCATGAGCACGCTAGTCGTGAAATGATGGCGAGCTTCCTGCCCCCGCGCGGCCGGCCGGCCGCCTTTCCGGACCCCAATGCGTAGACGGCAATTTCTGCAAACCTCGATGGCGGGAGCGTGCGCCGCCTGGGCGATACCGCCGGCACTTGCCGCGGCGGACCCAGCCTGCGGACCGGCATTTCCCGAGGTGAAAGGCGTTACCCGGCGCGTGGCTGAGTTCGTGGCGGGCACCGAGTATGCCAGCCTTCCGGCCGAGCTGATCGCGCTGGGTAAAAAATCCATCCTGGACGGACTGGGGCTGGCGCTGGCCGGCTCGGTGGCGCAATCCGGCGCCATAGTTCGGGCGCACCTGCAGCAACTGGAATGTCGCGGCGGAAGCGCGACGGTGGCTGGGAGTGCGCTCAAGGTTCCGGCGCGATTCGCAGCCTTCGCCAACGGCGTCAGCATCCACGCCGACGATTTCGACGACACGCAACTTTCCGCCGCAAAAGACCGGGTTTACGGCCTGCTTACACATCCCACTGCGCCGGCACTGGCGTCCGCGCTGGCCGCGGCGGAGGCGGGCGGAGGCTGTTCCGGAAAGGAGTTCATGGCGGCGTACCACGCGGGAGTGGAAGTCGAATGCAAGGTGGCTGAGGCCATCTCGCCCCGCCATTACGAAGACGGTTTCCATTCCACGGGGACGTGTGGCACCCTGGGCGCGGCCGCCACCTGCGCTCGCCTTCGCCGCAGCAGCCCGGAGCAGATAGCCCAGGTCCTGGGCATCGCCGCCAGCCAGGCGGCGGGGCTGCGCGAGAACTTCGGCACCATGATGAAACCGTTTCACGCCGGGCACGCGGCTGAGGTCGGCGTGCTCTCGGCGGACCTGGCGCCCCTGGGATGGACGTCGGCCCCCGACATCCTGGAGGCGCCGCGCGGATTTTTCCACGCCTATGGCGGCGGGTACGATCCCTCGACCATCGTGAGCAGCCTGGGCCATCCCTGGACTTTCATTTCTCCCGGCGTCTCCATCAAGCCTTACCCTTCCGGATCGCTCACCCATCCGGCCATGACCGAACTGGCGCGCCTGGTCCGCGTGCATCACATTCAGCCCTCGCTGGTGGAACGGATTGACGTGGGCACGAACCGGAACATGCCCAACGCACTGATCCACCATCGTCCGAAAACCGGACTGGAAGCCAAGTTCAGCATGGAGTTCTGCCTTTCGATCCTGCTGCTCGAAGGGCGCGCCGGGCTGGCGCAGTTTACCGACGTGACGGTCAGGCGCCCAGACGTGCAAGCTATGGTGGGGAGAATTAACTTCTACGTTGATCCGGAAGCGGAAAAGGCCGGCTACGACAAGATGACCAGCATCCTCAAAATCCGCCTGAACGATGGCCGCGTGCTGAGCGGGCGGGCGGACTTTGCCAAGGGGAGCCCGTCCGATCCTATGACCTATGAAGAGGTCGCGGAAAAATTCCGGGGCTGCGCCGAATTCGCCGGGTGGAAGCGGGAGAAGGCGGCGACCATCGTGGCCCGCGTTGCCGAACTGCAGGAAATGGCGGACGTTCGCGAGCTGGCACAACTACTTGCCCAGGCATCCTCGGAGAAGGAAGGCTCCCGGTGAAAGCACGCTACGAAATAGCCCTGATTCCCGGCGACGGCATAGGACGCGAGGTGGTGCCGGAGGGCATTCGGGTGCTCGAAGCCGCCGGGCGGCGCTTCGGCATTCAATGGCAGTGGAAGTTTTTCGACTGGAGCTGCGAGACCTACTTGCGCACCGGACGGATGATGCCGCCCGATGGCCTGGAGCAGTTACGCAAGTTCGACGGCATCTACCTGGGCGCTGTCGGTCATCCCGATGTGCCCGACCATATCTCGCTTTGGGGGCTGCTGATCCCCATCCGCCGCGGTTTTCAGCAGTACGTAAACCTGCGGCCGGTGCGCCAGCTTCCCGGCATCGCTTCGCCGCTGCGCGAGGTCAGGCCGGGAAGCATTGACTTCTGTGTGGTACGCGAGAACACCGAAGGCGAGTATTCGAACATCGGCGGCCGGCTCTTCGACAACACGGAGGCGGAGCTGGTGATCCAGGAATCCGTGTTTACCCGCCGGGGCTGCGACCGCATCATCCGCTACGCCTTTCAGCTTGCCGCCCGGCGCAAGCGCCACGTCACCTCGGCCACCAAATCCAACGGCATAGTGTTCACTATGCCTTATTGGGACGAGCGCTTCGCGCACGTAGCCCGCGAGTTTCCCGCCATTCAGACGGATGAATACCACATCGATATCCTGACCGCGCATTTCGTGCGGCATCCGGATTGGTTCGACGTGGTGGTGGGCTCCAACCTGTTCGGAGACATTCTCTCCGACCTGGGGCCGGCCATCGCAGGGTCCATTGGCATTGCTCCTTCAGCGAACTTAAACCCGGAGCGCGAGTATCCCTCCATGTTTGAGCCGGTCCATGGTTCCGCGCCCGATATTGCCGGCCAGGGGGTCGCCAACCCCATCGGGCAGATCTGGTCGGGGGCGATGATGCTGGCCCACCTGGGACACGCGCAGGCCGCGGCCACAATCGAGAGCGCCATCGAGAGCGTGCTGAAGGAAAATGGTCCCAAGACGCCCGATATCGGGGGGCATTCGGGTACCTCTGACCTGGGCGGCGCCATTGCAGAAGCGGTCGGCAGCATCGCCGTTCCCGAGGGCAATGCATCGAGAGTTGCGCACTACTTGCCCGCTACTTGAAATCCAGGGTCACGTAGTGCGCGGGCGCGCGGCTCAGGTTGGTGACGGAGTGTTTGAGACCGGCTTCGAACCAGCGCACCTCACCGGCCCTCAACTGCACGGTCTCGGAGGGCTGGCCGGGGAAGTCGCTGCGCAGTTCCAGATCGCTGAGCGCCACCAGCAGGTGGGGTAAGGAATGAGTATGCTCGGGAACCAGGACGCCGGGGTTAATGGTGGTCTCGGAGATGCGTACCGCTGCGGTTTCGCCCTTCGCCACCCGCGTCATCCCATGGGCAGCGCGCGTGGGCGGAGCGGTTGCCGCCTCGGTCGCGGAAGTTGCCGCCGGAGCGGCGTTCAGAATTTCCACCGTAATGTTGCGAAAGGGAGTACGGCCGATATTCTTCACCAAGTGGGTGAGAGGCGCCGGCGTAAGGCGAACATCGCCAGCGGCGCTCTTCGCCGCGGCCGGGGGCTTGCCCTCAACATCGTTCTCCACCTCTGCCTCGCCCAAGATTACCGAAACATAATCGGAGGCGTGATGGTGCAGCAAAGTCTGCTCGTGCGGTGCCACTTCCACCCGAAATGCGCGCATGTACGCATTTTGCAGCACCAGGTGGTGGTGCGGT
>JAMXLI010000099.1 GCA_024281115.1 Terriglobales bacterium | reverse complement strand
TTGCGGTGCATGGGCCGAAGGACTCATGCATCGCGCATGTTGCGATGCCGCGCGCGCGCTCCAATGCGCGCGGCAAAGTGCGACATCGCGGGTGTGTCGAGCGCGGGCCAGCGACTCGCGTTGCCGGTCGGGCGGCTGTCCTATATACTTTTGGATTGTTTCCACGCGATTTTTTTCAGTCAGGAGCAGCCATTTTTCATGCCGAAGCGCACGTTCCAGCCGAACCGCCGCCGCCGCTCGAAGACGCACGGGTTCCGCACCAGGATGAAGACCAAGAGCGGACGGGCCGTGTTGTCGCGCCGGCGCGCCAAGGGGCGCAAGCGGGTCTCGGTGAAGCCGGGATTCCGCGAATAGCCTCTCCTGCGCCCGCTCGGCGTGTGAGCCCGTGAACGGAAATCCGCAGATCCAGGCTGGAGGCAAGCCGCGCGTTCCGAACACATGCGGCTTCCCGCGCGCCGCGCGGTTGCTCAAGCATGCTGACTTCGAACGTGTTTACCAGAAGGGCGAGCGTCACTTCGGGCGACACATGACAATATTTTTTTTAGCCCAGGAGAACGGCGGAGGCGCGCGCATTGGGTTTACCGTAAGCCGCGCGCTGGGAGGGGCCGTCGAGCGCAACCGCATCCGGCGGCGGCTGCGGGAGGCGGTGCGCTTGCGCCGCTCGGAGCTGCGCGCCCTGGCGGACGTGGTTATCAACCCCAAGCGCTCGGTGCTGCGGGTAAGGTTTGCGGACCTCGCCAGCGAGATGGCGCGCGGTTTTCGCCAGGTGAATTCCAGGCTCGGCGTGGCCCCGGATACTGCCGCGCAAGCCGGCAAGGAGCGGGAGCGATGAACCTGATTGTTTTCGGGTTACGCGCTTACCGGCGCTGGATCTCACCGCTATTGCCTCCGGCCTGCCGTTATGTGCCGAGCTGCTCGGAATATGCGCTGGAAGCGGTGGAGCGTTACGGCGTCCTGGGCGGTGGCGCGCGCACGCTAGGGCGGCTGCTGCGCTGCCACCCCCTGGCGCGGGGCGGATACGATCCAGTTGTGGCAGACAGCGGCGCCGGTCCGGCGCCGGGAACGCCAGCAGTTGCCGGTCAAGGTAGCCAGGTTTGAACGACTTCCCCAATCCTCAGCAAGACCCCGGGCTGGAACGCCGGCTGCTGATCGTTTTCGCGCTCACCTTTCTCATCATTCTGGCGGCCCAGCCGCTGCTGATGAAGAAGCTGGGCATCAAGGAACAGCCCGCAAGTTCGCAGGATAAGTCTGCCCAGACCTCGCCGCCTCCGAGTTCCGCGCCGAGCCCGGCGGTGGTGGAAAAGAAAAAAGGTGAGGCCAGCGCGGAAGCAGAGCAGTCTTCGGCTGCGGCCCGCCGCGCGCCGAGTGAGACCGAAACCATCGTGGAGAGCGATCTCTACAAGGTGACCTTCACCAACCGCGGCGCCCAGGTGAAGTCGTGGGTGCTCAAGAAATTCAAAGACGAGAAGGGCAGGCCGCTGGAACTCGTGAATCTCGCGGGTTCCAGCCGGTTTGGGTTTCCTCTTTCCTTGTGGACGTACGATGAGGGCCTGCGCACGCGCCTGAATTCCGCGCTTTTTGTGCCCAGCGTTACCGGCGCGGCCAGCGCTCCCGCCGAAGTGGACTTCGAGTACGCAGACGGTGACCTGAGCGTTCGCAAGCGTTTTCGCTTCAACTCCACGTACGCGGTCGATGCTGAAACCACGGTGCAGTCCAAGGGCTCGCCGGTAACCGCGTTCCTGGCTTGGCCGGCGGGTTTCGGAGACGCGGTGGTGGCCGGCGACTATGCCACCGCTGCGCTGGTTACTTATGCCGGTGGCCGCAACTGGCACGGCGGGGAAGACGTGCAGCGCTTGCCGGCAAAGAAGGTCAGCGGGGGCTCCACCATTTCCGGTCCACTGTACTGGGCGGGCGCCGAGGACCACTACTTTGCCGCCGTGTTTCTTCCCGACCAGCCGGAATCGGCGGCGATGGTCGCGCTGCGCCACGACCTCGACGTTCCCAAGTCCGCCGACAAGCCCAGCGAAACCGCCAAGGTGGAAGTGCCGGGTGCGGCCGTGGGCAGCAGCAACGGCCCGACCACTCTGCGCGTATTCGTGGGTCCCAAGGCGATTGATGTGGTGCAGACCGTGCAATCGCGCAACGGCGACTTGCGCGGGCTGGTCAACTTCGGTTTCTTCGGCGTCATCGCCCACCCGCTGTTCTCCTGGCTGCACTGGACCTACGACCACATGGTCCGCAACTGGGGCTGGGCGATCATCCTGCAGACCCTGGTGATCAATGTGGCGCTGATGCCGCTGCGTATTTCCAGCATGAAGTCGTCCTTCAAGATGCAGAAGGTGGCGCCGCAGATCAAGGCCATCCAGGAGAAGTACAAGAAGTACAGCCTGAAGGATCCGCGCCGGCAGAACATGAACGCGGAAATGGCGGAACTCTACAAGCGCGAGGGCGTGAACCCGATTGGCGGGTGCGTGCCCCTGCTGCTGCAGATGCCGTTCCTCTTCGCCTATTACTCCATGCTGGGGGCGGCGATCGAATTGCGGCAAGCGCCCTGGCTGTGGCTGCGCGACCTCTCGGCCTCCGACCCGTACCACATTTTGCCTATTGGAATTATCATCACTACCCTGCTGGTGCAGCGCATGACACCGCAAGGCGCCATGGACCCCACGCAGCAGCGAATGATGAACTTGATGATGCCGCTCATGCTGGGTGTAATCAGCTGGAACTTCGCCGCCGGGTTGTGCCTGTACTGGACGGTGGGTAACGGCATCTCCATCGTGCAGCAGGTGCTGATGAACCGCAGCCAGCTCGGCCGCGAGATGCGTGCCGAGATGGAAAAGCGGGCGCGCAAAAAAGATGGGAAGGGCCCGAAGGATCCCAAGGATCCCAAGGGCAAGGCCTAGCCCTGCAACTGATGCCTATACCTGACAAGCCCGCGGCGGCACGCAAGATCGACGAGCTGTTACGGCTCATTCTCGGACAGACGGGCTTTCGCCTGAAGTACAGGATCATGGTGGATCCGGTGCTGCCCGAAGAGCGCGAGTGGGAGCGGCCGGAGATCCTGGTTGAGTTCTCCGGCCCCGACAGCGCGC
This sequence comes from Terriglobales bacterium, assembly GCA_024281115.1. Lineage (GTDB taxonomy): Bacteria > Acidobacteriota > Terriglobia > Terriglobales > Acidobacteriaceae > JAMXLI01. Next base: position 659 of record JAMXLI010000099.1, on the reverse strand, counting down.
TGCTGCTGGAGCGCGGCGGCGAACTGTTGCGCGCGCTGGAAACGATCGCCCAGGAGGTACTGCGGTTGCCGTCCTCTGAGCACGACCGGATGGCATTCGATTGCATGAACCACCGCGTCATGCGCCTGGAAGAGCTGCGCCTGGCCGCCGGGGTGGCCGCGGAACGCGTGCGCAAGACCGGCTTGCCTTACACTTTCGCGCCTATGTCGTCGCGCGAGCGCCGCATCGTGCACCTGGCCTTGCGCGATGCCGGCGATCTCAGGACCGAGAGCGCGGGCGAAGGCGGCCGCCGCGCCGTGGTCGTCTACCCGAAGGATTACCAGGCCAAGCCCGCCACCCCCCGCCGCCATTAGAGGTGGCGCGGGTTCCGGCAAGCACCGCCAGGTTCGGCGATAATTCCCCCATGAAACTTGTGTCCGCGGTCCTGCTGCTGACTGTGGCGGCGACTGCGCAATTCGCGCGCGCGCGGGGGAACTCGATCAGCATTCCCCAGCCGTGAACCTCGACGACACCATCGTTGCCATTTCCACTCCGCCCGGGCGCGGCGGCATCGGGGTGGTGCGGCTGGCAGGCGCCGAGGCGCGCTCCCTGGCCGCGCCCATGCTGCGGTTGAAGCGCCGGCTGGAACCCGGACGCGCCATCTTCGGCGAGCTGGTTGA
>JAMXLI010000098.1 GCA_024281115.1 Terriglobales bacterium | reverse complement strand
CATCGTGATCAAGGCGGGGCGGACGGAAGCGGCGGCGCACGCCGCGGCATCGCACACCGGCTCGCTCACCGGGAGTGACGAAGTGCTGGAAGCAGCCTTCCGGCGCTGCGGGGTGCTGCGGGTGAGCACCATCGCGGACCTGTTCTACATGTCGGAGGTGCTGGGGCGGCAGCCCCGCCCACGCGGACCGCGGCTGGCGATCCTGACGAATGCGGGCGGTCCGGGGGTGCTGGCTACTGACGCGCTGATCACCCTGGGCGGCGAACTGGCGCCGCTCTCGGAAGACACCATGGCCGCCCTGAACCAGGTGCTTCCGCCACATTGGAGTCACGGCAATCCGATTGACGTGCTGGGCGACGCCGACGCTAAGCGCTACGCACGCGCGCTGGAGATTGCCGCGCGCGATCCGAACATCGACGGCCTGCTGGCCGTGTTGTGCCCGCAGGCCATGACCGCTCCCGAGCTGACCGCCCAGGCGCTAAAGCCGTATGCGGCCAGCACCGGCAAGCCCGTGCTGGCCAGCTGGATGGGCGGGGAAACGGTGGCGAAGGGCGAAACCATCCTCAACCAGGCCGGCATTCCGACCTTCCCGTTTCCCGACACCGCCGCGCGCGTCTTCTATTTCATGTGGCGGTACGCCTACAACCTGAAGGGGCTGTACGAAACCCCGGTGCTGCCGCGCGAAGCGGCGGTGGAGGAGCGAGGCCGGGCCGCCGAGGAGATTATCGGCAGGGCGCGAAGCGCCGGGCGCACGCTGCTCACCGAGGTTGAATCGAAGCAGGTGCTGCAGGCCTACGGCATTCCGTGTGTGGAGACGTGGGTGGCGACCTCACCGGAGGAGGCGGCGGCGAGAGCCCGGGAAATCGGCTATCCCGTGGTGCTGAAGATTTTTTCGGAAACCATCACGCACAAGACAGACGTAGGCGGTGTGCACCTGAATCTGCGCCACGCCGACGGGGTTCGCGCCGCGTACCGGGCCATTGAAAGCGCGGCACAGGAGAAGGCGGGCAGCGGAAGCTTCCTTGGCGTCACGGTGCAGCCGATGGTGAAGACGGAGGGCTATGAGCTCATCCTGGGCAGCTCGGTAGACGCGCAGTTTGGCCCGGTGTTGCTGTTTGGCGCCGGGGGACAACTGGTGGAAGTCATGAAGGACCGCGCCTTGGCGCTTCCGCCGCTGAATTCCACCCTGGCCCGCCGCTTCATGGAGCAGACGCGCATTTACCGGGCGCTGGCGGGCGTCCGCGGCAGACCCGCGGTGGACATGGGCGGGCTGGAAGAGTTGCTGGTGGCCTTCAGTCACCTGGTGGTCGAGCAGCGCTGGATCCGGGAGATGGACATCAATCCGCTGCTGGTTTCGGCGGACGGGTTGATCGCGCTGGACGCGCGCATCGTGCTGCACGATCCGGCCACCCGCCCGGAGGCGCTGCCTCGCCTGGCCATTCGGCCCTACCCGGCGCAGTACCAGGCGCGCTGGCGGATGAAGAACGGGGTGGAAGTCACGCTGCGTCCCATACGCCCGGAAGACGAGCCGCTGATGATCCGCTTCCACCAGGCGCTCTCCGAGCGCAGCGTCTACCTGCGCTACTTTCAGGCGCTGAAGCTCTCCACGCGCACTGCGCACGAGCGGATGACGCGCATCTGCTTTATTGACTACGACCGCGAAATGGCATTGGTGGCGGAGCACCGCAATGCCGCCACCGGGGAAGCGGAGATCATCGCGGTGGCGCGGCTCAGCAAACTGCACGGGGTGAGCGAAGCGGAGGCGGCGGCGGTGATCCGCGACGATTTCCAGCACCAAGGGCTGGGGACGGAACTCTATCGGCGCCTGATCGCCATCGCGCGCGACGAGAAGGTGGAACGCGTGGTCTCGACCATGCTGGCGGAGAACCGGGAGATGCGCGGCATCTGCCACAAGCTGGGATTCCGCATGCGGGCGGAAGCCGAAGACAACGCGGTGCGGGCGGAATTGCAACTCTGAAAATTCCCGCGGCGCGCTCCCCGCGCGCTCAAACGCGGGCCGCGGCGCCGGTTTCCTCTTCGTTTTTGTCATTCCCATGAGAGCGCGGAAAGAAATTTCAGCGGCATTCGACCGCGTCCGCTTGCGGCGCGCGGTGTGCGACCTCTATAATCACCAGTTTTCGTGATGGCCCTCACACGTGCTGGGTGACGGCCGGTCACGGAGCCGAGGGCGCGGAAGAGGCGGCGCCCGGCGGACCTTGAATGCCGCAGATTTTTCATCGCAGCACCAACACCATCTCGCGCTTCACGATTTTTGGCACGCTGATCCTGGTGGCGGTGCTGTTCTGGGTTTTTGCGCAGTTGCAACGCTCGCCGTATTACACCTACGCCGGGGTGGTGCGGCCGCAGCCTGTTCCCTTCAGCCATCAGCACCACGTGGGCGGCCTGGGCATCGATTGCCGCTACTGCCACACGTCGGTCGAGGTCTCCAGCTTTGCCGGCATCCCGCCGACGAAAACCTGCATGAATTGTCACGCGCAGATCTGGACCAATGCCGCTTTGCTGGCGCCGGTGCGGCAGAGTTACCAGACGGGGCAATCGCTGGTGTGGAATCGGGTCAATGATCTGCCCGACTTCGTGTACTTCAATCACAGCATCCACGTGGCCAAGGGCGTCGGGTGCACCACCTGCCACGGGCCGGTGTCGCGCATGCCGCTGATGTACAACTACGCTTCCCTGCAGATGGAGTGGTGCTTGAATTGTCATCGCGAGCCGGAGAAGTTCCTGCGGCCGCGATCGGAGATCTTTAACGCCGAGTACCAGCCCCCGGACGGGCAGAACCCGGTGCAGTTTGAGGGCAAGAGCTACTCCGGCCAAGTGGAACTAGGCCGTGCGCTAGCGCAGAAATACAAGCTGCGCAGTGTGAGCGACATTACCAGTTGCAGTACGTGCCACCGCTAGCCGCACCGTCGGAGGGCGCGGCAGGAACGCAAGGGAGCATGGCAGAGGAAAGTTTCAAGATTCTTCACGAGGCGGTCTGCCCGGGGCACGAGCCGGCGGAGCGGCTGACGCGTCGTGACCTGGAAGCGGCGCGAGAAAAGCTGGCCTCCGGCGAAGGTCCCGAGTTCTGGCGCAGCCTGGAAGAGCTGGCGGGGTCGCGCGAGTTCAAGGAGCAATTGCACCGCGAGTTCCCCAAGGGCGCTTCCGAGTGGCTGGATCCGGTTTCGCGGCGCGGCTTTCTGCAATTGATGAGCGCCTCGCTGGCCCTGGCGGGCTTGACGGGCTGCACCAAGCAGCCGCTGGAGCCGATTGTTCCCTACGTGCGCCAGCCGGAGGAGCTGATCCCGGGGCGGCCCCTGTTCTTCGCCACAGCCATGACGCTCGGCGGCTACGGCAAGGCCCTATTAGTGGAGAGCCACGAAGGGCGTCCTACCAAGATTGAAGGCAATCCCGAGCACGCGGCATCGCTGGGAGCTACCGATGTCTTCGCGCAGGCGTCGCTGCTCGACTTGTATGATCCCGACCGGTCGCCCTCTCCCTTGTTCAAGGGCGAAATTCGGCCATTTTCCTCTTTTCTAGCAGCCATGCAGGCGCCAGTGGCGGCGCAGCAAGCTTCCGGCGGAGCGGGCTTGCGGATCTTGACGCAGACGGTGTCTTCGCCCTCCGTCGCCGACCAGCTCAACGCGGTGCTGCGCGCCTTCCCGCAGGCGAAGTGGCACCAATACGAGCCGGTGAACCGCGACAATGCGCGCGCGGGAGCGGAAATGGCGTTCGGCCGGCCGCTGGAGGCGCAATACCGGCTGAGGGATGCGGACGTCATCCTGGCACTGGACGCGGATTTCCTGTACGGCGGCTTTCCCGGGTTCGAGCGCTACGCGCGCGAGTTCGGCGACCGCCGGGACCCGGATGGTGGCGCGATGAACCGCCTGTACGTGGTGGAGAGTACGACCACGGCGACGGGCGGCAATGCCGACCACCGACTACCGGTGCGGGCCGCGGAGGTGGAACAGTTTGCGCGGGCGTTGGCAGGCAAGCTGGGTATTGCGGCGGGCGGAGGCGCGCTGAATAGTTCGGCAGCGAGCTTCCTGGAGGCGGTCGCGGCCGACCTGCAGCAGCATCGCGGCAAGAGCGTGGTGCTGGCCGGCGACCACGCCGCTCCCGTAGTGCACGCGCTGGCGCACGCCCTGAATGAAACTTTGGGCAACGCCGGGCGGACGGTGGTTTATACCGAGCCGGTAGCGGCGAACTGGATCGACCAGACCCAGTCGCTGCGCGAGCTAGCGGCCGACATGAACGCGGGCAAAGTCGAGTTGCTGCTCATTCTTGGCGGCAACCCGGTGTACGAGGCGCCCGCCGACTTGAACCTGGCCGAGGTCTTAAAGAAGGTGCCGCTGCGTGTACACCTGGGTCTCTACGCCAATGAGACCGCCGAACTCTGCCAGTGGCACGTCAACGAAGCCCACTATCTCGAGTCGTGGGGCGACGCCCGCGCCTTCGATGGCAGCGTGCTGATGACGCAGCCGCTGATCGCGCCGCTTTACGACGGGAAGACCGCGAGCGAGGTGCTGGCGGTTTTCACCGGCCAAGGCCAGAGTTCCGGCTACGAGATTCTGCGCGCGTTTTGGGGGAAGCGCCCGTCGGGCAAATCGTCGGGCAAGCTGCCGCAGCAGACCGCCGTTCCCGCCAACGTGGGGACGCCGCCGCCGCAGGAGAGCGAGTTCGAAAAATTCTGGCGCAAGTCTGTGCACGACGGCTTTGTGGCCGGCACGGAGTATGCCCCGGTAACGGTGCGCGCGAAAACGGCGGGGTTCCCGGCGCCGGAGGCGGCCAGCGAAGGCATTGAGCTCACGTTTCAGCGCGATCCGGCAATTTACGACGGCCGCTTCGCCAACAATGGCTGGCTGCAAGAGTTGCCCAAGCCCATGACCAAGGTGACCTGGGACAACCCGCTGCTGGTGAGCCCCAAGCTGGCGGCCCGTCTGGGACTAAATAAAGAAGACGTAGTGGAAATTGAGGCGGGAGGGCGCAAGGCGCGGGCGGCGGTGTGGATCCAGGCGGGCCAACCGGAAGACTCCGTGACCGCCAACCTGGGATACGGGCGCACCAAGGCGGGCCGCGCCGGCACGGGCGCAGGCTTCGACCTGTACCGGCTGCGCAACAGCGGGCAACCCTGGAGCGTGAGCGGGGTGCAGCTGCGCAAGGTGGGGGAGACTTACAAGCTGGCATCGACGCAGGGGCAGCAGACCATGGACACGGCCGTGGGACCGCGCCCGGCCGTGATCACCGGCACGGCGGGCGCCTACCAGGCTAATCCGGAGTTCGCCAAGGGCCCGGCGCAAATCCCCGCGGAAGACGAGACCCTGTATCCCGCGTTCGAATACAAGGGCTACCAGTGGGGCATGAGCATCGACCTGAACCGGTGCGTGGGCTGCAACGCCTGCATTATCGCCTGCCAGTCGGAGAACAATGTCCCCATCGTGGGCAAGGAGCAGGTGGTGCGTGGGCGGCACATGCACTGGCTGCGGGTGGACACCTACTATCAGGGCGACCGCGACAATCCCAAGATCTACTACCAGCCGGTGCCCTGCATGCATTGTGAAAACGCGCCCTGCGAGTACGTGTGCCCGGTGGGGGCGACGGTGCACAGCTCCGAAGGGCTGAACGACATGGTGTACAACCGCTGCGTGGGAACGCGGTATTGCCAGAACAACTGCCCCTACAAGGTGCGGCGCTTCAATTTCCTGCTGTTCCAGGACTGGAATACGCCGCAGTTGAAGATGATGCGCAACCCCGACGTGAGCGTGCGCAGCCGAGGAGTGATGGAGAAGTGCACGTATTGCGTGCAGCGCATCAACGAGAGGCGCATTGATTCCGAGCGGGAGGACCGCAAGATTCGCGACCAGGAAATCCAGACCGCGTGCCAGCAGGTTTGCCCGACGCGCGCCATCGAGTTCGGCGACCTGAATAACGGAGAGGCGCGGGTGGCCCAGCACAAGAAGCGGGGACGGGATTACGGGTTGCTGGCTGACTTGAACACGCGCCCGCGCACCACGTACCTGGCGCGCATCACCAACCCCAACGCGGAGCACGTGTAGGCATGGCGGAGAAGGATTACCTCGGATCAGCGGTGGGCCCCAAGCCGCCCGTCATCGAACCGGGGCACACGTTTGCCAGCATCACCGACAAGATCAGCACCATCGTGCTGGCGCGGCCGACCTCGGTAGGCTGGCTGCTGGGCTTCGGAGTGGCCTCGGTATTCACCTTCATCCTGCTGTTCGCGATGACGTACCTGTTCTACCGCGGCATCGGGATCTGGGGCGTGAACATTCCGATTGGCTGGGGATTCGCCATCGTCAACTTTGTATGGTGGATCGGCATCGGGCACGCGGGCACGCTGATTTCCGCCATCCTGCTGCTGCTGCGGCAGGAATGGCGCAACTCCATCAACCGCTTTGCCGAGGCCATGACGCTGTTTGCGGTGGCCTGCGCGGGAATGTTCCCGGTCCTGCACCTGGGGCGGCCCTGGCTGGCCTACTGGCTGTTCCCCTATCCCAACACCATGAACGTGTGGCCGCAGTTTCGCAGCGCGCTGGTGTGGGACGTGTTTGCGGTTTCGACCTACTTCACC
>JAMXLI010000097.1 GCA_024281115.1 Terriglobales bacterium | reverse complement strand
GCCGGGGTCGAGGACGTGGTCCCCATTGCGACGCCCTTCAAGCTGGTCAGCCGGCAGACCCATCCCCAGCGCACGGTTGTGCAAGCCGGCTGCGTGCGCATTGGCGCAGGCGACTTCGTGGTGATCGCGGGCCCGTGCTCGGTGGAATCGCGCGAGCAGATGCTGGAGACGGCAAGGGCGGTCAAGCGCGCCGGAGCGGTCATGCTGCGCGGTGGCGCCTACAAGCCGCGCACCTCGCCCTACGACTTCCAGGGCCTGGGGCTGGAGGCGCTGGAAATTCTGGATGCGGCGCGCCGCGAAACCGGGTTGCCCGTCATCACCGAGGTCATGAGCACCGAGGACGTGGAGATCATCTGCGAGCACGCGGACATGCTCCAGGTGGGAGCGCGGAACATGCAGAACTTCGCGCTGCTGCGCAGGCTGGCCAAGCTCGATGTGCCCGTCCTTCTGAAGCGCGGCCCTTCAGCCACGGTAAAAGAGTGGCTGCTCGCGGCCGAATACCTGCTGGCCGGCGGCAACGCGCAGGTCGTGCTCTGCGAGCGCGGCATCAAGACATTCGAGAGCGAGATGATGCGCAACACGCTGGACCTGGCGGCGGTGGCGCTGGCCCGCGAGCTCTCGCACCTGCCGGTGATTGCCGATCCGTCGCATGGCACCGGCCGGCGCAGCCTGATTGCCCCGGCCAGCCGAGCCGCGCTGGCCGTAGGCGCCGACGGCGTGATCGTCGAGGTTCATCCCTGCCCGGAGCGGGCGCTCTCGGACGGCGCGCAATCGCTCGACCTGCCGGGCTTCGAGAAGCTGATGCGCGCCATTGCCGAGCCCATGCCCCGGGTCGCGAGCCATGCCTGCTAAGAGCCATCCACGGGCGACGCGCCCCGGCAAGGTGGCCATCCAGGGCGAGCCCGGCTGCTTCAGCCATGAAGCGGCGCTGCGCATGCTGCCGGGGTGCGCCGTGCTTCCCTGCCAGCGCTCGGCCGAGGTGTTCGACGCGCTGGCACGCGGGAGCGCGCGCGCGGCCGTCATCCCCATCGAAAACTCGCTTGCCGGCTCGGTGACCGAGCACTTCGACCTGTTGCTGGCCAACGACGTCTTTGTGCAGCGCGAGTACCGCCTGCGCATCAGCCACCACCTGGTTGCTGCCCCGGGCGTCCAACTGCGCGACCTGCGCCGCGTGTTTTCGCACCCGGTTGCGCTGGCGCAGTGCACCGACTTTTTTCGCGCCCACCCGGGCATACGGGCAGAGCCTTTCTACGATACGGCGGGAAGCGTGAAGCACGTCGTGGAATGCAAGCTGAAGGACGCGGCGGCCATCGCGCCCCGGCAGGCCGCGCGCGAATACGGCGGCGTCATCCTGCAGTCCGGCCTGGAGGACGACCGGCAGAACTTCACGCGCTTCCTGCTCATCGGCACGCGGCGCGTCCCCATGGCGGGGGCGAATAAGACCTCCATCGCCTTCTCCCTGAAAAATCTTCCGGGAGCGCTGTTCAAGGCGCTGAGCGTTTTCGCGCTGCGCGACATCAGCCTGGCGAAAATCGAGTCGCGGCCCGTGCGCGGGCGTCCCTGGGAATACGTTTTTTATGTGGATCTTCTGTGCGGGCGCGACGCGCGCGCTGAGCGCGCCCTGCAGCACCTGGAAGAAGTAGCCGAATGGGTGAAGGTGCTGGGAATTTACCGCACTTCGCATCCCTCGCAAGACGCGTAGATACTGGGAACCGCGAGGTCCCGCCGCTGCCGTATACTGCCCCGCGCCGCCGGCAGCCGCTACAATCGTGCGCGAGCCGTTTTCCAATGACGGAGATCAATCCGCGATTTGGCCAACACTGCGACCTTCGCCGCTCCGTACGCGAGTTGTGCGCGCAGTTCAAAAGCGAGTATTGGCAAAAGCTCGAGGAGTCTTCGGCCTACCCGGAAGAGTTCGTGCGCGAATTGACCCGGGCAGGCTGGCTGGCCGCGCTGATTCCGGAGGAATACGGAGGCGGCGGCCTGAGCCTGAGCGAGGCATCCGTAGTCCTGGAGGAAATTAACCGCTCGGGCGCGAACTCAGGCGCCTGCCACGCGCAGATGTACATCATGGGCACGCTGCTGCGGCACAGGTCGGAGGAGCAGAAACGCAAGTACCTGCCGCGCATTGCCGCCGGGGAGTTGCGCCTGCAGTCGTTCGCCGTCACCGAACCCACCACCGGAACCGACACCACCAGCACCAAGACGTTCGCCACCCGCCGCGGCGCCGCCTACGTGATCCAGGGACAAAAGGTGTGGATTTCGCGCATGCAGCACTCTGACCTCATGCTGCTGCTGGCGCGCACCACGCCGCGCGCCGAGGTGAAGAAGAAGACCGAGGGCCTCTCCGTGTTCCTGGTGGACCTGCGCGCCTCGGGCCCGGGCATGACCGTGCGCCCCATCCGCAACATGGTGAATCACGAAAGCAACGAGGTTTTCTTCGACAATTTCGAGGTTCCGGCGGAAAACCTGGTCGGCCAGGAAGGCCACGGCATGCGCTACATCCTCGACGGAATGAATGCCGAGCGCATTCTGATTGCCGCCGAATGCGTGGGCGACGGCTTCTGGTTCATTGATCGGGCGCGGAAATATGCGCGCGAGCGCGTGGTGTTCAATCGTCCCATCGGGCAAAACCAGGGAGTTCAGTTTCCCATCGCGCGGGCATACGCCAACGTGCTCGCGGCCGACCTCATGCGCTATGAAGCCGCGGCGCAATTCGATTCCGGCCAGCCCTGCGGCGCCGCCGCCAACCTGGCCAAACTGCTGGCCGCGGATGCTTCCTGGGAGGCGGCCAACGTTTGCCTGCAGACCCACGGCGGCTTCGGGTTTGCCGCCGAATACGACGTGGAGCGCAAGTTCCGCGAGACGCGCCTGTACCAGGTGGCCCCCATTTCTACCAACCTGATTCTCTCCTACCTGGCGGAACACGTTCTGGAAATGCCGAGGTCGTTCTGACGTGAGCGGCGAGACCACGGCCCGCCAACGGGCCTCCCACGATTCCCTGCCCCTCTCCGGTATCCGGGTGGTGGCCATCGAGCAGGCCGCAGCCGCGCCCTTCTGTTCGCGCCAACTCGCCGACCTGGGCGCGGACGTGATCAAGGTAGAGCGTCCCGACGGCGGCGATTTCGCCCGCGGCTATGATGGCGCGCTGCGCGGCATCTCCAGCTACTTTGCCTGGCTCAATCGCGGCAAGCGCAGCATCGTGCTCAACCTGAAAGAGAGCGCCGATCTTGAGCTTTGCCGCAAGCTCATCCTGCGCAGCGACGTTTTCATCCACAATCTCGCACCCGGCAAGGTCGAACGCCTGGGATTTGGCTACGACAGTTTGCGTGAGCGCCATCCCGCCCTTGTCTGGTGCGGCATCTCCGGTTATGGGCCCGAAGGCCCATACCGCGACCGCAAGGCCTACGATCTTCTCATCCAGGCCGAGTCGGGAGTGGTCAGCGTCACCGGGACGCCCGAGGTTCCCTCCAAGGTGGGCATCTCGATGGCCGACATTGCCGCCGGAATGTACGGCTACTCCTCCATCCTGGCCGCGCTGCTGCAGCGCCAGCGCACCGGCCACGGCGAGCGCATCGATATCTCCATGCTGGAATGCCTGACCGAGTGGATGATGCCGCCCCTCTACACCTGGCTGGGAACGGGACAAGAGCTCGAGCGTGCCGGCCTGCGCCACAACATGATCGTTCCCTACGGTGGCTACCGTTGCGCGGATGGCGCGGTCAACTTCGCCATCCAGAACGAGCGCGAGTGGCGCCGCTTCTGCACCCAGGTCCTCGCCATGCCCGAACTGGCCGAGGATGCGCGCTATGGCAGCAACGCCGAGCGCCTGCGCAATCGCCATCAACTGGAAGCGCTCATCGAGAAGGAATTCTGCCGGCATCCGGCTGCGGAGGTCCTGGCCCGCCTGGACCGAGCCGGCATCGCCAACGGCGCGGTGAACGACGTTCCCGCGGTCGCCCGCCACCCTCAACTGCAGGCGCGCCGCCGCTGGACCGAGGTCGCCAGTCCCGCCGGGCCACTCCCGGCTTTCATTCCGCCGCACAACCTGGCGCAGGTTGCGCCCCGCATGGGAGCGGTGCCCGCGCTCGGCGAGCACACCCGGGAGATCCTGGCAGAATTGCGCGAGGAGGCGCCGTGAGCGTTCTGCGCTCCCACGAGATTCCCGCTCGCCTGGAACGCAGCATGCTGTTCGTCCCGGCAAGCAATTGGCGGATGATTGAAAAGTCCGCCACGCTTGCCGCCGACGCCGTCTGCCTGGACCTGGAGGACTCGGTCGCTCCCGCTCAGAAAGCCGAAAGCCGCGGCCACGTCGTCCGCGCTTTCACCCAACTCGACTTCAGCGGTCGCATCCGCATGTTTCGCATCAACGCGCTCGACACGGAATTTGCTTATCGCGACCTGGTAGAGGTGATCGAGAACTGCGCCGGGAACATTGACCTGGTGATGGTGCCCAAGGTGAGCGCGCCCGATGACGTGACTTTCGTAGACAAGCTGCTCTCGCAGATCGAGCTGCATGCGCGCTCGGCGCGGCACATCGGCATCGAGGCGCAAATCGAAACCGCCGCCGGCTTTCTGTACGTCCGCGAGATTGCGCAGGCCTCGCCGCGCCTGGAATGCCTGGTGTTTGGCCCGGGAGATTATGCCGCTTCCATGCAGATGCCTTCTTCCGGCATCGGCACCCACGATGAAGCGGACGAACTCTACCCCGGGCATCGCTGGCACGCAGTGATGCACGCGATTGTGGCCGCGGCGCGCGCCTTCGGGCTGCGCTGCATCGACGGCCCCTTTGCCGCTTATCAGGACGCGGAAAACCTCCGGCGTTCATGCCGGATTGCGCGCGCGATGGGGTTCGACGGCAAGCAGTGTATCCATCCCTCGCAGTTGGAAGTAGCCAACGAGCTGTTTGCGCCTACCGAGGAAGAAGCCGCCGCCGCCCGGCGCCTGCTCGAAACTTATGAGCGGGCCCTCGCCGAGCGACGCGGCGCCGCGAGCCTGGACGGCAGAATGATTGACGCCGCCAGTGTCCGGCTCGCGCAAGGAGTAGCAGAACGGCACCGCCTGGGCGCGGAACGCGACGCTGCCTCGAACGCCGCTCGCCAAAGGAACCGACATGACTGACGTGGAACGCGCTGGTGGGCGCTGCTTCGAGGATTTCCGGCGCGGCCTGCTGATCCGGCATGCGGTGGGGCGCACCGTCACCCAGACGGACAACATCTGGTTCACGCTGCTTACGGCCAACACCAATCCCATTCACCTCGACGCGCATTACTCGGCGCAAACCGAGTTCGGGCGGCCGCTGGTGAACTCCACCTTCACGCTGGCGCTGGTGACCGGGCTCAGCGTGGCCGACATCTCGCAACACGCCATCAACCTGGGCTGGAACGAGGTCCGCATGCCGGCGCCGCTGTTTGAAGGCGACACCGTCTACGCGCAGAGCGAGGTGCTGAGCACGCGGGAATCCAAGTCGCGTCCGCACATGGGCCTGGTGGAAGTGAAGACGACCGGCTACAAGCAGGATGGAACGGTCGTGCTGGAGTTTCGCCGCACCATCCTGGTGTACAAGCGGGGCCACGTACCGCCGCAGCCTCTCCCCGCTCCCCGACGCTAGCTTGGGCGCGTGCTGGGCGAGCGCCCAACCGCTTGCGTTCGAGCCGCTCTGCCTTTAAGGTTCCTGCCGTCTGCCGTACGCACGCTGCCATGCAATCGACCGACGCCATCTTCGTCGGAAGCGGTATCAACTCGCTGGTCGGCGCCGCCCTGCTGGCCAAGGCCGGCTGGAAGGTGCGCGTCTTTGAGCGCAACTCCTGGCTGGGAGGAGCCATCCGCACTGCCGAACTGACCGAGCCCGGTTTTCTGCACGACGTCTTCTCGGCATGGCACCCCCTGTTTGCCGGTTCGGAAGCCTACGCGTTGCTGAAAGATGATCTGGGCGCGCGTGGCCTGGAGTACCTGAACACCGACTGTCCCACCGCCAGTCTCTTTCCCGACGGCAGCGCCGCTTTCCTCTCCACCTCGCAGGCGAAGAACGAAGCCGAGTTTGCGCGCCTCGCCCCGCAGGATGGCGACGCGTGGTCGCGGACGGTGGTTGAGTTCATGAAAAACGCCGACCTGTCGTTCGGGCTGCTGGGCACCGAGCTCTGGTCCCTGCGCGGCCTGCGCCTGGTGGGGCGTTCTCTCTACCAGATGCGTACCCGCCAGGCGCTGCAATTCTCTGCCGCCATGCTGGGCACCAGCCGCGATTGGCTGCACGCGACATTCGCCTCTCCCAAGGTCCATGGGCTGCTCGCTCCCTGGGTGCTGCACATGGGGCTGGGACCGGAAACGGCGGGCTCGGGACTCATGAACCGCATCATCGCGGTTGCGCTGCAGGTCGGGGGGATGCCGGTGCCCAAGGGCGGAGGCGCGCGACTGGCCGACGCGCTCGCGCAATTCATACGCGACCGCGGCGGAGAGCTCGATTGCGATGCGCACGTGGAAGCCGTGGAAGTGCGCGAGGGCCGCGCCGCGGGCGTGCGCGTGCACGGCCAGGTAGTGCCGGCAGCGAAGGCGGTGGTCTGCAACGTGACCCCGCAACAGCTCTACACGCAGCTTCTCGACCGCCGCTTCGTGCCCGATTGGGCGCGCG
>JAMXLI010000096.1 GCA_024281115.1 Terriglobales bacterium | reverse complement strand
TGGACAACGCCGGGTATCCGACCGAAGCGATTGCCAGGAACTCGCACGACTACCGCCCGCTGGGCCTGGGGTATGCCAACCTGGGCGCGCTGCTCATGGCCTCCGGCCAACCCTACGATTCCGACGCGGGGCGCGACTACGCCGCCTGCGTAACCGCCATCATGTGCGGCGAAGCCTACCTGCAATCCTCGAAAATCGCGGAGTTGTGCGAGCCGCTGGCGGCTGCCGCCGAGCACACGCGCACCGCGACCACGGCGCTCGGACGCACCGCCGAGGGCGCGGCCTGCCCGGGATGGTATCTGAACCGCGAGCCCTTCCTTGACGTGGTGCGCATGCATCGCACTTCGGTCAACAATATCGGGTCCTCGGCCGCCACCCTGCCGGCAGCGGCGAAGTCGCAACTCGCCGACCTCATCGAAGCTTCGAAAACCTGCTGGGATGAAGCCCTGGCTCACGGCGAGAAGCACGGTTACCGCAACTCGCAGGTGACGGTGCTCGCGCCCACCGGAACCATCGGCTTCATGATGGATTGCGACACCACCGGGGTCGAGCCCGACCTGGCGCTGGTGAAGTACAAGAAGCTGGTGGGCGGCGGCATGATCAAGATCGTCAACCAGACCGTGCCTGCGGCCCTGTTCAAGCTCGGCTACACCCACGACCAGGCCAATGCCATCGTCAGCTACATTGACGCCACCGGCACCATCGAGGGCGCTCCCAACCTCAAGGACGAGCACTTGGCCGTCTTCGACTGCTCCTTCAAGCCTGCCAAGGGCACGCGTTCCATCGCCTACATGGGGCACCTGAAAATGATGGCGGCAGTGCAGCCCTTCATCTCCGGCGCTATCTCCAAGACGGTGAACCTGCCCGAATCGGCCACCATCGAGGACATCATGGAAGCCTACATTCAGTCCTGGAAGTTGGGGCTGAAAGCGGTGGCCATCTACCGCGATGGCTGTAAGAAGTCGCAGCCACTCTCGGCGGCGGGAACGGCAACTTCGTCGGACGCGAAGTCCACGGCCACGCTTCCGGCCGCGGCGGAGGAGGTGGACCTCAATGCTCCCCCGCGCGCCGTGCGCCACAAGCTTCCCGAGGAGCGTCCCTCGATCACCCACAAGTTCAGCATTGCCGGGCATGAGGGCTACATCACGGTGGGCCTGTATCCCAGCGGGATGCCGGGCGAGCTCTTCATCACCATGGCCAAGGAAGGCTCGACCGTCAGCGGGTTGATGGACAGCTTCGCGCTCGCTGTCTCCATCGCGCTGCAGCACGGCGTTCCCCTCAAGCTGCTGTGCGACAAGTTCGAGCACACGCGCTTCGAACCCTCGGGCTGGTCCAGCAATCCCGATATCGGGTTCGCCAAGTCCATCATGGATTACATCTTCCGCTGGCTGCACATGCGGTTCCTGACCGGCCAGCAGCAGATGCTGTTCGAGAACTTCCGCCTGAAGCCGGCGGCGCTGCCCGATACCGCGGGGAACGAAGAAGTTGAGCCCGCGCCCCCCGCCGAGGAGCGCCGGGTAACAACCGCGGGCAAGGTGCATGCCGCCGACCTGCTGAGCGACCTGGTGGATCTAGGCGACGCTCCCAGTTGCCACGTCTGCGGCTCCATCATGGTGCGCAACGGCAGTTGCTATCGCTGCATGAGCTGCGGAAGCACAAGCGGCTGCAGCTAAGGCGAGCCGAGCGGGATTCTTGCGGGACGGGCGAAGAGCCCGTCCCTTTTTTTTGAGGGCTGAAGTCCGGGACGTTGTGACTTGCCAACTCCGGGCCTAAAGGCCCGAACTTTTCCCGACGTGGTGACGCGGGCCTGAAGGCCCGCTCTTCCCCGCTTCCACGCCAAAAAATTTGTCGATCGGACGCCAGGAGCGCTCTTCCACGGCGAAGAAATCGTCTGAGGGGACCCGAGGCCCCAATGGCGTGTTGGGAGGTTGCACAGAAACCCACTCGTCAGGTTCGTCCCCCCTTGAACGACCGCGCACCGCCGTGGATGCCGTGGAGCGGGCGCTCCTTTTCGTAAGAAACAGCGGATCGGTCTGACCTTTCGTAAGCATCAATGAGACAGCCTCATCCTGCCACTGGAACTGATGTACCCGATTCCGCTATTTCTAACGGGGGAAGAGCGGCGCTTTAGCGCCGCGTTACGCGCGCGCAGACTTGGGCTTTAGCCCCGGCCGCGCTTTTGGCACGCCAAGATTGCACTACACGAGAGCCGAGACGCCGACCCTCAATTCCGGCGGAATTCCGTCCGGCACAAACTCAGCCTGCGCCGACGAGTAAGTGTAGTCCTCCGGACGTTGAACCAACCCCGCGCACACGGGATTACGATGGATGTACAAGCGGTGTCGCTCGTAATCTTCAGCGTCGCGGATGTGATGATGCGTGAAGCTGGACTGCCACACCGGGGATCGCGAGGCAAGCCGGAACGAAAATTTACCCTTGATCAACTGCATCGCCCGCTCCAACGACAAAGTAGATGAGGGAGAGATCAGGGCATGCAGGTGGTCAGGCATGATGACGAAGGCGTGGAGCAGGTATTTTCCCTGTTGGCGGTAATCAAAGAGAACATCGAGAAGAAGTGACGCAGGGCGATGCTGGCGAAATAGTGGAGAGCGTCCCCATGTGACCGTAGTAATGAAGAATGTGCGCCCGCAGCTCACGGAGAAATCGTATGCGCGTTCGAAAGAAGCTATTTGTGCGTGCCGTCACGGCGAACTGTGAGAACCTCCCGGACCTGAAGGCTGGGGATTTTTTCGACTTGGAACGCGGGCCTGAAGGCCCGCTCTTCCCCGCTTCCACGCCAAAAAAACCGCGCACGCGATTCCGCTATTTCTGACGGGGAAAGAGCGGCGCTTTAGCGCCGCGTCACCCGCGCGCACAAGGCGGGCTTTAGCCCCGGCCGCGCTTCCACCGCTTTCCAGCGCACACACGTTTGCCGTGCGCTCGAACCATTTCTTCCCTTCCCGATTTCGAACCCTATCACCGACGATTGTGCGCGCCTCCGTTCCTGCGGCTGCAATCTCTGATTACCCTAGGAATGTTCCCGCTCTCATGCTCCTGCTGACCCTTTTCTGATTGGGAGCGCAGCCATGCGTTTGCGCCTCGCCGTCCTACTCCCCTTGTGGCTGGCCACCGCCGCATGCGCGCAGCGCTTCGCTCCCCTCAATCTTGAGCAGATGAGCCGTAAGGCCGGCCTGATCTTCGCAGGCACCGTGCTGCGGGTAGAGCGCATGGGCGGGGATGTTCCCGAGCTGCGCGCCACCTTTCGCGTGAGCCGCGCCATTCGCGGCGCGCGGGCGGGCGAGACCATCGTTTTGCGCCAGTGGAGTTCGCCACTGGACACTGCCCCATACCGGCCCGGCGAGAACGTGTTTCTGTTTGTTTACCCACCCGGGAAAGGCGGCCTGACCAGCACCGTCGAGGGCGCTGCCGGACGCTTTGCCGCCGACCCTCGCTGGAACATCGTGCTGCGTCCCGAGCAGGCGCACCTGATAGCTACGCCGGGCGGCTCGCGAGTGCATCGTCCGCAGCGCCGCATCGTGCCCTATCGCATCTTTGCGCGGGCGCTGCGGCAGCCGGGGGTGCGGTGATGGCGGCACTGGCGCCCGTCCGCATAGCCGTACTTCGTCGCGCCGGCGCCGCTCTCGCCTGCGTGCTTCTGCTGACGGCGTTCGCCGCGGCCGGCGGTCCCCTCAAGGTTGCCGGAACGGCCGGGTTTGATGCGGGCGTCGCAGGAACACCGCTTACGTGGCGTGGCGGCACGATCTCCTACTACACCGACCAGGGCGATCTCAGTGCCGTGCTGCTGCACGATGCCGCGGATGCCTTTGTGGCAGATGCCTTCTCCCGCTGGACCTCGATCGCGACCGCGGCAGTTTCCGCCGCGCGGGCGGGAACGTTGGATGAGAACGTCAGCGGGCTCAACGTGACGAGCGATCCGGCCACGTACGCCGTCATCCTCCCCCCCGACCTTCTGCCCGCGGCGGCGGCAAGCAGGCCGCTGGCCATCGTCTACGACGCGGATGGCGCGGTGACCGACGCGCTGCTGGGGCAAGGCGCCGGCGACGCCGAGTTGTGCTCCAGCAACGCGGTGTACGGCGGCCCCGATCACACCACTTCCGACGGACACTATGATCACGCACTGCTCGTAATCAACGGCAACTGCGCCCAGGCTCCTGGCGACCTGCCCTGGCTCAAGTACCAGCTGGTACGCGGCCTGGGCCGCACTTTCGGACTGGGCTGGACCGACGTGAACGACAACGTGGTCACGGGCACGCCCACGCCCCGCTCCGACGACTACCTCGGCTTTCCGGTGATGGCGGCGCAAGTGCCAAGATGCCTGGTAACAGGTTGCGTACCCAATCCCGACCAGCCGCGCAGCGATGATCGCGCCGCTTTGTCGCGCCTCTACCCGGTGCTGGTCAGCGACCCGGGGAAGATTTTTACCGCCGCCAACAGCGCCCGAGTGTACGGCGTGGTCTCGTTCGCCGCGCCGGGGGGCGCGGCCGGACAGCCCATGCAGGGCGTGAACGTGGTGGCCCGCTGGATTGATCCGTCCAGCGGGCAGCCATCGCGCCGTCACGTGGTCACCTGCGTGTCGGGCTACTTGTTTCATGGCAACCGGGGCAACGCGGTGACCGGCTATGTCGATTATGGCGGGCAGCCGTTTGAGCGCTTTGGCTCAACCGATCCCGCGCTGGAAGGGTTTTTCGATCTGAGCGGGCTGGAATTTCCCGACGGCTCCGACACCGCCCAATACCGTATCACCACGGAGCCGGTGAATCGCCTGTACTACGATTCACTGGCGGTCGGGCCCTACGCTTCCGGGCAGGTGAAACCGTCGGGCAGCGCCGCCGCGCTCACCGTGACGGTAAGCAAAGGCTCGAATCTGGAGCGCAACCTGACCATGGTGAGCAGCGCGGTCGCTCCTCCCGAACCGGCCAGCAGTTTTACAGTCCCGCAACCGCTGGGAGTCGCGGGCGAGTGGATGGCCAGCCTTTCCGGCTATGGCAACCAGGACTTCTATTCCTTTGACGCGCGCGCCGATCGGACCATGAGCATCAAGGTGACCGCGCTCGATGAAGCCCTGCAACCCACGCATGACAAGGCGCAGCCCGTCCTGGGCGTCTGGACTGCCGGACAGCCTGCCGGCTCAGCACCAGAGGCCAGCGCGTTTTTCTTCAACACCTCGCAAACCGGCGAAACCCGCCTGGATGCGCAGTTCCTGGCGAATGGCAGCTTCCTGCTGGGAGTGGCCGATTACCGCGGCGATGGCCGGCCGGACTTCCGCTACAGCGCCAACGTGCTCTATGCCGACAGGGTGGAACCGGAGCGCGCCAGCACCGTCGGCGAGACCGCGCTGACCCTTCGTGGCATTGGCTTCCGCCCCGGCTCAACCGTTTCCATCGGCAATGTGGCGGCGCGCGTGCTCGCCATCTTTCGCGACACGATGTACGTTTCCGCGGGACCTCAAGTCGACGGTCCGCAAACCCTGGAGGTGCGTGATCCGGGCGGGCTGTCGTCGGTGATGACGGCGGCGCTGACGTTCGGGGCGGCCGCGGGCGACCGCATTCTGCTGCTTCCCGCGGCCATTCCCGCCACCCCGGTGGGAAGCGAAGCGCCCGCGCCCGTGCGCGTGCAGGTGGTGCGAGGCGACGGCGTCACCCCGGTGGCGGGCGCCACGGTGAATTTCACGGCCAGCCCGGCAAGCCTGCTCTTCCGCGAATGCGGCGCGGCCTCGTGCACGCTAACCAGCGACCTCGAGGGCGGGGCTACTGTCCACTTCTCGATCCTGGCCGTCGGCGCGATTACCCAGACCGGGGCGCTGGCCAATGGCGCGTATGTGCGGACGACCGTGGTCGGCACCCAATACCCGCGCGACATCGC
>JAMXLI010000095.1 GCA_024281115.1 Terriglobales bacterium | reverse complement strand
GCCGTAGCGCGCGTTCAGCGCGTTGCTGTAGACCTGCACGGTTTTGAAAACGCCTCCGCCGGCGTGGTAGTCCCACTCCTCGTTCACCGGCCAGAGCTTTTCCTTGGGCAGGAATTTCTCCAGGCTTTCGCGCACCGGGATCGCCGGTCCGGGGCTGGTCTCGGTGTTGAAGCCGTAAGCGCCGCCGCGCTCCTTGTCTTCCAGCCAGTATCCCGGCGCCACGTACTCATACGGTCCCGTCATCTTGACCCCGCTGTTGCCGGTGACCGTGGTCGGCTTGGCCGTCGCCGACGACACGTACGGGTTCTGCCAGCGGCATTGCTTCAGCACCCCGATGTAATTGGTCTCCACGTCGGGCGGCGGAGGATTGTCGCTGCCGTTCAGCCACACGAAAAAGCTGGGATGGTTTTGCAGCCGCGTAATCTGGTCGCGCAGCGATTCCGCTGAAATGCGGTAGTTTTCCGGCGGCCAGTTGTGCCACTTCTCCCAGGCATCGCAGCAGCACCAGCCCGCCATGATGAGCACCCCGTAGCGGTCGGCCAGGTCGAAGAAGTTGTCGGTCTCGAGCTTGCCCTCCAGCCGGATGGTGTTCAGGCCCATGTCGCGCACGTAGCGGAACTGGTCTTCCAGCCGCGCCGGATCTTCGCGCAGCATCATGTCAGGCGACCAGCCCCCGCCGCGGATCAGGATGCGCTTGCCGTTAATGCGGAACAGCCGGTGCCCGCCTTCGTTCAGCTCCGAGCTGACCTCGCGGATCCCAAAGCGCGTCTCGCTGCTATCCGACACCTGGCCGTTGGCGCTGGCCTGCAGGCGCAGCTCATACAACTCCGGACGGCCCATCTGCGCCGGCCACCACAGCCGCGGCCCCCGCAGGTTCAGCTGGGCAAACTTCTCCGGCTCGAAGACTACCTCCCGCGTCTCTCCCGGGCCTAGCTCGACTGCCTGCTGGAAGCGCACCGCGCCGATGTCGCCCGCCACCTCTCCCTTCACCCGCTGCTGCGTGGCATTGTGGACTTCGGCCGTCACCGTCAGGTGGGCCACTTCCGCCGACGGCAGCTCGACGTGCGTGATCACGTGCGGACGCCGCAAGGCCACCGGGCCGGTGCTCGCCAGGTACACCCCGCGCCACAACCCCATGTCCTTGTCGGCGGGTAGAGGGTTCCAGTCCACGAAGGTGATGGCCAGGTCCTCGGGGCGCGGCGCGAACACCTCCGCCGCCAGCGCGTTCTCCTGTCCCGGCAACGCCGCGTCGGTGACGTTCAGGTCGTAGGTGCGCCATGCGCCCGCAATCTCGTTCTCGCCAGCGATTTTCTTGCCGTTCAGCCAGAGGTTGGCGCGGTAGTTGATGCCGTCAAAGTGCAGCCAGATCTGGCGTCCTTTGTATTCGGCGGGAATCTCGAACTTCGTGCGATACCACCACGGCACCGCGAACGGGCTGCCGGGCGGCATGGGCAGGTTGGAAAAGTTCGCTCCCGGAGGATAGTCGGTCGCCGGGATGGCGCGCAGGTTCGTGCCGAACGTGGGATCGGCGTACACCTTGTTTTTCACCAGCGTTGCAATCACGGTTGCGGGGACCGTCGCCGGATACCAGCCGCCTGCCTGGTAGCCCACCGTCGAAATTTCGGCGCCCGAGTCCGGCACCTTGGCGGAGGACTGCAGCTCCCAGTGTTCCGCCACCGGGATGCGGGTTGCGGCCGAAAGCGGGACCGCCAGCAACAGCAGCGCGACCAGGGTTCTCACGTGCACCTCCGCGGATGTGCGAACCCGCCATCATAGCGGAAAGCAGCCGCACTAGCGCCCGCTTTGCCCGCCCTGGCCTCGCCTGCATTTATAATCGGGAATTTGGAGCTTTCCCGCGATGATTCGTTTTCTGCAAACTCCCGGCCGCACTAAGAAGATTGTTCTGGGCGGCATGCTGTTGCTGATTTGCGCCGCCATGGTCATCACCCTGGTGCCCGGCGGCTTTTCCGGCGATTCCTTCGGCCTCGGGCGCGGCAGCCTGGGCGGCAACGTGCTCGCCAAGGTGGGCGACCAGGAGATCAGCGTCACCGAGGTGCAGGAGCAGGCCCGCAACATGGGCCGGCAGCAGTTTCCCAAGGGCCTGCCCGACGCGCTCATGCCCTACATGATCGAGCGCGCCTCCGACAGCCTGATCCTGCAGAAGGCCATGCTGGCGGAAGCCCGCCGCCTCGGCCTCAAGGTCAGCGACGCCGAACTCAGCGACGAGTTGCAGCATGGCATGTTCGGCCAGCAGCTGTTTCCCGGCGGCCAGTTCATCGGCGAGCAGCAGTACGAGGACTTTGTCGCCAACTTCAACATGTCGGTGCCGCAGTTCGAGTCGGCGATGAAGGACGACATCCTGCGCCGCAAGCTGATCGCCATGATTTCCGGCGGCATTGCCGTCAGCAAGTCCGACGTGGAGCAGGAATACCGCCGGCAGAACACCAAGGTGAAATTTGAGTACGCGGTGCTGAGCAGCGACGAGATCAAGAAGAAGATCCAGCCCACCGACGCCGAACTGAAGGCTTACTACCAGAAGAACAAGCAGCTGTACACCAACTCCATCCCGGAAAAGCGCAAGGTGCGCTACATCCTGGTGGACGTGGCGCGGCTGGCCAGCCAGCAGCCCGTCAGCGACGCCGATCTGCAGCGCTACTACCGCGAGCACCAGGACGAGTACCGCGTTCCCGAGCAGGTGAACGTGCGCCACATCCTGATTAAGACGCCGCCGCCCGGACCGGACGGCAAAGTGGACCAGAAGGGCGTGGACGCCGCCCGCAAGAAGGCGGAAGACGTCCTCAAGCAGGTGAAGTCGGGCGGCAATTTCGCCGAGCTCGCCAAGAAATATTCCGAGGACCCGGGCAGCGCCAAGGAAGGCGGCTCGCTGGGCTGGATCCAGCGTGGCCGCACCGTGCCCGAATTCGAGAAAGCCGCTTTTTCCACCCCCAAAGGCGAAACCACGGCGCTGGTGCAAAGCAGCTTTGGCTTCCACATCATCCACGTGGACGACAAGCAGGAAGCCCACCTCAAAAGCCTGGCGGAGGTGAAAGCGCAGATCGAGCCGCAGCTCGGCCAGCAAAAGGCCTCCCAGGCAGCGGAGTCGCTGGCCAACAAGGTGCAGACCGAGGCCCGCACCCAGGGCATGGACAAGGCGGCCGCGGACTCCCACCTGCCGCTGACCACGACCGACTTCATCGCCCGCACCGACACGCTGCCCGGCATTGGCCCCGCGCCCGAGTTCATGAACGCCGTCTTCAGCGCGCGTCCCAAGGACCCGCCCGAGACCACCAACCTCAAGCAGGGCTACGTGGTCTACGAGGTGACCCAGGTGAAGCCCCCCGCCACTCCCAGCTTCGAGGAGGCGAAATCGCGCGTGCGCGACGAGTTCATTAACGAGCGCGCCAGCACGCTGCTCACGCAGAAGACGCAGGAGCTCGCCGACCGCGCCAGGGCGCAGCACGATCTCAAGAAGGCGGCCCGGGAAGCCGGCGCCGCCCTCAAGAGCAGCGAGCTGGTGAACCTGTCGGGGCAGGTGCCGGACCTGGGCTCCATGTCCGGCCCGGCCAGCGTGGCCTTCGGCATGAAGCCCGGCGAGATCAGCGGCCCTCTGAATACCGGCGCCAGCGGCGCGGTGCTGCAGCTGGTGCAGAAAGAGGAGCCGCCGCCTGCGGAGATCGAGAAGGGCTCCGACCAGGTGCGCGAGCAACTCGTGCAGCAGAAACGCGATCAGATGTTCGAGCTGTTTGTGTCCAACCTCAAGAGCGACATGGAGAAGCGCGGCCAGATCCGCATCAACCAGCCGCTCCTGAAACAGCTCACCACGCCGCGCGCCAACGAAGAAGCGAGCTAGCGGTCAAACTGGTCAGCGGCGGGGCGCCTCGCCCGCCCGATCCCTGAATACTACTGAGGGCGGATGCCGGGCACCTCTTCGTCTTTCCCGCGGATTACCGGGATTCTTCTGCACCCGTCGTCGTTGCCGTCGCGCGGCGGCATCGGCGACTTCGGGCCCGCGGCCTACCAGTTCGTGGACTTTCTCGCCGCTGCCCGCCAGGGACTGTGGCAGATCCTGCCGCTCGGACCGGTGGGCTATGGCAACTCGCCCTACTCCTCCATCTCTGCCTTTGCCGGCAGCCCGCTGCTGATCAGCCTGGAGCGCCTGGCGGAGCGCGGCTGGATCGCGGGCGACCGCGTCTCCGCCCTGGCCGAGGCGGAGGGCCCGGTGGACTACGAGCGGGCGCGCGCCGTGAAAATGCCGCTGCTGGTCGAGGCCGCGCGCAACTTTGTCGCCCAGGGCGCGGGAAGGCCGCGCCAGCGCTTCCAGAATTTCTGCGAGCGCAACCGCTGGTGGCTCGACGATTTCACCCTCTTCGACGCCCTGCGCCGCCATCACCGCCAGCCCTGGTACGAGTGGCCGCGCGAGCTGGCGCGCCGTGAACCTTCCGCGCTCCAGCGGGTGCGCCACGAACTCGCCTCCGAGCTGCAGGTGAGCCAGGCGCTGCAGTTCGCCTTCTTCGAGCAGTGGGCGGCGCTGCGCGCCTATTGCAGCCAGCGCCACATCCGCATCGTCGGCGATGTTGCCATCTTCGTGAACCTCGACAGCGCCGACGTCTGGGCGCATCCCGAACTCTTCCGCCTGGATGCGGAACTCCGCCCCGAGGTGGTTTCCGGCGTGCCCCCCGACGCCTTCAGCGCAACCGGGCAGCGCTGGGGCAATCCACTCTACCGCTGGGACGCGCTCAAGGCCTGCAACTACGAATGGTGGGTGCAACGCCTGCGTTGGGCCATCGAACTCTGCGACCTGATGCGCCTCGACCACTTCCGCGGCTTCGAGCAGTGCTGGGAAATTCCGGCGCACGAGCCCACCGCCGTGCACGGCCGCTGGATCGATGGCCCCAAGGACGACCTGTTCCGCTGCGTGCGCGAAAACCTGGGCGAGCTGCCGTTCATCGCCGAGGATCTGGGCCTCATCACCCCCGAGGTCCATGCCTTGCGCGAGCGCCTGCAGATTCCCGGCATGAAGGTGCTGCAGTTCGGCTTCAGCAACTCCGGGGCGCGCATCTACCTGCCGCACCGCTTTACCACCGACTCCGTGGTCTACACCGGCACGCACGACAACGACACCACTGTGGGCTGGTGGCAGTCGGGCGCAAGCGACGAAGAACGCAGTCATGCCCGCGTCTACCTGGGCTCCATGGACGACGGGGTGCACTGGGCTTTCATCCGCGCCGCCCAGGCCTCGGTGGCGGAGCTGTGCGTCGTGCCGCTGCAGGATGTGCTGGGGCTGGGCAGCGAGGCGCGCATGAATACCCCCAGCCACACCACCGGGAACTGGACGTGGCGTTGCCGCCCCGGAGCCCTCACCGGCGAGCTGGCGGCCAAGCTGGCTTCCTTGGTGGAGGTGACCGACCGCCACCCCGTGCCGGTGGCGCATCCTCATCCGGGAGAAGATTTCGCCGCCTGAGCAAGCGGCCCGCTGAACCAAGCGCCCGGCGTTCCCGCGCGGCTGCCGGACTTCTAGTCCTTCGGCCGGGGCAGGGCGCACGCGGCCGCTGCCTGTTCCAGCACTTTGGCGAGCGACTCGCCCGCCTCTTTCATCTCCGCGGCCGGCAGCAGTTTCTGCAGGCGCTCGAACAGCTGCCGCTCTTCTTTGCGGATGTGCTCGGAGAGCGCGCGGCCGAACTCCTGCACCCCGGCCCAATCGAGCTCGCGGCGTTCCGCGCGCGCAAACATCTCGCGCAACCAGGCATGTTCGCCCAGGAGCTCCTCCACCAGCGGCGCAAGCTCGGCAAAGCGCCGCGCCCGCGGAAAGACGGCTTGCTCCTCGGCGGCAAAGTGGAAGCGGATCTCCTGCGTGAAGTGCTGCTCCATCTCTTCCATCCAGGGCAGCGGGTCGGGACCCGTGGCTCGCGCGATGCGCACGCACAGCGCCAGCGCGTGCTGGTGCTGCCGCGAAAGCGGAACAAGGCTGGGATCGCGCAGCATGGCGTGGGCTTCCATCATCGCACGTTTCCCGCATGTCCCTCGCCAGCGCCAGGCCTCGCGGGCGCCTCCCGCCGCGCCCGGAGTTCGGAATCCAGCCTGCTTCGAGCGCCGCTATCCGAAAGCCATTCGGCATCTCCAGGACTGCGCGACAAGGATGCTTCCCCAGGTCGAGGGTCAGTGTGCTCCCGTCACTCCGCGGCGCATCGCGCGTCATTGACAGGGCATCTACCTGAAGGTACAGTTTGGGCGGAAATTGGCAATCCCTCCTTCCTCTCGGTGCCCCTATGCGCTTCACTGTTCAAGCTGAATTTAAGCTCTTTGGTGTCTTGAAGCAGGCTGACGGTTGGTGGATTGCCTACTGTCCCGCCTTGGACATTACCAGCCAGGGAAGAACTACAAGTGAGGCAAAGAGGAATCTCGCTGAGGCTTGCTCGTTGTTTGTTGTGAGTTGCTTCGAACGCGGCACCTTTGAGCAGGCGATGCGTGAGTTGGGATGGACGGTCGTATCCGGCAAGCCGGCCACTCTGAAGGGCAAGGCTCTCGAGGCTCCGACCGGGGCATTTCATTTTCCAATTCCTGTCCCTTTCGGCTTTGAGAAAGCCGCTGGATGTCTCGCTTAACCCCGCTGCCTTGGCAAAGGCTGGTCTGCGTCTTTACACAATTAGGCTACAAACTGGCTGGTCAAAAGGGTAGCCACATGAAAATGGAGAAGCCGGGCGTGGCTCGGCCGTTGATAATCCCCCGATACAGTGAGGTTGGTATTGACATCATCACCAACCTCATCCGAACGGCAGGGATCACGCGTGACGCTTTTTTCACATTGTTGGAGAATTGCTGACAATTAACTTGTTTTCGCTTGCTTTCGTTTCCCGCGACTCTTGGCGCTCCTGGATGCAGTTCAATCTCGGAAGCTCCGGAAGTTCAAAGTAGCCGGCGCCGCCTCCCGCCGCGCCCGGCTTTACTAATCCCGCACCGCCGTAGAGAATATTCACTTGCTCTCACCCACTTTGCAGGAGACTTCATGGCTGCCACCGGGGAAATGATTCGCTTGATGAACTACGTGGACGACATTGCCGCCACGCTGCGCCGCATTACCGCCACGATCCCCCTGATGGACGACGAGGAAAAAAAGCGCCTCTCCGAGTACATGCGCAAGTCCGACCCCAACTTCATCAAGGTGCTGGAGCAACTGGACAAGGGAGCCAAGTAGTGGCGCCGGTGCGCACGGTCGCCGTCATCGGCGCGGGCATCATGGGCCGGGGCATCGCGCACGCCGCCGCGCTGGGCGGCTTTCACACCATCCTCGAAGACCTGGTGCCCGCCGCCCTGCGCAAGGCCGAATCCGAAATCCGCTCCAACCTGGACAAAGCGGTCGAGCTTGGCAAGGTCAATGCCGCGGAAGCCGACGCCGCCTTCGGGCGCTTGCAGTTCGCCGGCTCCATCGAGCAGGCGGCC
>JAMXLI010000094.1 GCA_024281115.1 Terriglobales bacterium | reverse complement strand
TGGAGAAGCAGGTAGCTTGAGGATCGCGTTCCGACCCGACGGCCAAAGACTCGCCGCGCATCCCACCCGCTACAATGTCGGCAGCGGCCACGGCATCCGTATTGCGTCGGGCCGTGAACTATGACGTTTCGCTGTTTGTACGCCGGCAGGCAGGCTGGTTGGCAGCGGCAACCCGGCGCCGGGATGACGGAACTGGCAGACGTATCGGACTTAAAATCCGAAGGGCCGAAAGGCCCGTGGGGGTTCGATTCCCCCTCCCGGCACCAGCGTGTTTTTCACTTGTTTCCATTTAGGCGCGTCCTGTTCGCGTCCAGCCGCGTCGTGTCGCTTTTCGCCGACGTGGGCGTGTGATCGTAGGTATTGCACGGGAAGCCAGCGGCGCCGTGACCGGAGTAACCGCTGCGGAGCACTAGCGTGCTCTTTCCCCCAGCACTATGCATGTAGGAAAGTCGGGAGGCAGTCAGCGATTACTGATTGTGGAAGGGCTTGCCTTGTACTCCTTGGGGGAGGGGGACAGTGGCGAGCCTTTTCGTTTTTCGCGTAACGATGGCAGCGATCGATCCCGGAAAACGCTGATGGCCCAATCCGGGATGAATTGGGCCATCCGTCTTACGCACTCCTGTTTTTACGGCGCGCCGATCTGAACCGTAAAGCTGGTGTTCTTGGTAAGCGTCGCTCCTGTGATGGTGTTATGCACCGTCACCGTCACGGTGTAGGTGCCAGAGCACGCCGTGGGCGGCACGTCGAGCGAGAGGGTAGCCAAGCGCGTCTCGGTAGCGCGCAGGGCGAAGGCGAATGCGCCCACGTTCGAGGGGATCACGCTTCCACTCGCGCAGGTGCCGGGATTTGTGACTTTGACGGTTACCGTTACGGGCCCGGGAGTCGCGTTGAAGTTCGCAACCGCGGTGTGAAGGAAAACGGTGCCGCCCGGCGCGATGATGGATGGCACAACACTGGCGGTCACAGTCGTTGTGGCAAAACAGGCTGAGCCGAGCAAGCTGCTGACGAATATGCCGAACAATGCGGCTTTGAGGGTTCGAGCCATCACCTACTTTTCTCCTGGTATGGGGATGTTGCGGCGCAATGCTGGTCAAGCTAAACGGCCGTGGCCCTGTATTGAAATACTGGTAAACACCTATTTTTACTACTCCGAAGCCTTAAGAGCTGAGCCGCAGGGTTTCTGCGAACTGCTGCGCGGCCGGTCATGACTCTGGGAAGGGAAGGGGCTGAAGTGCGCTAGGCCGGCTTCCTGCCTCCACTTCGCGCTTGCCAGGCCGCCTCCAGCGCTCTGCGGCAGATCACGGCACAAGCGCCGGCGCACCGCTTGTCATGGCCCGGCTGCGGCGGTTACTCTGTGCCGCGGCAATTCGGGAAGCTTCCCGAGCGCGCCAGGGAGCGGAGCGCGTGGAAACTACCATCGGCGTATTTGCGGCACGGTCGGAGGCCGAGGCGGCGCTGCGAGAGCTTCTGGGGCAAGCTGTTCCCCAGGAAGCAATCGTTTTTCTGACGGGATCGGCGAGCGATGCCAGCGCGGTCGGCAAATTGCTGGGTGCCTACGTGGGTGGCATTTTGACCGGCGCTGCCGAGGCATCGTTCGGGGCGGGCGCGGCCAGTGTCCTCATTCCTGCCATCGGCCGGGTGTTTGCCATGGGCTACCAGGCGGCTGCGCTCCTGAACATTGTTCGCTCTTCTGACCGCGAGGGGGAGCAAAGCAACACCCTCCAGCCCACCCCGCCGGAAGATTTTCCCGAGGCGGCCTTCTTCCGCAACGTTCTCAAGCACGGACATTCGCTGATCATTGTGCGCTCGCCAGACCGTGAGGTTACGCAGGCCGCCTGCAGCGTCTTGGATCGCCTGGGGCTGGGGATGGAACGGGGTACGGGAGCGGCCTGACTCGCCTGTTAGACTCTCGCCAGGGGCGCTCATGATTTCCAGCTTCGTTCGGCGGATTCCGCCTTGCACCTTGCTTTCCGCTGTCCTCCTCTGCGCCACATTCGGCTTTGCACAGAAAGCGGCGGGCCTCTCCCCCGAGACGCAGCGCGCCGTTGACGAAGCGGTGCGGCACGTCCTGGCGGAGAGCGGCGCGCCCAGCGCATCGCTGGCGGTCGTCAAGGACGGAAGCCTGGCTTATGTTCGCGCGTATGGGCAGGCGCGGCTTGATCCGTCTACCCCGGCGGACCCGGCCATGCGCTACAGCATCGGGTCCGTCAGCAAGCAATTCACGGCCACGGCGATCCTGATGCTTGCCGAAGCTGGCAAGCTCTCGCTCGACGATCCGGTGGGCAGGTTTGTTCCTGGACTGACGCGCGCCAGTGAAGTCACAGTCCGCCAATTGCTCTCCCATACCTCCGGCTACCAGGACTACTGGCCGCAGGATTACGTGCCGCCCTTCATGCTCCAGCCCATCACGTCCAGGCAGATCCTGGACCGCTGGGCGCGCAAGCCCCTGGACTTTGATCCCGGTACGCAATGGCAGTACAGCAACACCAACTATGTGATCGCCGGACTGATCGTGGAACAGGCGAGCGGAATGCCGCTGCTCGAATTCCTGCGCCGTCGCATCTTCGAACCGCTGAAAATGACCAGCGTCTTCGACGTGGACCAGGCGCGCTTGAGTGCCGGCGACGCGGTGGGCTATCTGCGCTATGCCCTCGGACCGCCCCGCCTTGCGCCCAAAGAAGGCAAGGGATGGCTGTTTGCCGCCGGCGAGCTGGCCATGACCGCAGAGGATCTCGCCAGGTGGGACCTCGGGCTGATCGGTCGCCGCCTGCTTAAACCCTCTTCGTATAAGGCGATGGAGTCTGCCATCCTGCTGAAGAACGGCTTGGCCGTGCGCTATGGGCTGGGTGTCAATGTGGGGCGCTTCTTCGATCACCGCGTCCTGGAACATGGAGGGGAAGTTTCAGGCTTCACGGCGGAAAACATGGTCTTTCCCGATGACCGGGCTGCCGTGATCGTGCTATGCAATCTGGATTCCTCCGACGCCGCCTCCGACATCGCCCGTGACGTCGTGCCGCAGCTGTTCTCCAGCCCTGCGGGCGGAATGGAACGGCGGGCGGAGCAGATTTTCGAGGGTCTCCAGCAGGGCAAGCTCGACCGAAGTTTATTTACGGCGAACGGCAACAGCTACTTCAACGAGCAGGCCTTGCGCGACTTCGCCTCCAGCCTGGCGCCGCTCGGCAAGCCGCAGTCTTTTGAGCAAGTGGCCCAGGAAAACCGCGGCGGGATGATCTACCGGCGCTTCCAGGCAAAATTCGCCGGGCGAACGTTGCGCATCTGGACCTACGAGTTGCCCGACGGCAGACTGGAACAATACGAAGTAGCCCCCTCACCGTGAAGCCGCCGGACCGCCCCAAGGTCCTGCCCCGAAGAATCGCTGTCCGCCCGGCTCACCTTTTCCTCCGGCGCGCGTCTAATGCTTTTTTGTGTTCGAGCTGAATTTCCGCTATCCGTGCCTGAACCAGTAGACTTCGACGTTTCGCGCCCGCAAGCGCATCATGCCGCGGTTCTCCGCGATCATCCTTAGCACTACGAAGGAGCAACTACATGCGTACTCTCCTGAGCGTCGCGCTCGCAATGGCGTGCGGTTCAGTTCTGCTGGCGGCGCAGACCGCCGAGGAACTGGTCGCCCGCAACACTCAGGCAAAGGGCGGAATGGAGAAGATCAAGGCCATCCATAGCCTGCGGATGCGCGGCACCGTGCAGGAGCGCAGCTTTCGGGCGCAAGTCGGACAGGATGCGGCGGCTCCCGACCTGCTGCGTCAGACTTTTACCGTCCAGGGCATGACCGCCATCCAGTCCTATGACGGCAAGACCGGCTGGCAGATCTCGCCTTTTCAGGGTCGCAGAGATCCGGAGTTGCTGGGGGAAGACGATCTTCGCGAACTGGTGGAGGAGGCGGATTTCTATGGTCCGTTGATCGATTACCAAGCCAAGGGCAACAGCATCGCCTACCTGGGGCGCGACACCCTGGAGGGCGACGACGTGTACCGGCTGAAAGTGACACTAAAAAATGGTGACATCATTTATTACTACCTGGATCCCGACACCTTCCTTGAGATCCGCACCGAGAAACAGCAGTTCATTCGCGGCGCCGTGCGCGAGACCGTCAGCGATCTCGGCTCCTACAAGCAGGTCAACGGGGTGTACTTTCCGTTCTCCATTGAGAGCGGCCCGAAAGACGATCCCAGCAGCCGGGCCAAGGTGACGGTGGAGAAGATGGAAGCCAACATTGCGATTCCGGGCACCGAGTTCGAAATGCCTTCTCCGCCCGCCAATCCCTCTGCCCAGCGGCACCCGGAACCTCCCGCTCAAGGCGCCAAAACGCCGACCCAAGCGCCGGCGCAGAAGCCGCCCGCCGGGTCCAAGCCTCCAGCCCGCTACTAGGCACGTCGCGAACCGCCCATGTCGAAAGGATTCCAGCCATGAGAGCTTTTCTAACGGGAACACGCGCCCTGTTCTGTCTTCTGCTCGGCCTGACGGCCGCTTCGCTTGCGCAGCAGGGAACTGCCGCCGCGGCGCGGTTCGACGCCGGCGCCATTTCCGGGTTGCCGGCGCGCAACATCGGCTCGGCGACGATGAGCGGCCGGATCGCGGCGGTGACCGCGGTCCGCGACCAGGGCCGGCTCACCGTCTTCGTGGGCGCCGCCAGCGGCGGCGTCTGGAAATCGGTGAACGGCGGGACCACGTTCAAGCCGGTGTTTGACCGGGCCGGCGCGCAATCCATTGGCGCTTTGGCCGTGGACCCTTCCGACCACAAGATCATGTGGGTGGGCACGGGCGAGAGCTGGATGCGCAACAGCGTTTCCATCGGCGACGGTGTGTATAAGTCCACCGACGGTGGAGAAAATTTCAGCAACGTCGGCCTGCCCGATTCCGAGCACATCGCGAAGATCCTGGTGAACCCGAAGAACGGTAACGATGTCCTGGTATGCGCGACGGGCGGGGCCTTCGCCGACAATCCCGGCGGCGGCGTCTTCAGGACCAGCGACGGCGGGAAAACCTGGACCAAGGTCCTGGCGGGCGCTAATCCGTCCACCGGTTGCGGCATGCTGGCTGCCAGCGCGCAGGAGCCGGATACGGTCTACGCTTCCACCTGGGATTTCCGCCGGCAGGCATGGACCTTCCGCTCCGGCGGCCCGGGAAGTGGCTTGTTCAAGTCTACCGACGGCGGCCAGCACTGGACGGAACTGTCCTCGGGCAATACCCAGGGCCTTCCGCCGAAGCCTTACGGCCGCATCGCTCTGGCGGTTGCGCCCTCCAAGCCGCAAACCGTTTACGCCATGATCGAGTCCAAGAACAGCGCGCTGTTCCGCTCCGATGACGGGGGCCGGAACTGGAGCAAGCTCGACGCCAGCCAGTTCATGGTTTGGCGGCCCTTTTACTTCGCCAACCTGATCGTGGATCCCGTCGAGGCCAACAAGCTTTTCAAGGTGGACCTGGTGTTGTTGCTGAGCGTGAATGGCGGCAAGAGCTTCAGCCCGGTGTCAAGCGCCGCGCACGGCGACTTCCACGACGTCTGGATTGATCCCGCGGACCCCAATCTGATTTTTGCCGGCGATGACGGCGGGTTGTGGCAAAGCAAGGACGGCGGCACCCGCTGGGAACATCTGCTCAACCTGCCGGTTTCGCAGTTCTACCACGTCAGCGTGGACCAGTCGGTGCCTTACCGCGTGTATGGCGGCTTACAGGACAACGGCTCCTGGGTGGGCGATTCCTCGTATCCCGGCGGCATCACCAATTCCCGCTGGGAGAGCATGTATGACGGCGACGGTTTTTGGGCGTGGCAGGACCCGGCCCACGAGGATTATGTCTACGCGGAATCGCAAGGCGGCGAACTGGGCCGCGTCAATCGCTTTACCCATGAAAGCCGCTCCATCGTTCCGTACGCCCTCTACGGCGAGAAAAAACTGCGCTTCAACTGGAACACGCCCGTGCAAGTGAGCCCGAGCGACAAGAACACGCTGTATCTGGGCGCGCAATTCCTGTATCGCTCGCGCGACCAGGGACAGCACTGGGACCGCATCTCGCCCGATCTCACCACCAATAACCCCGAAAAGCAGAAGCAGGAGGAGTCGGGGGGCGTCACCATCGATAACTCGGCCGCCGAAATGAACAACACCGTGTACTCGATTTCCGAGTCGCCCAGGAACCCGCAACTCGTCTGGGTAGGCACCGATGACGGCAATCTGCAGCTCACCCGCGATGGCGGCAAGAGCTGGAACAATGTCGCCTCCGCTGTGCCCGGCGTCGGCAAAGACCCTTGGGTCACCTGGGTGCAGGCCAGTCGTTACGACGAGGGCACCGCGTACGCCACCTTCGATCGGCACATGTATGGCGACATGAAGCCCTATCTTTTAAAGACCACCGATTACGGCAAGACCTGGACACCGCTTCCGGTGCAGGCGGCCGGGGTGCGCGGTTATGCCCACGTCATCAAGGAAGACACGGTGAATCCCAACCTGCTCTTCCTGGGAACCGAATTCGGCCTGTGGGTCAGCATTGACGGCGGCCGTGCCTGGGCGCAGTACAAAGGCAGCAATTTCCCGGCGGTGGCAGTGCGCGACCTGGTGGTGCATCCGCGCACGTCCGACCTCGTGCTGGCCACTCACGGTCGCGGTATCTGGATCATTGACGACATTTCTTCTCTGCGCGCGCTCTCGCCGGAGTTGATGCAGCAGGAGGCCGTTCTCCTGCCGATTCCGCCCGCTCCCCAATGGATGGAAGCCAATGGCGGTTCGCCGCAAGGCGATGCCGCCTATACCGGGCCTGAGCGTCCCAGCGAGGCGGCCATTCCTTATTACCAGAGGACGCGCCACATCTTTGGCGACTTAAAGATCGAAATCTACGACGCCCAGGGCAAGCTCGTGGATACGGTGGCGCCCAGCAAGCACCGCGGCGTAAACCGTGCCGCCTGGTCCATGCACCTCAAGGCGCCGCACGTTCCTCCCGCGGCCAGCGCCTTGTTCGGCGCGGCCATTGGGCCTCGCGTCCTGCCCGGTGTCTACACCGTCAAGATGAGCAAGGCCGACAAGGTGTACACCTCGCACATTGAGGTCGTTCTCGATCCGCGCGCTAAATACGGGCTCGACGACCGCAAAGCGCAGTTCGAGCTGGTCACCAGGATCTCCGCCATGCTGAACCACATGAGCTGGGCGGTGGATGCCATCCTTGGAGTCCGGGATGGAGCGCGCACGCGGGCCGCGCGGCTGGGAGCTGGTGATCCGCTGCGTCGCAGCCTGGACGAGCTCGCCGACAAGGCGGATGCCATGCGCTCAAAAATTGTCGCCACCAAGGAAGGCGGCATGATTACCGGCGAGGAGCGCCTGCGCGAATACCTGGGCCGGCTCTATGGCGACGTAAATGGATACGACGGCCGTCCCACCGACGCGCAGGTGGAGCGCGCCGGCGCGCTCGGCCGGGAACTCGAGGATGTCATCGGCGAGTTCCGCGCGCTCACCACTCAGCAACTGCCCTCCCTGAACCGCCAGCTCGAGCGTAAGAAGTTGGGAGCCATCCAGGTGATTGCGGAGCAGGACTGGCAAGCGGCGCAAAATGCCCCGGGTGCGGGTCCGCCGCCGAGCACACAGGAGCAGCCCCGGGAGATGGACTGATCCGGCGCTTTCTCAGCGGCGCTTGTTACCAAAGGCACATTGTTCGTGCCCCGCTCCAACCCTATCCTGAACTATCCAGGACAAGTGTGTTTGGGCAATGGCGAGCGCGTGGCTAAGATCCCTCCTCAAGCTGCTCTGGGCGGCGTATTTCCTGCTCACGTCGCTCTATTGTCTTCTGGCCTACCTGCCGTACACATATTTTTCGGTAGTTAAAGAGCCGCCCTACGGCTGGGTGCTCTGGTTCGTGCAGCACCAGGCAGTCTTGGCGTGGCTGGCCTGGGGCGCAGTCGCGGTTGCGTACCGGCCTTGGAAGTCGCCGACGGCTTACCGCGTGGCGATGCTGGGTAGCGCCGGGTGGGCGCTGCTGGTCACAGCTCATCCGTTCTTGGAATCTTTGCAGAACGACGCCAGCGCCCTGGCATGGAGTTTCGTTAGCTTGGCAGCTGTGCTCGGTGGCGCCGCGGCTGACGCATTCCTGCTGCCACGCCAACCGGAGCCGCTGCCCGACGACGGCCTGTTTCCTTACGGACCCGCCCTGGCCACGGCGGCAGCCATCGCGCTGGCCTCGGCCGCCGGAACATTCTTCCGAATCTACTTCGAGTCGCATGCCTTCCGCTTCAGCGTCGCGGACGGCGAACTGCTTGCCTGGAGCGCGACCACCCACTTCTGCGTGGCTGCCTTGGCGCTCTCCCTGCTGAACCTCACTCGTTGGGCCGCCTCCAAGGCCCATTCCCCCAGGCGTGCGCGCACCGGGTTGTTGTTGCTGCTGGCATGGACGTTTCTGTGCTTTGCCGTAGTCCGCTTCCTCGGTCACACCTTGAGTTTCTCCGGCCCTGCGGCCCGCCTCTACGCCGCGTTGCTGGGCCTGTCGCTCACCCTGGCCGGCTACTCGGTGGGCCGCCCTCTTTTTCAAAAAGGCAGGCCGACCTGCGCCACTAAAGCCGTTCTTGCCGCTGTCGCCCTGGCGCTGCTGGCCGCAACCATTGTTCTGCCCACCGCAATCGGGGGCAGCGATTGGAACAACGTCATACAAGCCACGCTTACGCTGCTCTGCTGGCTGGGCGTGGGAACCGCGGCCTATTCGATCTGGCATCGCCGCGTGACCTACTCCGTGGCCGGCGTGATGGCGGTAGCCGTCTTCAGCCTGATCACCTACCAGGCGCTGAAGTCTTCGGCCCTGGTTTGGGCGAAACCGCTGGGAGCCACCGACGATGAAATTGCGCGGGCCTGGGATGACTATGCCGAACAGGACATTTCCTTCCAGATGGCGCACCACCTGCTGGGTAACGCCAGGGAAGTGCCCTGCGGCGATCTCTGCCGCATTTTGCGTGAATACACCAACGTGCGCGACACGCGCGCCCCAGGCGAACAGAACCTGGTCAGCAGGCTCACCCCCGCCCCTGGGGAGCGGCCCAATATCTTCATCTTTGTGGTTGATTCGTTACGCCAGGATTATGTGGGCGCCTACAACCCGGGCGTGGACTTCACGCCGCAACTCGACGCCTTCGCGCGCGACAGCTTCGTCTTCCCGCACGTGTATTCCCAGTACGCCGGCACCAGCCTCTCGGAACCCGCCATCTGGGCCGGGGCTGAACTGCTGCACGCTCATTACCTGCAGCCCTTTGCCAGGCTGAACGGGCTGGAAAAGC
This sequence comes from Terriglobales bacterium, assembly GCA_024281115.1. Classification (GTDB taxonomy): domain Bacteria; phylum Acidobacteriota; class Terriglobia; order Terriglobales; family Acidobacteriaceae; genus JAMXLI01. The sequence goes on along the minus strand of JAMXLI010000094.1, from coordinate 9,162 downwards.
TCGCACATCTCGACGGCTACCAGATGATGGTCAGCGTGGATCCCATCCTGGCCCAGTTGCTCTCGCCTTCCGGCAACCTGATCCGGCTGGATGCGGACAAGACCTTATGGAACCACTTTGAGGCGTGCTCCACCATCCGGCAGGCCGAGCAGGCACTCGATGCCCGCGGCAAGGTGGCGCCGCCGGTGCTTTTCTACGCGCAACCAGAAAACGTTCACCAGTTCGCGCACAATGACCTGCCCTCCGCCGCCGAGGACCGCTGGCGCCCCCGGCCCGGCCTCAATGACCGCATGGCGCACGCCATGAGCCAGGTAGATGGCTGTCTCGGCAGTTTCTTTGCCTTTCTGAAGGCGCGCGGCCTGTATGACAACAGCATCATCGTGATTACCGCCGATCATGGCGATGCCACCGGCGAGTTCGGACGCCGCAGCCACTCCACTATCCTCTATCCGGAGGTGCTGCGGGTGCCGCTGATCGTTCACGTGCCCCGGTCCATGCGCCCGCAATTAGTGGCTTCCGCCACCCCCCTCGCCGCCCCGGTGGACGTCACCCCAACCCTGTACGCCGTGCTGGGGCACCATCCCATCCAGTCGAACCCGCTCTTCGGCCGCCCACTCCTCGGCCGCAACCAGGAAGAGCTTCAGCCGTACTATCGCCACGAGATGTTCGTTGCCTCCGACGTTCGCGCCGCCTATGGCCTCCTTGATCGGGACGGCCGCTACCTGTACGCCGTCTATGATTCGCCCCCGCGCAGTGAACTGTACGACCTGGCGCGCGACCCTAACGCGCAGCACAACCTGAGCACCGAGGCCGCCGCGCGCGCCTACGACGCGCGCATCATCGAGCATCTGCAGGCGCTCGGCGATCTCTATGGATACCGGCCGGGGTTGGGGCTTCTGCTCGCTTCCGCCAGGCCTTAGCACCCCCTTATTCCCGGCGCGAAACGTTCAGCCCCAGGCGGCGTCTATTCATTTTTGACAGCCGGGGTGTGCCCGGTTTAGCTTGATAGGTTGTAAGTAAGTACTTACTGTATGGCCACTCCTGCGCTCCGCTTTTCCTCCGCCGGACGCCGGCAGCAGATTCTCGACGTTGCCTTGCAACTTTTTGCCCGGCGCGGCTTCGAGGGCACCACCACGCGCCAGATCGCTGCCGGGGCCCGAGTGAATGAGGCCATCATCTTCCGCCACTTTCCACGCAAGGAAGACTTGTACTGGGCCGTGCTGGAGCGGGAGTGCGAGCGCCTGGGCGGCACCCAGGCCTTCCGGCGCAAGCTGGCCAGCAGCCAGGGAAGCGACCGCGAGGTGCTCTCCTCCATCGCGCGGGAGATCCTCGACCGGCGGTCCCGCGACATGAGCCTCTCGCGCCTGCTGCTGTTCAGCGCCCTGGAGAACCATCGCCTTTCGCAGCGCTTCTTTCGCGCGTACCTGGCGGAATACTACGAGGTGCTGGCCGAGCATATTCGCGCCGGCATTGCCGCCGGGCGCTTCCGCCCGGTCGATCCCATGCTGGCCGCGCGCGGCTTCTTCGGCATGATGGTGTATCACTCCTGGGTGCAGGAGTTGTTCGGCTGGAAGCATCTGCAAAGCTTCGACAACGCCGAGGTTGCCGGAACTTTGACCGGCATCTGGCTGGCGGGTATGTTGCCCGGCCGCGCCTCCGGGAACGGCGCCCAGAATCTGCGAGCGCGAAATGGAGACAAGCGAAAAGGGAAACTCAATGGCCGTGAACGCGCAAAATAGCCGCAGCATTCCACTGCTCGCCGGGATCATGCTGGCCCTGCTGGCCGCCAGCGCTTGCTCCTCCAAGCCGGTCGCGGCCAAGGCGCCCGCCGCCGTGCCGGTGGTCGTGGCCACGGCCGAGCGGCGCGACGTTCCCGTGCAGCTGACCGCCATCGGCGCGGTCGAGGCCTTTTCCACCGTCTCGGTGAAGAGCAACATCGGGGGCCAGGTGACGGCCGTGCACTTCAAAGAAGGGGACTTCGTGCGCAAAGGGCAACTGCTGTTCACCATTGACCAGCGCCCTTACGTCGCGGCCCTGCACCAGGCTGAGGGGAACCTGGCGCGCGACCAGGCGCAGGCCGCCAATGCCGAGGCCCAGGCTCGCCGCTACCTGGCGCTGAAGAACGAGGGCGTCGTGGCCAGCGAACAGGCCGAGACCATGGATTCGCAGGCGGCCGCCATGCGCGCTCTGGTGTTGGCCGACAAGGCGGCAGTCGAAAATGCCCGCGTCCAATTGCAATATTGCACCATTGAATCTCCCATCGACGGCCGCACCGGCAACCTGACGGTCAAGGCCGGCAACCTGGTTAAAGCCAACGACACGCCCATCCTGGTCACCATTAACCAGATCACGCCCATCTACGTGACCTTTACCGTTCCCGAGCAGTTCCTGCCCCGGATCAAGCAGTACATGCAGCAGAAACCGTTGACCGTGGCTGCCGCCTTTCCCGACGCCACGCAACCGCCGGCGCGCGGCGCCCTCTCTTTCATCGACAATTCCGTGGACCAGGCGACCGGCACGATCAAGCTGAAAGGCACGTTTGCCAACGCGGACCGCCGCTTATGGCCCGGGCAGTTCGTCAACGTGGACATGACTCTGACCACCGAGCACAACGCCATCGTGGTGCCCTCGCAGGCTCTTCAGACCGGACAGAAGGGAACCTTTGTGTTCGTCGTGAAGCCCGACATGACGGCCGACACGCGGCCTGTGAGTGTCGGCCAGAATCTCGCGGGCACAGCCGTCATCTCCAGCGGCTTAGAGGCCGGCGACCGCATAGTGATTGACGGCCAGCTCCGCCTGGCGCCCGGTGTAAAGGTCGAACTGCGCAACCCGGTGACCGCGCCCACAGGGCCCGCGGCCGCGTCGGTGGGCGAAGGCGCCCCGGGTGGGCAAGCGGCCAACAGCCATTAGGAATATGAGGACATGAGCATCGCTGAACTGTTCATCAAGCGTCCCGTCATGACCACCCTGGTCATGCTGGCCATCCTCATCTTCGGGTTCGTCGCCTACCGCGGGCTGCCGGTGAGCGACCTGCCCAACGTGGATTTCCCCACCATCCTGGTGAGCGCCAGCCTCCCGGGGGCCAACCCCGACACAATGGCGTCCTCGGTCGCCATGCCCCTGGAGAAGCAGTTCTCCACCATTGCCGGGCTGGACTCCATGACCTCCACCAGCCAGCTGGGCACTACGCAAATCACGCTGCAGTTCAACCTGAGCCGCAGCCTGGATGCCGCCGCCCAGGATGTGCAATCCATGATCTCGGCCGCCGGCCGCGATTTGCCGCAGAACCTGCCGGCGCCTCCTTCCTATCAGAAAGTGAACCCGGCGGACTCACCCATCCTGTACCTGGCCCTGAGTTCGCGCACGTTGCGCCTTTCCGACGTGGACGAATACGCCGAGACGTTGATGGCGCAGCGCATTCCCATGGTCAGCGGCGTCGTCCAGGTCAGCGTGTACGGCTCGCAGAAGTACGCCGTGCGCGCCCAGCTCGATCCCAAAGCGCTGGCCTATCGCCAGATCGGCGTGGACGAAGTGGAGCAGGCGGTGCAGCGCGGTAACGTGAATCTGCCTACCGGGACCCTCTACGGCGCCCACCAGGCGTTCACCGTCCAGGCTAACGGACAGCTGACCAAGTCCGCGCAGTACGCCCCCCTGGTGGTTGCCTACCGCAATGGGGCGCCGGTGCGCCTGCAGGATGTGGGCAAGGTCTTTGACAGCGTGGAGAACGACAAGACCGCGAGCTGGTACGGCGACGCCGAGGGCACGCGCCGCGCCGTGGTGCTTGCCATCCAGCGCCAGCCTGGGACCAACACGGTCGAAGTAGTGGACTCCATCAACGCGCTGATGCCGAACTTTCGCGCCTTGATTCCGCCCTCGGTCGAGCTCAATACCCTGTACGACCGCTCGGTTTCCATCCGCGCTTCGGTGAACGACGTGAAGGGCACGTTGTTCCTGGCTCTCTGCCTGGTGATCCTGGTCATCTTCCTCTTTTTGCGGAACCTCTCCGCCACTGCCATTCCCAGCCTGGCGCTGCCCTTCTCCATCGTCGGCACCTTTGCCGTCATGTACCTGCTCGACTACTCCCTCGACAACCTTTCCATGATGGCGCTCACGCTCTCGGTGGGGTTTGTTGTGGACGACGCCATCGTCATGCTGGAGAACATTGTCCGCCACATGGAGATGGGCGAGGGCGTGATGGTTGCCGCCGTCAACGGCTCGAAGGAGATCGGCTTCACCATTGTCTCCATGACCTTGTCGCTGGCCGCCGTGTTTATCCCCATCCTCTTCATGGGCGGCATTCTAGGCAAACTGCTGCATGAATTCGCGGTCACGATCGGCGCTGCCATCCTGGTGTCCGGCTTCGTATCCTTGAGCCTGACCCCCATGCTCTGCAGCCGATTTTTGCGGCCTTCCAAGGAGGCGCACCACGGCCGCTTCTACGCTGCCTCGGAGCGCTTCTTCGAGGGCCTGCTGCGCGGCTACGAAGTGACGCTGCAGCGCGTGATGCGGCATCGCCTGGCCACCCTGCTGGTTTCGTTCGCGGTGCTGGCGGGCACCGCCTACCTGTTTATCGTCGTTCCCAAGGGGTTCCTGCCCGACGAGGATACCGGCCAAATCTTCATCTTCACCGAGGGGCCGCAGGACATTTCTTTTGACAGCATGGTGAACCACCAGGAAGCGCTGGCGCGGGTGGTCGCGCAGCAGCCCTGGGTCAAGGAATTCTTCTCCACCGTGGCGGGCGGCAATCAAGGGCGCATCTTTGTGCACCTGCAACCCCGCCAACAACGCAAATCCGCCATGGAGCTGGTGCAGGAGCTGCGGCCCAAGCTGGCCCAGGTGCCCGGCATCAATGCCTACGCGCAGTTGCTGCCGCCTATTCGCATCGGCGGCCAGCTCACCAAGAGCCAGTATCAGTTCACCCTGACCTCGCCCGACACCAAGGAGCTCTATCAGACCGCTCCGCAATTGGAAGCACGCTTGCGCGAGGACCCGAAGCTGCGCCCCCTGATCCAGGATGTCACCAGCGACCTCCAGGTCAAAAATCCGCAATTGAACGTTGAAATCGATCGGGACAAGGCCTCCGTGCTGGGCGTCAGCGCTGAGCAGGTGGAAGACGCGCTCTATACCTCCTATGGGCAGAGGCAGATCTCCACCATCTATGCTCCCAATAACGCTTATCGCGTGGTGATGGAATTAGAGGATCAGTACCAGCTCGATCCCAGCGCGCTGGCCATGCTTTACATCCGCTCTTCCACCGGATCACTGGTGCCGCTGAGCACGGTGGCGCGGCTCACCCGCAGCCTCGGCCCGCTCTCGGTAAATCACCTGGGGCAGTTGCCCTCAGTCACCATCTCCTTCAACCTGCGTCCGGGCGTGGCCTTGGGCGATGCCGTGGGTGCGGTCGGACAGGTCGCGCGCCAGCTCCTGCCCAGCACGATCTCCACAAGCTTCCAGGGCACGGCGCAGGCCTTCCAGTCCTCCTTCCGTGGCCTGGGCCTCCTGCTGCTCATGGCCATCCTGGTGATCTACCTGGTTCTCGGAATTTTGTACGAAAGCTTTATCCACCCGCTCACCATTCTCTCGGGGCTGCCCTCGGCGGGTTTTGGCGCCCTGCTCACGCTCATGCTCTTCCACATGGATTTGAAGCTGTATGCGTTCGTGGGCGTGATCATGCTGATCGGCATTGTGAAAAAGAACGCCATCATGATGATTGATTTCGCGCTGGAGGCGCAGCGTTCGGAGGCAAAACCTCCCGCGGTGGCTATCTACGAGGGCGCGCTCGTCCGTTTCCGTCCCATCATGATGACCACCATGGCCGCTCTGATGGGAACGCTGCCCATTGCGCTCGGATTCGGGGCGGGCTCGGAGTCGCGCCGGCCGCTGGGCATCGCGGTGGTTGGCGGCCTGGTGTTCTCGCAGCTCCTCACCCTCTACATCACGCCGGTCTACTACACGTACATGGAAACGGTCCAGAACTGGGTGCGCTCGCGTCGCAAGCGCACAACCGTTGTCGCCGCCCCGCCCGAACCAGTGCTGGCGGGGAAGGGGAATGGCTGGGAACGATAGGCCTGGTCACGCCTGCGTTGAGCTCTGAATTTTTTCTCGTCCTCGCTTCTCGTTCTTCTATTCGCCACGTGAACGGTTGAACAGCACTGTTCAACAATTGAGCGTTTCCCCGGCTGCTTCTGCGCGCTGCTCGTTTAAGATGGGGCTCGCACCCCGACCATGACCGCCCACCCGGAAACCGCGGTCCAGCCCGCAGCGGCCCACCCTTCTGCCCTGCGCTTCCTGATGCCCTCGGTCAGCGACATCGTCTTTACCGTGCTTTTCCTGACCCTGGCCTTCGGTTCACTGGCGCCTCGCCTGCTGGGCGATGCCGACACCGGCTGGCACATTGTCAACGGCGAGCGCATCCTGGAGACGCGCACAGTGCCGCACACCGACCCGTTCTCTTACACCCTGGCGGGCCAGCCCTGGTATGCCTGGGAATGGCTCTACGACGTTCTTGCCGGCGAACTGCAGCGGCGCGCCGGGATGAACGGCGTGGTACTGCTGAGCGCTCTCCTGATCGCGCTGGTCTTCGCTACCCTGTTTCGCTGGACGCTGGCTCGCACCGGCCGCCTGCTCTCGGTCGCGGGGCTGCTGGTGCTCTCGCTGATGGCCTCCAGCATTCACTTCCTGGCGCGGCCGCACCTCGCCAGCTGGTTGCTCGTTCTCGTGTTCTGGCGAATTCTTGACGACTACGTCAGCCGGCCCGGCGAAGCGCAGTACCGGCTTCTCGGGTTGCCGCTCCTCATGCTGCTATGGGTGAACGTGCACGGCGGATTCCTCCTGGGCCTTGTCCTGGCCGGAATCTATCTGCTGGGTGAAGCCTGGCGGGCCCGTTTCGACGGCGACAGCCAGGAGCGGGCGGAGGCGAAACTGCGGATGCGCTGGCTGGGCGGCACATTGCTCTTGCTGTTTCTGGCCACGCTGGTGAATCCCTACGGCCTCTCCTTGTGGACACACATCTACCGGTATCTAAGCAATCGCTACTTCATGGACCACATCCAGGAGTTCCTGTCGCCCAACTTCCACGGGGCGGCGGAAAAGAGCTTTGCCGCCATCCTGCTGATCTGCGTGGCGGCGCTCGCGCTCCATTGCCGCAAGCTCACGCCTGCGCGCCTGCTGCTGATCCTGTTTTCCGTTTATTCCGGCTTGTACGCCGCGCGCAATATCCCCTTTGCCGCCATGCTCCTAACCGTTACCCTGGCGCCCATTATCGCGGAGACGTTAGCCGGTGCCGCCCGCGCCATCCCCTCCGTTCCCGCCTCACGTCTCCTGGCCCGCCTGGACGCCTTCTCCGCGCATATGGGCAGCATGGAATTGCGTTTCCGGGGGCATGCCTTGCCCTGCCTGGCCGTGGCGCTCGGTATCTGGGTTGGCGCTCACCACGGGCGCCTGGGAGCCCGGCAACTGATGTCGGCTGAGTTCAACCCGGCGAAGTTTCCCGCGGGGGCCGCGAATTACCTCGCAAACAGCGGCATCCGGCAGCAGGTATTCAGTCCCGATTCCTGGGGCGGGTTCCTCATATACCGGCTGTATCCCAACTTCCGCGTGTACATGGATGACCGCCACGATTTCTATGGCGAACAGTTCGTGAAGGACTACGTCAAGGTGCGGGACGTTGAGCCCGGGTGGCAGGAGGTGCTCGCGCGCTGGAAGGTGAACTACGTCCTGATCAAGCCGGCTTCGGCCCTGGCCAATACCCTGGAGGAGATGCCGGAGTGGCGCACCGCGTATCGCGACAATGTGGGAGTGGTGTTCGTCCGCGTGCGTCCGCTGCCGTGAACGTCAGTGCACGTTCCGGGTATCGATGTTGAACCCCAGCACGGCAGTGACTTCGATGGGATCGGAGCCGCGCAGCACCGGGCGGAAACGCCAGCGGCCCAGGGCCACCAGCAGGGATTCCGGCACATGGGCCGAGCTTCCGGCCATGGGTTTCAAATCGCGCAGAATGCCGGAGCGGTCCATCGTGCACAACAAGACAATCCGGTTCTTGGCGACTGCCGACGGCAGGTCCGCCCGCACCGGTTCGGGCGGGGTCAGATCTTCGTTGAACCCGCCGTTGCTCCGGTCCGGGTCCGAGAATTGCAGCACCGCCACGCCCGGATGCGTGTCGATGTAGATGGTGTAAACCTTGTCGCCCTTCATCTCTCCGTAGAGATTCAGGGCGCCGCCGGAGCGCGGCGTAGCCACCACCGTGATCGCCGGATTTCTGCGTTCGCGCTCGCTGGGCATTTTCCCGGGAATGGTCGGCGCGCTGCCGCCCATGGCGAAGCTGGGCAGGTTCACCACCCCGCCTCCGCTGATGGAAACCCCGGCCATGCTGGGATTACCTCCTCCCTTGCCGGCGCCGCCCCGTCCCGGTCCAGGTGCAATTCCGCCGTGAGCGGTGGTGCTCGAGCCAAAGCCGGTGCCGGTGGCCCCTGAGCCCGAGCCTTCTCCGGTCTTGCCGCTGCCGGACCCTTCGCCCACACCCGTGCCCGCGCCGCCCCCACGGCCGCCCAGGCCGGGATTACCGCTCCCGTTGGGCGACATGGCCAACGATCCCGTTCCGCCTTCCCCGGGAACGCCAAATTTCGAGCCGGGCTGGGTGGAAACCACCACCCCCGTGCCCGTTCCGCCAGAACCGCCATTGTTCGGTCCCACCACATTGGGCGAACCGAGCGCAGCTAAAGCCGATGAGCCGGTCGCGTTTTTGCCGCCGTTGCCGGCTCCGCTGCCCGTGCCCGTGACATCAGGCGCCGGAGGCACCACGTCCGTGCCGGTTCCACCGGCGATTCCGGGCCGGTATCCGTGGGCAGTAAGCGAACCGCCGCTGACCTGCACCGGGGGCGGCACCACATCCTTGTTGCCTCCGCCAAACAACGAGCCCGCCATGGACCAGACCTCGTGCGCCAGGCTGGTGTCCGGCGGCGGCTGCACTACGGTGGGCGGGGGCAGCATCAGCTTCGCCGTGGTGGTGGAATCGCGCGGCGGCGCTGAAACCGGCGGCGGCACCGCATTCTCGGCAATCTGGGGCAGCCGGACGCGCTCCACGTCGCCCGGGACCACGGGTGCCGGTTGCACCACGCGCGTTTCCACCTGCGTGGCGGCGGTCAGCCGGTCGCGCTTGACTTC
>JAMXLI010000093.1 GCA_024281115.1 Terriglobales bacterium | reverse complement strand
TAGCAAGACCATGTCGTTCGACAGATTCCTGGCGGCCGTGGCCGCCGGGGCGTTAGCTCTTGCCAGTCTCGCGGCCGGCCAGCAAAGCAGTTCTCCGCCGGCCAAGCCCGGCGCCTCCGGCGACCAGCAGATGCACCGCGTCAATCCCTCCACCGCGACGCGCGAGGAGGACCGCATCACGCGGGAGGTGCGACACCAGTTGGTGATGCTTCCCTACTACAGTGTTTTCGACGATCTCAAGTTTTCCGTGCAGGGCGGCACCGTGGTTTTGCAAGGGGCGGTGATCAATCCGGCGACCAAGTCAGATGCCGAGGGGGTCGTGAAGCGCATTGAAGGCGTCGAGCACGTGGACAACCGCATTGAGGTCCTGCCGCCCTCGTCCATGGACGACCGTATCCGGAGAGCCGAATACCGCGCCATTTTTGGCGACGACATGTTGTTCCGCTACGGAGAAGCCGCCGTGCCGTCCATCCACATCATCGTGAAGAACGGGCGAGTCACGTTGGAAGGCGTGGTGGACAATGATTCGGACAAGAACGTGGCCGGTCTCCGGGCCAACGGCGTACCCGGGGTGTTCAGCGTGACCAATAATCTGTTGGTCATTAACCCCAAGGACCAGAAGTAAGACTCACCGAGATGGCGGCGCGGCAGGGCTCGCGCCGCCCTCCGTTTAACTGACGGCCACTTCCGTTTCGATTCCCCAGATCTCGCGCGCATACTCCCGGATAGTGCGGTCGCTGGAAAAGTGGCCCATGCGCGCCACGTTCAGGATGGCCTTGCGCGCCCACTCGGGGCGCGCGGTAAAGTCCTCCGCTGCCTGGCCGCTGGCGGCCACATACGATGCGAAATCCGCCAGGTGGAAGTAGCGGTCCATGGGATGCAGCACCGCGTTGCAAATCTCCGCGCACAGGCCGGCATCATCGCCAAAACGGCCGGAGTTGAGCGAATCCAGGGTGATGCGCACCGCGGGATCGGCTTCGTAGATGGCCATGGGGCGGTAGGCCTGAGCTGCTCGCAGCTCCGCAATTTCGCCGGCCTGCAGGCCGAAGATGTACATATTGTCCTCGCCCACCGCGCGCAGCATTTCGATGTTGGCGCCGTCCAGCGTTCCCAGGGTGAACGCGCCGTTCAGCGCCAGCTTCATGTTGCCCGTCCCCGAAGCCTCCATGCCGGCGGTGGAGATCTGCTGGCTGAGGTCGGCGGCCGGAATAATGATTTCGGCCAGCGACACGCAATAATTCGGGATGAACACCACCTTGATGTAGTCCCGGGTGCGCGGGTCGGAGTTGATGGTGCGCGCTACAACATGCACCAGGCGGATGATCTGCTTCGCCATCCAGTATCCGGGCGCAGCTTTGCCGGCAAAAATGTAGGTGCGGGGGCACTGGGGATCGCGGCCGCCGTCCACCAGTTGCACGTAGTCGTGCACGATGCGCAATACGTTCAGCACCTGGCGCTTGTACTCGTGAATGCGCTTCACCTGCACGTCGAACATGGCATCGGGATCCACCAGCACCCCGGCCGTTTGCAGGATGGTATTGGCCAGCCGCTCCTTGTTGCGCCGTTTCACCTGCAGGAACCGCGCCTGGAATTCCGGCCGCCCGCTCAGCGCTTCGAGCGCGCGCAGCCGCTCCAGGTCGGTCGTCCAGCTGGCGCCTAACGATTCGGTGAGCAGATCGGCCAGCGGCGGATTGGCTTTGAGCAACCACTTGCGTGGCGAAATGCCGTTGGTCTTGTTGTTGAAGCGCCCGGGAAAGAGCTCGTGGAAGTCCGGAACCAGGCTGGTTTGCAGCAGTTCGGAGTGCAATGCGGAGACGCCGTTCACGGAATGGCTGCCGATGATCGCCAGGTGCGCCATGCGCACCTGCTTTTCCCCGCCTTCTTCGATCACCGACATGCGCCGCAGGCGGTCCAGATCGAGTGGCCACTTCTTCTGGACGGTATCCAGGAACTCCTGGTTGATCTCGTAAATGATTTCCATGTGGCGCGGCAGCACGTGCTGCAGGAGTGAAATAGGCCACCTTTCCAGCGCCTCGGGCAACAGGGTGTGATTGGTGAAGGCCAGGCTGGCCCGCGTGATCTCCCAGGCATCTTTCCATTCCAGGTGGTGGGAATCCACCAGCACGCGCATCAGTTCCGCCACCGCCAGGCTGGGATGGGTGTCGTTCATCTGGATGGCGGCGCAGGCGGGAAACTCGTTGAACCCGCTGTGGTCTTCCAGGTAGCGTCGCACGATGTCCTTGAGGGAGCAGGCGACCAGGAAATATTCCTGCAGCAGCCGAAGTTGTTTGCCGGAATGGGCCGCGTCGGAAGGGTAGAGGATGCGCGAGATGTTCTCGCAGGCGATCTTCTGCTCCAGGGCGCGGGTGTAATCGCCCTGGTTGAAAAAGTCGAGATTGATTTCCTCCGACGAGCGCGCCGAGTACAAGCGCAGCACGTTCACCGTGGAACCGCCAAAGCCGGCGATGGGCAGGTCGTGCGGCAACCCGATCACGCTCTGGTAATCGACCCACACGCCGCGTTCCGCGCCGTTCGAGTGGTCCACCCGGCCATAGACCGGGATCACGCACGGTTCCCCCAGCCGGTCGATGTAGAGATGAGCTCCGGTCTCGCGCCAGCGGTCCGGGATCTCTTTCTGATGGCCGCCATCAATGACCTGCTTGAAGAGCCCATATTGATAATCAATGCCATACCCCACCGCGGGCAGGCCCAAGGTCGCCATCGATTCCAGCAGGCACGCAGCCAAACGTCCCAGGCCGCCGTTCCCCAGCCCGGCGTCGGATTCGCTCTCCAGCACTTCTTCCAGCTCGACTCCGTGCTCGGCCAACAGATCGCGGCAAGCGTCGTTAATGCCCAGGTTGCAGAGGTTGTCTCCGACCACGCGGCCGAGCAAGTACTCCATGGAAAGATAGTTAACCGTCTTGGTCTTCGGATAATGCTTTTCCGCCTGCACCAGGCGGTCCACCAGCAGGTCCCGGACGGTCAGCGACAAGGGCAAAAGCAGCTCCACCGGCGAGAGATTGGTGCGGGCGGTGGCTAAGGCATAGCGAAGATGACGGGAAAATAGCTCTCGCAAGGACTGCCGTTCCTGGTGCAAAGGACTCTCAGTGGCCGACAAACCTGATTACCTCCGTAACCGCGGGAGCGCCGACTGGGGAAGCGCTCGCATTCTCGGTGCGCGGTGCTAGGTGTATGCAATTCATGTGCCGGGAATTTCGCAAGATGAGGGATTAGCGGCCTTGGCTGCGTCACATTATGGGAAATCGTTTGCACAAAAGGAAAACGTTTGCCATGGCTGGCGATTACTTTGGCTGGACAAGACGAATTACA
>JAMXLI010000092.1 GCA_024281115.1 Terriglobales bacterium | reverse complement strand
GTATTCATCTCGATGAAGTACAGCGACCCGTCTTCATCCATCAGGAATTCGATGGTGCCGGCGTTGACATAGCCGATTTCGGCCAGGGCGTGCGTCAGGATGCCACCGATGCGCTCGCGCAGCTCGGGGGTAACCCGCGTGGACGGAGATTCCTCCAGCAGCTTCTGATGGCGGCGCTGAATCGAGCATTCGCGCTCCCCCAGGCTGACCACATGGCCGTGACTGTCGGCCAGAATCTGGAACTCGATGTGCCGGGGCCGCTCCAGGAACTTCTCAATGTAAAGGTCGCCGTTCCCGAAGGCCGCGGCCGCTTCCGACTGAGCGGCATGGAAGAGGGCCGGCAACTCCTCCTCATTGCGGATGATGCGCATGCCGCGGCCGCCGCCGCCCGCCGAGGCTTTCACAATCACCGGGAAACCCACGCTGCGCGCCCATTCCAGCGCCTCACCCTCGGAGCCGATGATGCCGTCGGATCCCGGCAGGATGGGGACTCCCGCTTTCTTCATGGCGGCCCGGGCCTTTTCCTTTTCGCCCATCAGGCGCGTGATCTCCGGGGGCGGGCCGATAAACTTGATGCGGCAGGTTTCACACACTTCCGCGAAGTTGGCGTTTTCGGAAAGCAGGCCGTAGCCGGGATGAATCGCTTCTACATTGGCGATTTCCGCGGCGCTGATCACGGCGGGGATATTCAGATAGCTTTTGCTGAGCTGCGGCGGGCCGATGCAGATCGCCTCATCGGCGAAGCGCACGTGCAGGGAATGACGGTCGGCTTCGCTGTAGATAGCCACCGACTTGATGCCCAGTTCCTTGCAGGCGCAGATCACGCGGAGGGCGATTTCTCCGCGATTAGCAATCAGGATCTTCTTGAACATGCGACGTGTGGTGACGAGCGCAAGGGCCCGTGCGGCCTTCGGGCCTCACTCCCCGGCAAGCTGCAAAACGTTTCGGTTGCCCGCGCCGTCCGCCTCAGGCGCGCGGCCGGAGGGAGAACAGGGGCTGGCCGTATTCCACCGGCTGGTTATTGGTAACAAATCTCTTGACCACTTCGCCCGCCACGTCGGCCTCGATTTCGTTCATCAGCTTCATGGCCTCGATGATGCACAGCACCTGCCCGGCCTCCACCACGTCTCCCGGCTTGACGAAGGGAGGCGACCCCGGCGAGGGCGACTCGTAAAATGTTCCCACGATGGGGGAATTGATGGTATGCAGCCCGGCTTCGTTGTCCGGCTGTGCCGCCGCCCCGTCGCCTGCCGCAGGCGCGCTGGCCGCTGCGGGCGCAGAGGCGGGGACTTCCATGACTGCCGGGGCGGCAGGGGCGGCCATGGCGATGATGCGGGTTTCCGGCACGGCCGGCTGCGCTCCCGCGCGCCGGATGCGTACCTTCACATCGCCGCGCTCGAGTTCGAACTCGGCGATGTCCTTCTCAATCAGAAACTCGATCAGCTCTTTGAGCTCTTTTTGATTCATCTTCCTGGAAGGAACTGCATCCCTGGCGAGCGGCAGCGCAGCCCGCGTCCTGCATCCGCTACAGCGTCAACAGCTCTTTGGATGCCGTGGTAAGAATCTGCGGCCCGCCGGCGGTCACCAGGACCATGTCTTCAATCCGCACCCCGCCGCGTCCGGAGACGTACACTCCGGGCTCCACGGTCACCACCATCCCATCCCGCAACTTCTCCGACTGGCCTTTGGCCAACCGCGGGCCCTCGTGAATCTCCAGCCCCACGCCGTGTCCGGTGGAGTGGGTAAAATAGCGTGCCAGCTTGTGTCTCTCCAGCACCTCGCGGGCGGCGCGGTCCACATCTCCCGCCGCAGCCTGCGGTCGAACCGCCTGAACCCCGGCTTCTTGCGCTTCCAGCACCGCCGCGTACAGCGCGCGGGACCTTGGATCGGGCCGGCCCACGTGCACAGTGCGCGTCATATCAGAACAATAACCATCGAGTATAACACCGAAGTCGAACACCATGAATCCCCGGCGCGGCACGCGTTGCACGGAAGCGCGCGCGTGTGGCAGCGCCGAGCGCGGCCCCGCCGCAACGATGGTTGCAAATGACATGCCTTCCGCCCCGGCGCGGCGCGCGGCAAATTCCAACTCGGCCGCGATCTCTACTTCGCGTATTCCGGGACGAACCTTGCGGATGACTCGTTCAAAGATCTGGGAACCGAGCCGGGCGGCAGCGCGCATTAACTTCAGTTCCTCGCTGTCCTTGGTCCTGCGCAGCTGCTCGACCATGCCGCTGGCGGCAAGGAAGCGCGTCCGCCCGCGCGCAGCCGCTCCGAGCAGGGCACGCGCCCCCACCGTCAGGTGCTCGGTTTCGATGCCGACGCGAACACTGGCGCGGCTCGAATCCCGCCGCAAGCGTTCGCCTACCGCTGCCAGGGCCGCCTTGCGGGTAATCACCACGCGCGCGCGTTCCACCTCGGCGCGCGCCTGCTGGGTATAACGGCCGTCGGTGAAAAGCGTCGAGCCGCTCGGGCTGGCCAGCAGCACTCCCGCGCTGCCGCTGAAGCCGCACAGGTACCGCACATTGGGCAGATGGGTCACCAGCAGCGAATCCAGGCGCTTCTCTTCCAGGAGCTGCCACAAGCGCTTTTGGCGGGCGCGATAATCCACGAGGGTTCCGGGGCTGACGCTCGAACATAACACGAAGGGCCGGCGCTAGGGCCGGCCCGTTCGCGGTTCTGGTTGGGTAATTGGTTAGGTCTGAATGATCTTCGGAGTAATGAAGAAGATCAGTTCCTGCGTCGAGGTGCTTACCTGCCGGCGCTTGAACATGTTGCCCAGCGCCGGAATGTTGCCCAGGAACGGCACCTGCTGAATGTTTACGTTGTTCTGGGTCTGGATAACGCCGCCGATAACCAGCGTCCCGCCATCCGTAACCAGCACCTGCGTGGTGGCCTGCTGCGTGACCAGCGTGGGGTTACCCTGCACGGCGCGGCTGAAGTCCGGCGTCGTGTTCTCCACGTCCACGTTCAGGAAGATGGTGCTCTCCGCCGTGATCTGCGGGGTCACCGTCAGCCGCAGGAAGGCGTCCACGTAGCTCACCGTGGGCGGCCCGCCCAACTGCGCCTGGGTCACCACCGGCACGCGGAATCCTTGCCGCACCACCGCCTGGATATTGTTCTGCGTGACCACCCGCGGACGCGACAGGATCTTCAGCAAGCCGCGCGATTCCGCCATGGTCAGCACGAAATCGAGCCGGTAGTTGCTGGACTGGTTGAAGAAGCTGAAGCCGCTGGTCGGGCTCGGCACCGGCATGTTGGAAAACAACGGAATGCCGTTGGAGCCGGCCACCGTAAAGAACTGCGCTCCCGGCGGAGGCGCCGACACATTGGGGCTGGTGCCCACGCTGGCGGCGCCGGTCACGCCCGTGGCGGCATTGCCCCAGCCAAAGCCCAGCTGGGTGCCGATGTCGCGTGCGAAGGTGCGCGTGGCCGCAACCACCCGCGCCTCGATCTCCACTTCCTGCGTCTTGCGGTCGAGCTGCCCGATCAGGCGGTCCACCTGCGGGATCACGCTGGGGATGTCCTGGATGATCAGCGCGTTGGTACGGTCATCCGAGATGATGTCGCCGCGCGAGGTAAGCAGCTTCTTGAGCGTCGGCACCACGTCCTTGGAGTGGGCGTAGCTGAGGAAGCGCGTTACCGTCACCTTGTCCACGGCCAGGGTCTCGGCTTCCACCTGGGCGCGCCGCGCCTCGGCTTCCTTGCGCATGGTGTCAACCGTGGCAATGCGCAGCACGTTGCCTTCGAGCTGGCGGTCCAGGCCGTTGTTCTTGAGCACGATATCGAGGGCCTGGTCCCACGGCACGTCGTCGAGCACGATCGTCAGCGTGCCGTGCACGTTGGGATCGAGCACGATGTTCAGCCCGCTGATCTCGTGGATCAGGCGAAAGAAATCCTTCAGGTCAACATCCTTCAGGTTCACCGAAATGGGCTCGCCCGTATAACGCTTGCCCGCCGCCGGCGCGCCCTGGGCCAGCTGCTGCTGCTGCTCCGCCGCCAGGTTCACCGCCGCTTTCGCCGGCTTGGCCTGAGCGGGTTGCGCCGCCGCTTCGCTCTTCGAGCTGGGCTGCGCGCTCGCCGCTGCATCCTGCAGGGAAGCGTTCACCGGGGTGATCAGGCTGTCGGGATGCAGCGCGGCCATGGTGGCCGCCGCTTCTAACGCCCGCGCAGGAGGCACAGCGCTCCCCGCCCGGGGCTGGTACGTGGGCTCCATGAATACGAACTCTTGGGCGGAGGGCGCGGCGTTCGATGCTGCCGGCGCTGCCGTAGCCACGGCCGCTGGGGGCGCAGCCGCCGGCGCCGCCTT
>JAMXLI010000091.1 GCA_024281115.1 Terriglobales bacterium | reverse complement strand
GCGGGTTGAACTCGCGGCAGCTTTGCTAAAATCGCTCGATCGCGAGTATCGCGCGCTCTCCAGGGGCAGCGATTGCGCCGCGCTCCTGCAGCGATTCGAACAGCACTCGTCTGGCGCGCGCGGTTGTCGCGTACGGGTCGAGGAAGACGGCTGCCAGGGCATTACGCGCGGCCTGGACGCGCGCGGCTTTCTCCAGGTGGAAACCCCGCGGGGGCTGCGCACGGTGATTTCGGGCACGGTGCGCGCGGTCACGGAATAAAGGGCATGCTTCTCGTCCTGGATGTCGGGAATACGAACACCGTGCTCGGGGTCTTCGGCCGCGCCAGTGACGCCGGGACCGAGGCGGACGGGAACCCCACCCGCCTGACGGCGCATTGGCGCGTGGCCACGAATCGCACGCAAACGGTGGATGAGTACGGCGTGCTGTTCCGCAACCTGTTCGCGGTGGAGCAAATCGAAGTATCCGGCATTCGCGGCATCGTGATCGCTTCCGTGGTGCCACCTCTCGACTCCATTCTTCGCCAGGTGTGCGAACGCTACTTCCGCACCAAACCCCTGTTCGTGGAACCGGGGATTCGCACCGGCGTGCCGGTGCGCATTGACAACCCCGCCGAGGTGGGCGCCGACCGCATTGCTAACGCCGTGGCGGCGCTGGAGAAGTATGGCGCGCCCTGCGTGGTAGTGGATTTC
The DNA here is from genome assembly GCA_024281115.1 of Terriglobales bacterium. Classification (GTDB taxonomy): domain Bacteria; phylum Acidobacteriota; class Terriglobia; order Terriglobales; family Acidobacteriaceae; genus JAMXLI01. The sequence goes on along the minus strand of JAMXLI010000091.1, from coordinate 8,068 downwards.
GGGACCGCCACCAACTTCGACGTGATCTCGGCCAAGGGCGAGTACCTGGGAGGCGTGATCGCCCCCGGCATCGGCATCTCCGCCGAGGCGCTGTTTCAGCGCACCGCCCGCCTGCCGCGCGTGGACATTCGCAAGCCTGCACACGTGATCGGGAGCAATACCGTGGCCTGCATCCAGTCCGGCCTGTACTACGGCTATCTGGGCATGGTGGACGGCATTCTGGAGCGCCTGCTGGCGGAACTGGGGAAAGAAGCGCGCGTGGTGGCCACCGGGGGGCTGGCGCCGCTGCTGGTGAAAAATTCCAAGTACATCTCGGTCGTGGATGACCTGGTCACGCTGGAAGGTCTGCGGCTCATCTGGGAGCGCAACGTTCCCGCCGAGGCCGGCCGGGCCGGCGCGAAGGAGACGCGGAGCGGCGATCGTCCCGCTAAAACCCGCTCCGTGCGTTGAGTGTCGCGGCGTGGATAACTACTTCAACTACTTCACCGAGATCGAGGAGCATTTCCACCGCCGCCGCGGCACCGCGCTCCTGCTTTCAACCCTCGACTGGGCCCTCATCGAGAGCTGGAAAGAGTGCGGCATTCCGCTCGATGCCGTGCTGCGCGGGATTGATGCGACTTTTGACCGCTGGGAGCGCCGGCCATCCAGGACCCGGAAGGTGAATGGCCTCGCTTTCTGCACGCAGGAAGTGCTGGCTGCAGCCGAGGACATGAAGGAAGCGTCAGTCGGGGTGGCTCGCCCCGTTCCGAGGGATGCCGGGCTGGACCGCAACGAGATTGCGCAATTTATGCGCAACAACGCGCGCCGTCTCGACAGCCTGTCGAACGCCACCGGCTCTGCCGCCCAGGGCGCGGCGGTGCCCATCCCCGCGCCGGTACGGACTCTGCTGGCCGGCGCCGCAGCAACGCTCGAGCAACTCGCCGCGTCCTGCGGCACCGGAGACCATTCCGAGCGCCTGGAAGACCTGGAGCGCCGCCTCACGGTAATGGAGGAGAAGCTATCCGCCGCCCTGCTTGCCGCTACACCCGAGGAAGCGATCCTGTCGGCGCGCGCCGAAGCGGACCGCGACCTGGCGCCTTACCGCAGCAAGATGCCGCCCATGCAGATTGATCACCTGCTGAAACAGTATGTCCACAAGCGCCTGCTCGAGCGTTATGGAGTTCCACGTCTGAGCCTGTTTTACATGTAGCGTGGAACTGACCATCGAAAAACTCGTTTACGGCGGCGACGGCCTGGCGCGCATTGCCGGGCCCGCGGCTGGCCGCAAGCGCGCCGTGTTTGTCCCCTTTGTGCTCGAGGGCGAGCGAGTGGAAGCCGAGGTAGCCGAGGCTCAGGGCGGCTTCAGCCGAGCCACCTTGCAGTCGGTGCTGGCGCCTTCCTCCCAGCGGGTCCAGCCGCAGTGCCCTTATTTCGGCCGCTGCGGCGGTTGCCATTACCAGCACACCAGCTATGCGCATCAACTGGAGATCAAGTCGGCAATTCTGCGCGAAACCCTGGAGCGCATCGGCAAGTTGCAACTCGAGTGCGAGCTGCGCGTGCACGCCGCGGAGCCATGGAACTATCGCAACCGGACCCGCGTGCGCCTGCGTAGCCATCCGGAGTTCGCGCTGGGATATTTTCGCGCCGGTTCGCACGCCTTGTTGCCGGTGGAGACCTGTCCGATCAGCTCTCCCTTGATCAACCGCGGTATCGCGGCGCTTTGGCAGCTCGGGCGGGACGGCAAGGTGCCCGCAGGATTTCACGAAGTGGAGTTCTTCGCGGCAGCCGACGACCAGACGCTGCAACTGACCGTGTATGCGGCGCAAGCCGGCTCGGAAATGGCGGCGGCGCACGCCTTTGAGCAGATTTTTCGGTCGCTGGTGCCCGAAACGGGAACCGTCGCGCTTGCCTCCGCGATGGTTGCGCAGCGGCCGGCCACGCCCGCGGAGGTCATGACGCTGGGGTCCGGCGCGCCCCTCGTGTACCAGGCCGAAAGCGCGAAATACCGCGTCAGTCCGGGAGCTTTCTTCCAGGTAAACCGTTACCTGGTTGACCAACTGATCGCGCTGGTCACCGGGGGAAGCCGCGGCGGCACCGCTCTTGACCTGTATGCCGGCGTGGGACTGTTCTCCGTAGCCCTGGCGCAACGCTTCGAGCGCGTGCTGGCAGTAGAGTCGTCACCGATTTCTTTTTCCGACCTGCAATACAATGTGCCCGCGAATGTACGCGCGCTGCATGGGGACGTGGAAGTATTCGTCCGCAAGCGCGCCGGAGCACCGCCTCCCGACCTGGTTGTCGTGGACCCGCCGCGCGCCGGATTGGGCGAGCGCCTGGCGCGCGACATCGCAGAACTCGGCCCGCGGCGGCTGTCGTACGTCTCCTGCGATCCGGCGACGCTGGCGCGGGACCTGGCGGTGCTGCTTGGCCTCGGCTTCCGCATCGAGGAGGCGCACCTGGTGGATCTGTTCCCGCAGACCTTCCACCTGGAGAGCGTGTTTCACCTCACGCGCTAGCGGCGGACGAGCCAGAACCGAGATCCGGGCCTCATGCCTGACCCATCGAGCCCGCTTTCCGCCCCGCCGGCAGCACGGCCGCGACACCCGCTCTTCTGGGCAGCAGCTTGTTTCGCTCTGGGTATTATCGCCGGGCTTCACGCCTGGCGGCCCCCCTCCTGGTGGGCTGTTGCGTGTCTCTGCTTTGCGGTCGCAGCCTTGGTGTTGCGACGCGCCCGGCCGCATACGAGCCCGGTGTGTGCCGCCCTGGCGCTGGTTTGTTTGGGTGCTCTCGACGTGCAGGTACCCCGCCAGATCTCTGCAGACACGCAAATCCTCAAGTTTGCCGACGGCACTGATCTGAGCCTGACCGGCCACGTCACGCGTGACGGAACACAACGCGAGGGGTCTTTCGGCGGTCAGGCGCAGATCCTGGACCTTGAAACGGAAAGCGTTACCCTCGCCGGCGGCGCCTCCGTGCCCTTGCATTCTGGAGTACGCCTCAGCGTTTACACGGCGGCGGGGGCGCCAACGGCTAGCGAGCCGCGACTCTACCGCTATGGCGAACGGCTGCGGCTAACGGCCAGGCTGCGTCCGCCGCGCAACTTCGAAAACCCGGGAGCATTCGACTACCGCTCGTACCTGCAGGACAACGGCATCGTGGCTTTGGGGTCGGCCAAGGCCGCCGAGGTCGAGGTGCTGCCGGGTGTCGCCGGCCATCGCGCAATGAACTGGCGGAACCGCGTCCGGCGCAGCGTGTTGCGGAAAGTGGACGCAATTTGGCCACCGGCCCAGGCCGCGCTGGTGGACGCCATGGTGATTGGCGAGGACGCATTCATCAATCGCGAGACCCACCTGGCCTTCCAACGCTCCGGCACCTACCACATCCTGGTGGTTTCGGGGATGAACCTGGGCATTCTTGCCTTCGTGGTGTTCTGGGCGCTGCGGAGGCTGCGGCTTGGAGAACTTGCCGCCAGCATAGCCACCATTGTGCTTGCTTTTGCGTACGCCTTCCTTTGTGACCTGGGTGCGCCTATCACGCGTGCCGCCATGATGCTCGTGCTTTATCTTGGCGGCCGCGCACTCTTTCGCAACAGTTCGCCCTTGAACGCGATCGGCGGCGCGGCGCTGGCCATCCTGGTGCTTGAGCCTCGCGCCTTGCTGGGAGCGAGCTTCCAGCTCACATTCCTGTGCGTAGTTGCCATTGGCGGCATCGCACTGCCCCTGCTCGAGCGCACGCTGCAGGCGCGAAGGCGCGCATTACGCAACCTCGATTCGGTTGCGTTCGACCTTTCCTTCCCGTCTCGCCTGGCGCAGTTCCGCCTCGACCTGCGTCTCCTGCGCGATCGCTTGGCGCGCTTCCTGGGCAGGAGAACAGCGCATGCGGTGCTCGCGGGTGCGGTTCGCCTCGCCCTGGGCGCGGGCGAAGTGATCTTCGTCTCCGCACTCATGCAAGCGGCCCTGGCGCTGCCCATGGCGTGGTATTTCCACCGCGTGAACAGCCTCTCGGTTCCGGCCAATGCCCTGGTTGTGCCGCTCACCGAAGTGCTCATGCCGGCCACGGTGCTTGCCGTGATCCTGGGCTACATCTGGCTGCCTTTGGCCAAGTATCCCGCCGTGGTTGCAGGGTTCGCCCTCGACGCGATCAATGAAACTGTCCATGCTGTGGCCGGCGCGAGTCTTTCCGAGCTGCGAGTCGCCACGCCCCCAGCGTGGGTGCTGGCGGTGGGTGCTTCCGCTCTGGCGTTTGCCATCTTCGCTGTTCGGCGCCGCAGGTGGGCAATAGCGCTCTCCGGAATGGGGGCTCTTGCCGCCGCCGCAGCCTGCGTAACCCTGCAGCCTCGATTTCCAGCCGCGCCGCCTGGCGTGCTGGAGATCGCGGCCATTGATGTTGGGCAGGGCGATTCCACCTTGCTGGTTTCCCCCCAAGGCAAGTGCCTGCTGATCGATGGCGGCGGCCCCCTTGGATCCTCGCGATCCAGCTTTGATGTTGGGGAAGACGTGGTCTCTCCGTACCTCTGGTCGCGTGGAATTTCCCGACTCGATGCGGTGCTGCTCACCCACAGTCACTCTGACCACATCGCCGGTTTGCGTTCCGTAATCGCCAACTTCCATCCCCGCGAACTCTGGCTGGGGCCGAGCGGGATGAATGAGCCGGCTCAGGGATTGGCACGCCTGGCCCAATCCCGCGGGGCCGCGATCATCCACCGCGCGCAAGGCGACCGCTTCGATTTTGGGGGAGCGCTGGTGGAGGTGCTCGCCCCCCCGCGCGACTGGGTTCCCGGTCCCCAACCCCGCAATGACGATTCGCTGGTGACGCGCATCAGCTATGGCGGGACTTCCGCCCTGTTGGCGGGGGACGCGGAACGCAAGCTGGAGAGCTGGGTAGCACGCGAGGGGGCCCGCGCCGACCTGCTGAAGGTGGCGCACAACGGCAGCAACACCTCTACCAGCGACCTCCTGCTGGATGCGGTGCAGCCGCGCGTCGCATTTATCTCGGTGGGATCTCGAAACCCCTACCAGCACCCGCGCGCGCCGGTGCTAGCCCGGCTGCAGGAGCGGCGGATCCGCACGTACCGCACCGACCTGCAGGGTGCCGCCAGCTTCTACTTGGACGGAAGATCAGTCACTGCCGAGGTGGTTCCTCGCTGAGGGCGTCCGCGGATGCCTCGCGTAAGTTGCTTTCCGCCGCAGCGCGCGATTCCTCGATCAGCCGCCGCGCCTCATCCGCTTGCTCTTCCCTCACCTGGATCTTCACTCCGCCCACCGGGAACAGCTCCTGGTCGGTGTCCTGGGCAGTCATAAAACAGTCAATACCGGCAGACTCGAGCAGGCCGCGCACCACCAGCGCTTCCGATTCCTGCTCGCAATCAAAAACCTTGACCAGCTTCTCGTTGGGATCGGGTCGTGTATCCATGATGCCTCCGTTGCTATTCGATGCGGGGCGCGTCGGGATGCCGCATCCTGCCCGAGCGCGGACCCTGAGCCGCACCTGACAGATTACGCCAGTAATGGCTGGCAGCGCATCGCTAAGCGGTTTCCCTGGACACTGTTAGCCGGAGAGGAGATTTTCGGCTGCACCATTCACGCAACATCGTTCGCGATCGCGACATCCAACTGGGGTAGAATCCGCCCAAGCCGCTCCGTTCCCTTGCGGCCGACCCGAGGAGCTGTATGCCGAGTCCGGAAAGAGATGACCGATCTGCGAAACCGAATCCCAACGATGACGAGAATCGCAAGATACGCCGGCTGCAAATCATGATCAACATGGTCATGTCGGTCATCAGCCAGGACGCGGACCTCACCGTGGAAGAAGCCTCCGAGATCGTCGCCAACGCCAAGCGCGCCGCCCTGGCCATGTTCCCCGACAAGGAACTGGCCTACGACATCATCTACAAGCCCCGCCTCCAGAGACTGATGCGCGAGCGGTTCCACCTGCAATAGCAGATTTGACTGGCCGGCGGTCGGTGCTAGACTGCCGACCATGTCGGCACGCATTGCCTGGGCGGCAGTTGTAACCCTTAGTCTGATCAATCTCGCCGCTGCGGACGAGGCGCGCGAGCAACACCATCATGACGAGGTTCTCGGGACGGTCAATTTCCCCACCTCCTGCTCGGCGCACGCCCAGCCTGCATTCACCCGCGGCGTAGCTCTTCTCCATTCCTTCTGGTACGAGGAAGCGCAGAAATCCTTCGCGGAGGCTGCCGCCGCCGACCGGCACTGCGCCATCGCACGCTGGGGCCAGGCCATGAGCCGCTACCACCAGCTGTGGGAGCATCCGTCTGCCAAGACCCTGCGCCAGGGTTGGAGCGAGGTGCAGCAGGCGCAGCGCATCGCGACCCGGGACGAACGCGAGCGCGGCTATATCGCCGCGGCTGCCGCTTTTTATCACCCAGGCCAGGCCGATTACCAGGCGCGCGCGACCGCTTACGCAGACGCGATGGAACGCCTGTCCGCCGCCCATCCCGAAGATCACGAAGCTGCCATCTTCTACGCGCTGGCGCTGCTGGCATCTGCCCCCGAGAACGATCCTGCCATCAAAAACCGCACGCAAGCGGCGGCGGTGCTGGAGAGGATTTTTCAATCCGACCCCAATCATCCCGGGGTGGCCCATTACCTGATTCACGCCTACGACACGCCGCAAATGGCGCCCCTGGGACTGGCGGCTGCGCGCCGGTACGCGCAGATCGCGCCCTCCTCGCCGCACGCGCTGCACATGCCCTCGCACATTTTCACGCGGCTGGGCCTGTGGCAGGATTCGATCAATTCCAACCTGGCCTCCATTGCGGCCACGCACAAGTCTGAGGCCATGCACATGGGCGGATCGGGACACCAGTTCCACGCGATGGATTTCCTGGTGTATGCCTACCTGCAGAATGGGCACGAGGCGGATGCGCGCCGCGTGATGGATGAGGCCGCTGCCTTAGCGCGGGGCGAGACCGGGCGCTGGGGTTATGTCTTTGCCGATTTTCCCGCGCGCTTTGCGCTCGAGCAGCACCATTGGCCGGAAGCTGCCGCCCTGCACCCTCTACCCGCTGATGCCGACAACCGCGACATCATTTATTGGGCACGCGCGTTAGGAGCTGCGCGCACCGGAAATGCGGAGCAGGCCGAGCGGGAACTGCAGCAGTTCGACGCAGCGCGCAAACAGGCTGGCGGCGCGCCGGCGCGCTCTCGCGGCAGTAACATGGAACCGGAACGCGCCGAAGCCGTTGCCTGGATTGCTTTAGCGCGCGGCCGCACCAGCGAGGCCATCGCCGCGCTGCGCTCTGCAGCTGTTGAAGAGGAGCGTACGGGATTGGACTCGCTTGCCATTCCGGCGCGCGAAATGCTGGCCGACATGCTGCTTCAGGCCAACCGTCCTCAGGAAGCGCTGGAGGAATACCGCAACACGCTGCGCCTCGCGCCCAATCGCTTCAACAGCATCGCCGGGGCGGCGCAGGCAGCCGAGCAAGCAGGCGATGCCCGGCTGGCCTTCACTTACTACGCGCAACTGGTGAACCTCTGCGCCGGGTCAACTTCGGACCGCCCGGAATTGAACCATGCGCGCTCGCTCATGGCGAGCAAGTAAGAAATGGGCCGGCGGTTGCCTGGCTATTGGCGATCCAGCCGCGTCAGGCGGAACGACACCGTGCCCCATTTCACCTTGGCGCGCATCTGCACCAGCAGGTGCTGCGCATCCTCCGTGTACCACGCCCAGAGTTTTCCCTTGCCGCTGAACGGACCGGATTGGGCCTGTACCGCTACCCGCACCGTCCGGTAAGTGCCGGCCGGAACTTTCAGCGCTTCCTCGGCTTCCACCCGCGCGGCGACCTCCGAAGTTTCTCCGCCGTCATTCACGGGAAAGTTGTACACCGCGCCCATTTTGAGCGGCAGCGAAGCCAGGTAATAGAAACCCGATGTGGTGTCGGTGACGCACGAGGGAATCGCGTGCGTAAGGTGCTTTAACTCTCCGCTGCGCAGGTCCTTTTCGTCCATCACGCTCTGTCCATGCGCGTAATCGTAGTGCACCAGCGCATCCCGCCGGCGCGAACCTTCCTCCACGTGTTTCTTGAGGGTCAACGAACAAAAGGTTCGCGGGTCGCACGAACTCTCTC
>JAMXLI010000090.1 GCA_024281115.1 Terriglobales bacterium | reverse complement strand
ATCTGCCAGGGTGAAAAATGCGTTTTGTGCTGAATCTGCGCGTAAAGTACCACAGTCACCCGGTGACCCCAATGTTACTAAGGGCACTTGGGACCGCAGCACTGTCGCGGCAGGGCGCCGCCTTCTGCGCCCTCTCCGTTAACGGCTGTACTGGTTCTTCTTCTTGTCGGCGTGCCGTTCCAGGCCCAGTTGGATGAGACGGTCGATCAGTTCCGGGTAGGGAAGGCCGGAGGCCGCCCACAACTTGGGATACATGCTGATGGAAGTGAATCCGGGCATGGTGTTGATCTCGTTGACGTAAATCTTGCGCGAGCGCGGCTCCATGAGGAAGTCCACCCGGGCCAGCCCGGCGCAGTCCACCGCCCGGAAGGCGCGCACTGCCATCTCCTGAACCCGCTTGATTTCTGCCTTGGTTAAGGGCGCGGGGATGAGCAACTGCGACCCTTCTTCCAGATATTTAGCCGCGTAATCGTAAAATTCCTTCACGGGCACGACTTCGCCGGGCAGCGACGCCTGCGGGCGGTCATTTCCCAACACCGAGCACTCCAGCTCGCGGGCCTTCTGCTTCTTTCCTCCCACGCCCTGCTCTACTACGAGCTTGCGGTCAAACCTGGCCGCCTCGTCCATGCAGGCCGGCAGCTCGGCATTGTTATGGGCCTTGGAGATCCCGACGGAGGAACCCAGGTTCGCGGGCTTGACGAAAACTGGGTACTTTAGTTTGCCCTCCAGGGCGCGCTGCACCCGTTTCCGGTCCGCTTCCCAATCGCTCCGCAATACGGTGACGTGCTTCACGAGGGGCAGGCCCGCCGCGCGAAACAGCTGCTTCATCACATCCTTGTCCATGCCCGCCGAGGAGCCGAGCACGCCCGCGCCCACGTAGGGCAGGTCGGCAAGCTCCAGCAGTCCCTGGATGGTCCCGTCTTCCCCGAAGGTGCCGTGCAGCACGGGAAAAATCACATCCACGTTGATGGTGTGGTCGGTCCAACGCCGCGCGGGAACGTCGTCGGCCGTCTGAAAGGGAACCATTCCGGACTGTCCCTGGAGGGGCACGGGGGGCACGACGATGGCCTCGCCCCGGGCGAGCACGGCCGCACCCGGCGTGCTTTCGGGGTCGCCGGCGCGTAGGGCGCGGGCCTCATGCGGCTCTTCCCCCCGCAAGAGGCGCTCGGCATGGCCGGCCGTGACCCAGCGCCCTTCCTTCGTGATCCCGATGGGAACGGCCTCGTACTTGGCCGGATCCATGGCCTGCAACACGGAGGCTGCCGACAGCAGCGAAACCTCGTGTTCGCCGCTGCGCCCGCCGAACAACACGCCTACCCGAAGTTTTTTCATGGAAATTCCAGTGTGTACAACGGAGGAAGCCGCGTCAACGACCGACTTGGTACCGCTCAGGCCCGCGCGCCGCGGCCGCGAGGATGTTCTTCAACTCGTCCGGCGGCGCGGGAAGGCTTAGAGGATCTTTTTCCCGAAAGCGGACACCGCGAGTTCCACCGCCAGTTCGGCGGTGCGGTTGTGCTCGTCGATGACGGGATTGACTTCCACGATCTCGAAACTGGCCATGCGGGCGTGGTCGGCGATGATCTCCATGGCTAGGTGGGCCTCCCGGTAGGTAGCGCCGCCCCGCACCGGCGTGCCCACGCCGGGGGCATCCTCGGGATCGATCCAGTCCATGTCGAGAGAGATGTGGTATCCGGCGGTGCCGCGCCCAGCCATGCGCAGGGCCTCCTCCATTACGGCGCGCATGCCGCGCTCGTCGATATCGCGCATGGTGAAGACCTCCACGCCGGCGCGGCGGATGTTTTCCTTCTCGGCGGAATCAATGTCGCGCACGCCCACCAGCACGCAGTTGTCGGGCCGCACCTTGGGCGAAAACCCGAAGATGTTGGCTAGCTCCGCCGGCTCCAGGCCCATGATGGCCGCCAGCGGCATGCCATGCACGTTGCCGCTGGGAGAGGTTTCCGGCGTGTTGATGTCGGCATGTGCGTCAATCCAGACCAGCCCGATCCGCTGGTTCTGCTTGCGGTAAAACTCGGCTACCCCTGCCACCGTGCCGGCCGCCATGGAGTGATCGCCGCCCAGCACGACGGGAACGGTGCCGGCTTCAAGCGTCTTCAGCACCAGCTCGGCATGCTTGGTGCAGGTGGCGGTGATTTCTTTCAGGTACTTGGCGCGAGGATCGCCTTCCTTCTTCTGTTCCTGAAGAGCGACGGCGATGTTGCCGCCGTCTTCCACCACGTGGCCGAGCGCTTCCAGCCGGGCCTCCAGGCCGGCCACTCGCACCGCCGAAGGACCCATGTCCACGCCGCGCCGCGACTGCCCCAGGTCCAGCGGAACGCCGATCACGCGGATCTTCTTGCGCTGGATGTAGGGCTGGGAATCGAGGGTGAGCTTTTCCGGTTTGGCGATGTCGTTCATAGTTTCTGAGAATCGGGATCAGGGATAGATGCGGTAGATCATGCGCGGAAAGGGAATGGTCTCGCGCACGTGCTCGAGACCGCAGATCCAGGCCACCGCCCTCTCGATGCCCATGCCGAAGCCGGCGTGGGGCACGCCGCCGTATTTGCGCAGATCCAGATACCAGCGGAACGCCTCTTCCGGCAATCCGTGTTCGTGAATACGCTGCCGCAACAGATCGTAAGACCCGATGCGTTGCGAACCGCCGATGATTTCCCCGTAGCCCTCGGGGGCGAGCACGTCCACGCACAACGCCAGTTCCGGACGCTGCGGGTCGGGCTCCATGTAGAACGCTTTCACCTGCGCGGGATAACGGTGCACCATGACGGGTTTGTCGAACTGCGACGACAGGTAGGTTTCGTCGGGCGCGCCCAGGTCGCCGCCCCACTCAAAGCGGCTTTCCAGCGCGCCTTTCGCGTGCGCCTCCTGCAACATGGCGACGGCTTCGTCGTAACTGAGACGGGGAAACGGCGGCGCGATCTTTTCCAGCCGCGCCAGGTCGCGCCCGATGGTTTCCAGTTCGCTGCGCCGCTTCTCCAGGCAGCGCTGCACCAGGAAGCTGATCAGGCCTTCGCCCAGTTCCATGATGTCGTCGAGCGTGGCGTAGGCCACTTCCGGCTCGACCATCCAGAACTCGGTCAGGTGCCGGCGCGTTTTCGATTTTTCCGCGCGGAAGGTTGGCCCGAAGGAATACACCTTGCCCAGCGCCATGGCCGTGGCCTCGATGTAGAGCTGGCCCGACTGGGTGAGAAATGCCTGCTCCTCGAAGTAGTCCACCGGGAACAGCGTGGAAGTCCCTTCGCAGGCCGCCGGCGTCAGGATGGGCGGGTCGGTCAGGGTAAAGCCGCGATCGTCAAAAAAATCGCGCGCCGCCTTGATAATTTCCGCGCGCACCCGCAGGATCGCCGCCTGGCGCGTCGAGCGCACCCACAGGTGGCGGTGCTCCATCAGGAAATCGACCCCGTGCTCCTTCAGCGAAATGGGGTAGGGATCGGCGTCCGGCACCCGCTGCACCACCTGCACGTTGCTGACATCAAGCTCGTAGCCGCCGGGAGCGCGCTGGTCGGCTCGCACCGTGCCTTCCACGATCACGCTCGATTCCTGCGTCAGGCCCTTCACCGCGGCAAATACTTCCGGGGAAACCGCGTTTTTGGCAACCACCCCCTGGATGAGGCCGGTGCCGTCGCGAAAGATGGGAAACAGCAGCTTGCCGCTTTCGCGCAGGTTATAGAGCCATCCGCGCACGACGACGCGCGCTCCCTGGTGCCGGCCAATATCGCGGATGGTAGCGCTGGGCGCTTTGCTTTCGACTGCCGTTGTACCCTGGCCTTCTGCCATAGAAATCCTACGAGACCGCCGCCTTCTCCTCTGCCTCCGCCAGCATGCGGAACGTTTCGCCTATGCGGCGCGCAAGGTCCGTTTGCTGCTCGCCTTCCACCTCAAGCAGCAGCGGCGGGACGTGGGGCGCGGTGCGCAGCAGCCCGACCGCCTGCTGCCAGTTGATGCCGCCCTCTCCCGGCCACAGGTGAGCGTCCTTGTCGCCGCCATTGTCATGAATGTGAGTCGAGCGGATGTGGCTCTTGAGCGTCTCGAACGCCGCCTCCACCCCGCCCAGCATGTTGGCGTGGCCCACGTCAAAGCACACGCCCACGTCCTCGAAATGCGAGGCCGCGATGAATTCCACGAGGCGGTCGGGAGTGGTCAGCTCGTTGGGAATGTTCTCCAGGAGGATCCGCACGCCCAGCGGCTTGGCGAACGCGCGCAGGTGTTCGATCGAGGTCATGGCCGCCTCAAACTTGCGGTCGTCGAACTCCTCGTTGGGGACCCCGAGGTGCTGGATCAGAAAGCGAAAGGGGACCTGCTCGGCAATCTCGAGGGCGCGCTTGATCTCGTCCATGGCTTCAATGCGGCGCTTGCGGTCGGGCTCGGCCAGGTTCACCGGCGGACCCCCGCTGCGTCCCCAGTCGTAGTCGGCGAACATGGGCGCGTGCACGGAGTGCAGGGGGACGCTGCTAGCCTGGAACCACTGCGCGATCTCGTGCACGTGCTGCCGGCGGTTGGCGTAATCGAGATGGCCGCGCGCGGCAAATATCTCGATGGCTTCGGCGCCGGCGCGCGCCAATCCGTCGAGCATGCCGGGATGCAGCCGCTCTTTCACGTACACGTAAGTGGACATCGCCTTGATCATGATTCCGCCCGCACTTCCTCGTCAGTAGCCGGTGGCTTCTCCGGTGGCATTGCGCACGTCGGTGGCGCCCAGCCGCTCGCCCGTTTTTGCGTCAATCGCAATGCATTCCCCGTCGCTCCAGTAATCCTCCAGCGCCACCTTGTGGCCCATCGCTTCCAGTTGCCGCACCGTGTCGGGCGAAACGCCCTTTTCCGCGTACAACGTGTCCGGCATCCACTGGTGGTGGAAGCGGGGCGCGTCCACCGCCTCCTGCACATTCAATCCAAAATCCACGACTCCGAGCAGGATGTTCGCCACCGTGCTGATAATGCGGGGGCCGCCCGGCGATCCCAGCACCAGCGCCAGCTTCCCACCCTTGGTGACGATGGTGGGGGTCATCGCGGAGAGCGGACGTTTTTCCGGACCGATCGCATTGGCCGGTCCCTGGATCAGCCCAAACATGTTGGGCACGCCGGGCTTGGAGGAGAAGTCGTCCATCTCGTCGTTGAGCAGGAATCCCAGGCCGGCGGCGGTCACGCGCGAGCCGTAGCTGTCGTTGAGCGTTGTGGTCACGGAGACGGCGTTGCCTTCGGCATCCACCACGGAATAATGCGTAGTGTGAGCCGGTTCGACGAATTTGCCCGGCCGGTCCCGGGCGTAACGCTCCAGCTGCGCAAATTCCGCCGGCCGCTTTAATCCTTGGCTCGGCGAGGCGCGCCGGGGATCGAGCGACGACCTCCAGGCTTCGCCGTACTTCTTATCCACCAGCTGCGGCACCGGGATGGGCGAGAAGTCGGGGTCCCCCATGAACTCCGCCCGATCGTAAAACGCGCGCCGGAAGGCTTCCGCAACCAGGTGGATGGCCGCCGCCGAGCCGTGGCCCAGCTTGGCCAAGTCGTAGCCCTCGAGCACGTTCAGGGTCTCCACCAGCGCCACTCCGCCGGAGGATGGCGGCGGCGCGCT
>JAMXLI010000089.1 GCA_024281115.1 Terriglobales bacterium | reverse complement strand
ACAAAATCGTTTTTTCAAGATCACTGCAAAGCGTGGAGGGAAACGCCAGAATCGTGCGTACGGATCCCGCCAAAGAAATCAGCAAATGGAAGCGCGAACCCGGCCAAAACATCTTAGTTGGCGGTGTCGAAGTTCCTTCGCAGCTGATAAGGCACGATTTGATTGATGAGTACCGTTTTGTGGTTCAGCCCATCCTTGCCGGAGAAGGAAGAAGGTTGTTGGAAGGGATGAGCCTGCCGGAGCAGCTCCATTTCGGCCTGGTGGAGACAAAGACCTTCAAATCGGGTTGTGTTGCGCTTCGCTACGTGAGAGGGAAGGCCGCGTGACCGAGCAGGAACTGCATCAGCGGCGGCGCCTGAAGTGGCGTCTGGACGGCAACGGGGCGCGCACCCAGGAGGCGGCGAGCGCCTTTCTCGACGAGGTGGGCTTCTGCCTGATGTATCCGCAGAAAACCATGCCGCTGCTGCCCACCTTCATCGGCGCATTCGTGGGCGGGGACGAGTCTTTGCCCAGCGTGCAGACCGCTTTCCGCGACGCTCGCGCCGCGGAGGCGACCGAGCTCATGGTGCGGCTGCTGCGCCAGCGTGAGGCCTACGAGGCCCACCTGTTCGGGGAAAACGATCTGCTGGTGGCCGCATCCGTCTTTCCTTTTCTTTACGCCCTGGTGGGCGACCGCAACCCGCGGCAGACCCCCAAACCGGGAGCGCGTTCCGAGTACTCGCAGCTCGCGCGCGACACCTTCGAGGTGATCCGGCAGCGCGGCCCGATCCCCAAGCAGCGCTTGCTGAACGAACTCGGAGGGGAAATTTCGGGCGCGGCCCTCGACCACGCCTTGCGTGAGTTGTGGGCCCGTCTGCGCATCACGCGTGTGGACTACGGGTCGCGGGAAGGCGCTTCCTGGGACGCCCTCTATCGCTGGTCGCCGGAAGCCGTGCGCGCCGGGATCAACCTCTCGGTGGGGGAAGGGCTGTCGGCGCTCCTGTCCAAGTACCTGGATTGCGTGGTGGCAGCGGAGTTGAGCGAAATCGAAGAATTCTTCGGACATTTGGTGTCGCGCTCCCGGGTGCGAGACGCGGTGAACGCGCTCTTGTCGGCGCGCGAATTCGAGTTTGTGCCGGTGGGCGCGCGCTCGCTGGTGCGCATGGCCCCGCCGCGTCCCGCGCGCGAGCGCCGCCTGAAGCCGGCATGACCGCGAACCCCCACTGCTGAATGCCCAACGCCAAGCGCAAACTGGTCATCGCCATTGACGGCCCTGCGGGAGCGGGCAAGAGCACCATTGCCGCGCGCCTGGCGCAGAAGCTCGGCTACATCAACCTGGAAAGCGGCGCCATGTACCGCGCCCTGGCGCTGAAGGCCATCCAGCAGAACGTTTCGCAGGACAGCGAGCGCGAACTGCTCGCGCTTGCCCAGTCCTCCGAAATCCGGCTGCAGCCCACGGGCGAAGGCAACCGCGTGTTCCTGGATGGAGCGGACGTTTCCGCCCGGATTCGCGAGCGCGATATCACGGATGCGGCCTCGCGCGTCTCCGTGCATCCGGCGGTGCGCGCCTGGATGGTGGCCCGGCAGCGCGAGATGGGCCTGCGCGGCGGCATCATCATGGAAGGCCGCGACATCGGCACCAAGGTATTTCCCGACGCGGACCTGAAGATCTTCCTGGATGCGGCGCCCGAGGTGCGGCAGGAGAGAAGGATCCAGCAGCACGGCGCCGCGGCCGACCAGGAGCAGGCGCGGCGGCTGGCAGCCGACCTGGCCGAGCGCGACCGGCGCGACCGCACGCGCGCGGCTTCTCCGCTGCAGTCCGCTCCCGACGCGGTACACATTGATTCCAGCGCCATGGGCGTGGACGAGGTGGTGCGCCGGGTGGAAGAGCTGGCGCTCGCCCGCATGGCTGCTGATTGATTCCGGTGGCCGCCCGCGCTCGCCTAGTGCATGCGCGGCGCCGAGCAGCTAACCCGCCTTGCGGATGGAAATGTCGCCGTACTGGTTATTGACCTGGAGTTGCGCGCCGCCGCCTCCAATCGCGCCGTTCACGCTGTGGTTCTCGCCTTCGCTGTCTACGCGCAATTCGCTGAAATCGGATTGGATGTCGCCGCGGCGCGTTTGCGCGCTGACCTGGAACGACGCCTTCGCCGGCAGCACCAGGTCCACGTCGCCCTTCTGATTGTCAATCTGGATCGCGCCCACCGCTCCGCTGGGATGCAGCTCCACCACCCCGTTGCTGTTCTCGATCTTCACCGGCCCGGACACCTCTTCGAGGTGAATGTCCTTGGAGCGGGTGTTCAGGCGGAAGGGGCCGGTCAGGGCGCGGGCGCGCAAGTCGCCCGATTCCATGGAGAGATCGCCTTCCAGCTTGCTGAACTCCATGTCGGTGCGCGAGGACTTGAAGGCCACGGTGCGCGTGATCTTCGCCAGGTTGAGGTCTCCGAAATAGTCGCCCGTCAGGGTGACGGAGCCGCTCACGTCGCTGATGTTCGTGTCGTCCAGGCGGCCGTCGAGGCTGAGGTCGCCCTGGACATGCGAAGCGGTGAACGAGCCCTTGCGCAGGATGGCCTGCACCTGCCCCGCCACGTTGTCGAGTTCGACGTCGCCCTTCGAGTTGGAAATTTTCACCTCGCCATCGCGCCCGTGTACGGAAACGTCGCCGCGCTTGCTGGCCACGTCCAGCGCGGCCTGGCGGGGCGCGTAAATGGTCAAGTCGGCAGCCACAAAGTGCTCGCCGGCGCCGCTGGTATTGGCGTTGATGGTGACCACATTGTCGGCCACGGTGATTATGGGCTGCGTCTGGCTGTCGAATTTGTCGGCCTGGGCCTGGTTGTCGGCGACCACCTTCTTGTTCACTTCCACCCGGACGGTATTCTCGTTGGCCGGATTGATGACCACGCTGCCGCGATCGCAAACCACGTGCAGGCTGCCGCCGGCAGGGAATTTCTGCGTCTCCTGGTGGGAATAGGTGAAGCTGTTGCCGAACGCGGGAAAGTCGCTGTCGCCCAGGTCGATCTGCTCGCCCAGCGCATGCCAGTTCACCCGCGATGCCGAGCTGGCCGCCAGCCCGCATCCGACCACCAGGATGAGCAGAAAGACTCCGCCGACGCCGATGCCGGAAGGCCGCTGGCCTTCACGTTGCGCCTGGTAGTGCTCCACCAGCTTGATAACGCCCCACAGAATGATCAGCACCGGCCACCAGTGGGCGAACCAGCCCGCCAGCACGGCCCAGGTCAGCAGGCCCATGTTGCCCAGCAGAAAGATCACGCCCAGGACGATGAGAATGACCGGACCGGCCAGCGAGCGCCGGCGTCGCGGAACTGTCGCCGGGCTAGACATGGCCCCCCTCGCCCGAGGAAGGAGGCATATTCGAGACGGGGGGCCCGGGCGGCAGCGCCGGCTGCGGCGGCGCCACGTGTCCATAGGTTGAGGCATTCACCTGCAAGACCTTGATCAGTCCGATGGCGATCAGCAGCAGGGGCCAGGTGTGGCCGAAGCCCGCTCCCGGCACCTTCAAGTTGTCGAGCAGCAGCAGCACCCCCAGCGTTACCAGCACGGCCGGACCAGTGATGCCACGCGCGCGGCAGCGCGTGCAGCTGCAAGCGGGATTGGGTTGATAGGTATCCATATGCCCTTCTTCAGGCCGGCCGGCCAACGTTCCACCGCCGGGCGAACAGCCATGCTCCGATCACGATCAAAATGATGGGCCACAACCTGCCGATCCAGTGGAACTGGAAGATCCCGGCATTGTCGAGCAGGAACAGCAGGCCGAGGATGATCAGCACCACGGCGCCGATGGGCGCATTGGAGTGGCCGTAGACGCTCGCCTGCGCCGCGGGCGCCGGTTCTCCGGAGACAGCCGGGTTGTGCTGTGGCGCCGGGCGCGGTCCCGAGAACGCTTGCTCGAGCCCGAAGGGGTCGGGAACCGGCTCACCCAGCTCGATGGCATGCGCCGTCTTGTACGCGTCGAAAACCATGTAGAAGATGAAAAACGGGATGAAAATGCCGAAGAAGCTGGCGCGGTCCGCCGCCCAGATCAGCGACGCGAAGATCAGGACGTGGATAAAACCTTCCATGAACTGGCCGTTGTACATGGCACCCACGCCCGGAATAAATCCGAGCACGGCGGCCAGGCCGGGGCTGGGCACGCGCAGGCCGGGTTCGGGACGCACGTTTGCGCCCGGCGGGGGCGGCGGCACCGGCGGCGCGGAGGCATCGTGCAGCCGCGTGGCGATGCAGTCTTCGCAATAGATGACGCCGCGCACGTCGCGGCGGCAGGCGCTGCACATCGGCTTGCCGCAGGTCCGGCAGTAGGCCACGGCCGGCGTTTCGCTGTGAATGGCGCAATTCATACCTTCCTCCTTGCGCGTACCGGTAGGAACGGTGCACCGTCCGGGAACGCGGCCAGGAGGGGCTGGCTGCTCTCGCGGCTGTAGTTCTCGTTCTGCTTACGCTCGGGACGTCCGCTGGTGTCGTTCTTGCGCTCTTTGTTGTCCCGCTTGGGTTGCTCCTCGGGCTCGGCCACGCGCTTCAACTCGCGCACCCGCGACTCGATTTCGTAGACGAAGCGAATGTTCTCGTAATAACGCGTGATGCGCGTGGTGGCGGCGTAATACTCCTTCTGCAAAGCGCTGGGCCGCAGATCGGCGTACCGCAGATCGCTGATCTTGATGCCGGCCACGTTCAGGGCAATGGAGATGGAGAAGAAGGCCATGCCGAACGACATGGCGAACCGGGGGGAGCGCACCGCGCCCCAAACCGGCGTGAATATGGGCTGCAGCCAGCCGCGCAGCCTGTCGGCCAGGCCGGGTTGCGCCGGCGCGGCGCTCTGCTCGGCGCGGGTGATGCCGCTGGTGGCCGCCAGGATGTTGTGCACCAGGTTCCGCGGCGGCTCGGCTTCAGGCAAGGCCTGCAGCCAGGTCCGCCCGGCTTCAGCATCCGCGAACAGCGGCCCGCATAGCGGGCAGGTCCGCCGATGAGCCTGGAAGCTCTCCAGTTTCGGCCCGGTCAGCGCGCCGTCGAGCGCCTCGGCCAGCAGGGCTTCGAAGTCGGCACATGGCATCCCGGATTGAGTTTGCTCGGGCATCACATCACCTGCCTATAAGTACGTGAAAGTAGGCGTCCAAGTTCCGCGCGTCCCCGGTTGATCCGGCTCTTGACCGTGCCTTCGGGCACCTTGAGGGCGAGGGCAATCTCTTTGTAGTCCATATCTTGCAGATCCCGCAGGATTACCGCCTCGCGCAGCTCCGGAGACAGCTTCTGCAGGGCCTGGTGGACGGCCTCGCCGGTCTCCCGGCTTTGCAGCCGGGCATCGGGTGGGGCGGCCTTGTCGGCGATCCGGTCGGCCAGGGTGTGGCCCTCAGGTTCGTCGCCGGGGGCCGCGTCCAGGGAGTCGGTCAAGCGGTCGTGCTTGCTCTTGCGGAAGTGGTCCACCAGGAGGTTACGGGCCACCGTGGTCACCCACGTCATGAAGGCCCCGCGCTCGACGTCGTAGCTTTCCAGGGTGCGGTACATCTTAATGAACACTTCCTGGGTAAGGTCTTCCGTGTCTTCGGCGGAGCCGGAAAAGCGGTAGCAGATGTTGTAAATGCGCCGGTGAAACTGGCGGACAATGTCCTCCCAGGCGGCAGCGTCGCCGGCCACGCAGCGACGTATCAATGCGGCCACGACCTGGGCGTCTTCCAACCAGCACTCCCGCGAAAACTCCTGGTCCCTGAGGGGCGTGCGAGGACCTGGGCGATCCTAACAGCACAACAGAATACGGTTGTATGGAACCGAAAGTTCTCGGCTGATTACAAAATGGGCATTGTAGCAGCCGCCGGAAAAGGCGAAGAGGAAGCGAAATCGGTTATTCCGACGTGAAGTAATCGACGGTCACGGGATTTTCGAATAGCGAGTAGTCGCGCGTCACCACCGTGATCCCGCTGTCGGTCACGAAGTATCGCTGGCGGTCGGCCTCGGGGTCGTAGCCGATGACGGTGCCTTCAGGAATGTGCACGTCGCGGTCGAGAATGGCCCCGCGGATGCGGCAATGGCGCCCAATGTTGACGTGCGAGAACAGGATGCTGGACTCCACCTCGCTGTAGGAGTTCACCCGCACGTCGGGCGAGAGCACGCAATTCTTCACCATGCTGCCGGAGACGATGCAGCCCGCCGAGACCAGCGAATCCACGGCGGTGCCGGTGCGCCCCGGCTCGGCAAAGACGAATTTCGCCGGCGGATATTGCCGCTGGTGCGTGCGAATGGGCCAGTGGTCGTCGTACAGGTTGAACACCGGCGACACCGAAACCACGTCCATGTTGGCTTCGTAGTAGGCCTCGAGCGTGCCTACATCCCGCCAATACAGCGCTTCCTTCTTGTTTTCGTCCACGAAGTTGAAGGAGTAAACGTTGTAATCGTCCACCATGCGCGGCAGGATGTCTTTGCCGAAGTCGTGGGAGGAGTTCGGATCCTCCGCGTCCTTCAGCAGCACGGGAATGAGGACGTCGGTGTTGAACAGGTAGACGCCCATCGAAGCGGACACCATCTCCGGGTTGTAAGGCGAACGCAGGCTGGTCTGCGCCGGTTTTTCCTGGAAACCGGTCACGCGACCGCTGCGCTCCACGTCCACCACGCCGAAGCGCGAGGTTTCCTCGGGCGTGATGAGGATGGTGGCCAGGGTGACGTCGGCGCCGGCCTCCGTATGCTGCTGCAGCATCAGCCCGTAGTTCATCTTGTAGATGTGGTCGCCGGAGAGGATAAGAACGTGCCGGGGCTGCTCCGATCCGATGGAATAGATGTTCTGATACACGGCATCGGCCGTGCCCATGTACCAGTTTTCGCTGACCCGCTTCATGGGCGGCAGGATTTCGATGAACTCGCCGATCTCCCGGCCAAGAATGTTCCAGCCCTCGCGAATGTGGCGGTTGAGGGAGAGGGCCTTGTACTGGGTGAGAATGTAAACCCGGCGCAGGTCGGAGTTGATGCAGTTGGATAAGGTGATGTCGATGATGCGGTAAATGCCGCCGAAGGTGACCGCCGGCTTGGCGCGGTCGCGGGTGAGCGGGTACAGGCGTTCTCCCGCTCCGCCCGCCAGCAGAACTCCAAGCGTATCCTTCATTTGCGAGTCTCACCAGGTCGGCGCGCAGACCGCTGTTGCGAGCGGGGCGGCGCCTCTCGGGGAACCGTGAATGCTAGCACATGGAGGGAAGGCGCAGGCTGGGCCAGGCAGCTCCGACCGGAGCTCAGGCCCCATCATCCAGGCTGATGTGCAATGCCTTCAGGAACTGCCGGTCCTGGGTGTTGAGCGTGAATTCCGGCATGCGCGCACGTGTGGAAACGCGCTTTCCCGAGCGTGACGAGCGGGAGCCCTGCTTGGTAAAGCCCACCGTTGCCTCCAGGACCAGGTAAAGATCGTAGCCGCTGGCCTTAATCCGGGTGACGACTTCAGCGATCTCGTCCGAATCGGTCACGGAGTGGTTGATGGCCTCCCCCAGCTCCTTCATCAGCTTTTTCAGTTGACGGTCCACAATTTCCTCGCAGTTCAGAATCCCGCTGCCCTCTCGCTAGCTTGGATGCCCTGGCGCCCAGGGAAGTTTCTGAGGACGCCTGTGAGGCCTCCGGTGCCAGCGAGACCGTGCCCAAGGCGTGCAGGTTTATACAACATTTGAATTTTTCCTATGATCCGTAATAGGGAAGCCCGGCCGGAGCGCTCCAATCAGGGCGGATCAGCGCCTTGGTCGGCATGAGTAGCCCAATCACCCAAGCTAAAGATTCTATTTGACATCTTAAGCCCGCTGACCGCAAAATGTGCGCCGCTTCGGCCCCTTGGTATGTCACGTGCCATGGGCTGTTCGTCCCTGTTTTCCGGCGTTTCGCGTACGCGATTGTGCCTTCGGTCACTTCGCTGTCAGGGCCATTGGTCGGGCCATCTGTCCATTCATAGTTGCGCGGCTTTTTAGTTGTTCACGTGGGCCCCTGCAAATCGATCCTGAGGAGCATCTATGCGCAACCACCTGTGCAGAAATCTGTTCGCCATGGCCGTGCTGCTTGCCTCGGCGGCCGCCGCTTGCGCTCAAACCGCGGCTAGTGCCTCCATCATCGGGCGGGTCACCGACCCCCAAGGGGCGGTCGTTGCCGGCGCTGCCGTGAGCGCTACCAACATCTCTACCGGGATCGAACGCACCACCAGGACCACCAGCGATGGTCTGTATCGCATTCCAACCTTGCCCCCCGGCAGCTACAAGGTGGCGGTGGAGGCCCCATCGTTCTCACGCACTGTTATCAACGAGGTGCACCTGAACGTGGGGGACACGCGCGACGTAAACGTACGCCTGGAGTTGGGATCAGTTTCCTCGGTGATCGAAGTCACCACCCAGGCGCCGCTCATCGAGACCACGAAGACCGATGTTTCCACCATGGTCAATGAGGACGACATGGCGCGCCTGCCGATTACCAACGCGGCGGGTGGCGCAGGCGGCAGCGGCATCAACGATTTTGCCAGCCTGGCCGTGACCGCCCCGGGTGTGCGCCTGGACCAGACCACCGTGAGCAACGACCTGATCGGTCCCGGCCAGTTCAACGACCGCAATAACCTGATCAACATCGACGGCGGCAACATCACCGATCAGGTGGTATCGGGGCGCGACGGGGTCGGCGCCTCGGTGGACGAGGTCAAAGAGTTCCAGGTTCTGACCAACAACTACAACGCCGAGTACGGGCAGGCCGGCGGCATCGTTATCAACGCCATCACCAAGTCGGGTTCCAACACCATCCACGGCGACTTCCACTTCTTTGCCCGCGGCCGCAATCTCTCCGCCTCTACCTACTTCTACAACCTGGGGCTGTTTGCCGACCCGACCACGCTCTGTCCCAGCAACGCCGTCGGCGGCTCATTGACTAGTGTCGATGGCTGTCCCCGGGCCAGTTTCTTCAAGCATGAAACCGGCTTCACGCTGGGCGGGCCCTTCGTCAAAAACAAGACTTTCTGGTTTGTCAGCTACGAGAAGCTTCTGCAGGGACAGCCCTTGACGCTGACCCCACCCACGGGCCCGGTCACGGTCAGCCAGCCCGACGACGAGGTCCTGTGGTCGGCCAAGGTGGACCATGAGTTGACCAAGACTAATCACGTGGCTTTGCGCTTCAACGTACAGCGCCTGACCCAGGCGAATCAGTTGGTGCAGATCGCCCAGATCGCGTCACCCGATGCGCTGGTGAACAGCGTGATTCACGACCACACGCTGAACGGATCCCTGACTTCAACCATCACCCCACACCTCGTCAATGAGGCGCGCGTGTTCTGGCACCGGTTTCACAACCTGCTTCCCACCGATTCCACCTTGCCCGCTCAGCAGGGCCCGAACTTTTACCTGCACGCGGCCTTCTGCTGTCCGCAGGGCGGCGACCAGAACCGCTACCAGGGAATCGACAACCTCACCTGGACCCATGGCACCCACAGCCTGAAGGCAGGGATCAGTTTCAGCTACTTCCCTTACTTTTCACTATTCCAGCAGGTGCACTTCGGACGCTGGAAATTTGCTTCCCCGGAGGGACCCGGCGGCAGCAATCCTCCGACTGGCCCAGGTGGGGCGAATCCGCCCACCACGTTTGATTTCGGGAGGGGCCCCGGCGCGGTCAATGCCAAGGACAACATCTACGGCTGGTACGTGCAGGACTCCTGGAAGATCCGTCCCAACCTGACCATGAACTACGGTCTGCGCTGGGACTACGAGGCGGGCGCATTCCGGGGTGGGACCATCTTCGACGGGCACGGCGGCTGCTTTCAATCCAACGGAATCATCCCCGCCTG
>JAMXLI010000088.1 GCA_024281115.1 Terriglobales bacterium | reverse complement strand
TGCGTCCGCCAAAGCAGACGAAAGGGTCGGCTCCCCGAAAGTGGATCGAGGACGGTTGTCAGGAGGCGATCTGGTGGTAGTGGAAGCCATGGTGAAGGATCCGGTCTGCGGGATGAGGGTCGATCCCAGTACGGCAAAGGCCCACGTACAACATTTGGGGCAGAACTACTATTTCTGTTGCGCTTCCTGCGCGCTGAAATTCGAGAGTGATCCGGAGAAGTATCTTTCCCCTCACGCTCGTCCTGAACCGATGATGTCTGCCGCCGGCATCGGAGGAGGCCTGGTGCAGCTTGGCATGCCTGCTCCAGCCCAGCCCTCCGCCCAAAGCGGGCGGAAGGGCGGGGCGCCCCCGGTCGGTAGTGCCGATCCAGGCGCTGCGCCGGGAAGGCCACAGACCTCGGGCACCGCCTATATCTGCCCAATGTGTCCGGACGTGCGAAGCGCAGTCCCCGCCGCCTGTCCCAAGTGCGGCATGGCGCTGGAACCTGAGATGCCCTTGGCCGGCTCCGGAAAACTTGAATATGTCTGCCCGATGCATCCTGAGATCGTGCGGGATCAACCGGGCGTCTGCCCCATCTGCGGGATGGCGCTGGAGCCACGCACGATCACGGCAACCGAGCCGGAAAATCCCGAACTGCGCGACATGACTCGGCGTTTCTGGATCAGCCTGGCGTTTACGGCGCCGCTGATGCTGTTGGCCATGCTGCACATGATCGGGCCGCTGCAGCATTGGTTCAATCCCCATGCGGTGATCTGGATCCAGTTCTGCCTAGCCACTCCCGTCGTTCTGTGGGGTGGCTGGCCATTCTTTCAGCGTGCCTGGGTCTCGATCCGCGGGCGCAGTCCCAACATGTTTACGCTCATCGGCATGGGCGCGGCGGTGGCTTACGGGTACAGCGTCGTTGCCACGGTGGTTCCATCTGCCATGCCTGCAGCGTTCCTCAAGCATGGCGTGGCCGACGTGTACTACGAGGCCGCGGCCGCCATCGTCACACTGGTCCTGCTGGGGCAAGTTCTCGAGTTGCGCGCGCGCAGTCGGACCTCCAGTGCATTGCGCGCCCTGCTGGATCTCACCCCCAAGATGGCGCGCTTGATGGGCACTGGCGGGGACGAACGCGATATTCCGCTGGAGCAGGTGAAGCCCGGCGATCGATTGCGGGTGCGTCCCGGAGAAAAGATTCCGGTGGACGGCGTCGTCCTCGAAGGCCGGAGCGCGGTGGACGAGTCGATGATCAGCGGCGAGTCGCTGCCGGTCGAAAAAGTTTCGGATAGTCCGCTGGTTGGCGGCACGGTGAATGGCGCCGGCATGCTGGTGATGCGTGCCGAACGCGTGGGCAGCGAAACCGTGCTGGCGCAGATTGTGCGCATGGTCAGCGAGGCACAACGCAGCCGGGCGCCGATTCAGCGCCTGGCAGACAAGGTATCTGCCGTCTTCGTCCCCGCGGTGGTGGGTGCGGCGGCCGTAACCTTCGTTGTATGGGCCGTGGTGGGGCCGCAACCCCGGATGGCTTATGCGCTGGTCAATGCCGTGGCGGTGCTCATTATTGCCTGCCCGTGCGCACTCGGTCTGGCGACGCCGATGGCAATCATGGTCGGTACCGGGCGCGGTGCTCATGCCGGAGTGCTCATACGGAATGCCGAAGTTCTCGAAATCATGGAGAAAGTCGACACGCTCGTGGTGGATAAGACCGGCACCCTGACCGAGGGCAAACCCTCCTTGCTTTCAATTTTGCCGGCGGCGGGATTTAGCGAGCAGGATGTCTTGCGGTTGGCCGCCGCGGTGGAGCGGGGAAGCGAGCATCCTTTGGGCTCCGCCATCGTGGCCGCCGCGGTCCAGCGCGGGATTTCTGTGCCCGAGCTCCGCGAATTCCGTTCGTTCACCGGGCAGGGGGTGACCGGGGCGGTCGATGGCATGCAGGTTTCCGTCGGTAATGCCGCACTGATGCGGCAACTCGCTGCCGCTCCGCTGCCTGCGATCGAGGCTCTTCAGCAAGACGGACAAACGGCAATGTACGTTGCCGTGGATCACCGGCCTGCCGGAGTGCTGGGCGTGGCGGATCCGGTGAAGCGTTCAACCCCGGAAGCGATTGCCGAACTGCGCCGTGAAGGACTGCACATCGTGATGTTGACCGGCGATAGCCGTGCGACCGCGGCAGCGGTAGCCCGCAAGCTGGGCATCGATGAATATGAGGCCGAGGTGCTGCCCGACCAGAAGTTGGAAGCTGTGCGGCGGCTACAGTCCCAGGGGCGCACCGTGGCCATGGCCGGGGATGGAATTAACGACGCGCCTGCCTTGGCGCAGGCCCAGGTCGGTATAGCGATGGCTACCGGCACGGATATTGCCCGCGAAAGTGGCGCGATCACGTTGCTGAAGGGCGACCTGCGCGGTATACTACGCGCCCGCCGCCTGAGCCGGGCGGTGATGCGGAATATTCGTCAAAACCTGGTGTGGGCGTTCGGCTACAACTTGCTGGGTGTGCCGGTAGCCGCCGGCGTGCTGTATCCGTTATCAGGAATTCTGTTGAGTCCCATCCTCGCCGCTGCAGCCATGAGCTTCAGTTCGGTGTCGGTGATCACAAATTCGCTGCGGCTGCGGAAGGCGAAGCTGTAAACCTATTCACCACAGAGGTCACAGAGGAATCGAGGTAAGAGGTTTCGGAAGTTTCAAGGTTTCAGAGTTTCAAGGCTTCAAAAACAGGGCCGGCGAGACGTCGCGCGATGTGTCGGGCCGAAGACCGACGGCCGACGACTGCCCTGAGATCTGGTTTTACTCTGTGG
>JAMXLI010000087.1 GCA_024281115.1 Terriglobales bacterium | reverse complement strand
TTTTCCTCTCCAATCACGCCTCCAATCTCGATCCACCCATTCTGATTCCGCTGATACCGCGAAGGACCTCGGTCCTGGTGAAAAAAGAATTATTTCGCATCCCCATCCTGGGACGCGCCATGCGCCTGGCATCGCTGGTGCCGGTCGAGCGCAGCAACCGCGACGCCGCCATCGCAAGTTTGCGCGCCGCCGCCGACGTCATTCGTTCCGGTGTCAACATGACCGTCTTCATCGAGGGCACCCGTTCGCCCGATGGCCGCCTGCTGCCGTTCAAGAAAGGTCCGTTCTACCTGGCCCTGGAAAACGGCGTCGAGATTGTGCCTGTCACGATCGCCGGCACTCACGCCATGATGCCCAAGGGAAGATTGCGCATTCGGCCCGGCACCGCCTGCGTGACCTTCCACCCGCCGCTGCGGCCGCAGGAGTTCGCGGGCCGGGAAGCCCTCATGGAAGCGGTGCGCCGGCAGATTGCCAGCGCGCTGCCAGAGGAACTGCGCCCGTTAGCGTGAGCGCTTCCCATCCAACCGCTGGCCGCTTCCGGGCAACACCCGGTCTGCCGGTTGCGAGTGCCGCGCGTGACCGCTATTCTTCTCGCCTATGTCCACGATTGTCGAATGCGTGCCCAACTTCTCCGAAGGAAGGGACAAATCCCGCGTTGACGCCATCATCGCCGCGATGAAGGTGGAAGGCGTGTACCTGCTGGATCGCGAGATGGATGCCGATCACAATCGCTGCGTCATCACCCTGGCGGGCGAGCGGGAAGCTATCCAGGAAGCGGCCATTCGCGGCGTGGGTAAAGCGGCGGAGCTCATCGATCTCACCACGCATCGCGGGGCGCACCCGCGCATGGGCGCGGCCGACGTCGTGCCCTTCATCCCCATTGAGGGCGTCACTCTCGAGGATTGCGTGGCCATGGCGCGCCGCGTCGGCGAAGAGATCTGGCGGAGGTTCCAGGTTCCGGTTTATTTATACGAAGCAGCGGCAGCCACTCCCGAGCGGCAGAACCTGGAGAACATCCGGCGGGGGCAGTTTGAGGGCCTGCGCGACGAGATCGCCACTAACCCGGCGCGACGTCCGGATTTCGGCGAGGCGCGGCTGCATCCCACCGCGGGGGCAACGGTTGTGGGCGCCCGCAAGGCTCTTATCGCCTACAATATATATCTGGCCACCAGCGACATTACCGTCGCCAAAAACATCGCCAAGGCGGTGCGGTATTCCTCGGGCGGCTTGCGCTTTGTAAAGGCTGCGGGCTTCCCGGTGCGCGGCGTGGCCCAGGTCTCCATGAACCTGACGGATTTTGAGCAGACGCCGGTGTCGCGCGTCTTCGAGTTCGTGCGCCGCGAGGCGGAGCGCTACGGCACTTATCCAGTCGCCAGCGAGATCGTGGGTCTCATTCCGAAGAAAGCGCTGGAACAGGCGGCGGAGTGGTACCTGCAAGTGGAGAATTTCGACTCTTCCATGATCCTGGAAAATCGCCTGGCCGCGGTCATGGGCGGCAAGATGGCGGTGGGCGGCTTGCGCGCTGGGGTCGAGCCGTTTGTCGAACAACTGGCGGCGCCCACCGCCGTTCCGGGCGGAGGCAGCGCCTCGGCCGCGGTGGGGGCCATGGCGGCAGCCCTGGGAGTCATGGTTGCAGGCATGTCGCGCGGCAAGAAGAATTACCTGCAGTACGAAAGCCAATTGAGCGACGCTATCGCGCGTCTGGCGGTGCTGCGCGAGGAACTCAAGGCCGCCATTGACGCCGATGCCGAGTCCTACCATGCCGTTCTCCAGGCCTACAAGCAGGCCCGGGAACAGCCGGGCGAAGCAGACGGCATTGCGCAGGCGCTGAAAGGCGCGACCAGCGTCCCCCTGGGCGTGGCCGAGCGCGCGAGCGAGGTAGGCCGAATCGTGGAAACCCTGAGGCCGGTCACGAATCCAAAAATGGCCTCGGACCTGACCGTGGCGGCGGCTCTGGCCCGGGCATCCGTTACCGGCGCCCTCGCCAACGTGGAGATCAACCTCGAATCGCTCGCCGATCCCGACTTTGTTCGGGGTGTGCAACAGCGAACCGCCAAGCTGCGGGCCTAATCCGGCGCCCGCTGGCTGAAGGCCCTTGCCGGCAATTTCTCGCGCCCGGCCGCGAGTGGACGGACGGGGACAAGTGTTAAGATCAGTGGCGGCCGGCAAGGCCTCCGGAATTGACCACTAAATTCAACACTAGGAGCAGCTACTCCATGCGCAAGTTGCTAGCATTGCTTTTCGCCCTGGCTCTCACCGCAACCATGGCTTCGGCGGGGGTTGCCGGCCAGGCGTCGTCCGCCACCAAATCTCACGCCAAGAACTCGGCCAGTTCCGACACGGGATCCGCCTCCGCAGCCGCCCAGGTGGACATCAATACCGCCAGCAAGGACGAGTTGAAAGCTCTCCCCGGCATCGGCGACGTGAAGGCGCAGAAAATCATTGATGGCCGTCCCTATCGCGCCAAGAACGAGCTGGTCACCAAGAAGGTGATCGGAAAGGCCGATTACGCCAAGATCAAGGATCAGATCGTGGCCCGCCAGTCCAAGGAGGCGTCGGGAAAGAAGAAAGCCGCGAAATAGTTACTGGCTGTTCGCGAAGATTCAAGCCATCCGCAGCACGGATGGCTTTTTCTTTGCTTCTAGTCTTCGCGAACCTGGCCGTAGTTAAGCAGGCTGACAATCACCACGCCGCCGGCGATGTTGCCCAAAGTGCTCGGCAGCAGCCAGCGCGCGTACTCGAAGGCGGGAGAGGCGTGCGCCACCACCGCGCTCAGAATCTCTCCGCTGGTGGCAATGCAGTGGGCGAAATGTCCAACGCCTACCACGAAGGTAAGGAGCCACACCATCGCGACCTGGCCAATCGTCCACCGGCTGGCAGTGACGATCCAGGCCACCAGCGCGATCAACCATCCGCCGACCACGCCGCTCCAGAAAAAATGTGCGGCCGATCCGGCCACTGCCTCCGTTCCCATCGCACCCAGCTGCTGCGCGATTGCCGGACGCACCGCTCCCAGCCGGATCGCCAGCAGCGCAAATACAAAGGCGCCCAGCACATTGAAGGCGAACACAATCCCCCACAGGCGCGCAGTCCGGCCAAAATACCGATGCTCATCCAGCACCAGGATGACGGGATACAGCGTGTTCTCGGTGAAAAGCTGTTGGCGGCCGATAATGACGGCGATAAAACCCACCGGGTAGATGAGGAACGAAATCAGCTGTGCCGAAGGGCTGGTGCCGATCAGCGCCCGCACCGTGGCCACGCCCAGGCCCGTCAGTCCCATGGTGAGCCCGCCGGCGAGGCCGGAAAAAGCCAGCGTCCGCGGGGATCGCCGCACCTCGTCGCGTCCATTTTCGAGCGCCGCGTCAAAAATCTCGTGCGCGGTCATGCGCTGAGTGGCGGTAGTGAGCTCTTCAGCAGCAGGCATGCAGAGCTCAGATTCAGGAAGGGCAGCCCGGGTTGGGCAGAGTTCCATGCCGGCGGCGCCCAGAGGCAGGCAGCGGCTAGGCCGAGGCTTGCGACAGCTTCGCGGGCTTGGCCGGGATCCAGTAAATCTCTTCCTTCAAATGCTGCTTGGGGAAGCCGGCGCGGTGCAGAATGCCCTTGCCGTGCTCGATCATCTGGGGGTGCCCGCAAAGGTAGGCCGTCGTGGTGGACGGATCAAGTCCCCACAAATCCGCATATTTGCGCACCAGGTCGTCCACCCGCCCCACCTCGCCCGCCCAACTGGGGTCTTCCCACGGACGGCTGACGGTGGGGACGAACTTGAGCCATGGCACCTCCGCCGCCACTCGTTCTATCTCCTCGCGATAGCCGAACTCGGGCGAGCGGCTGGCGCCCACCAGCAGGAAAATCCTGTGGCCCTCGGGGTAGGTGCCCGCCAGCCACAGTTCCAGAAGCGATCGGACAAAACTGACGTACGGCGCAATGCCCGTGACCGTCCCGATGAGCAGGTGATTGGGAGTGTCGCTGGCCAGCGTGAATCGCCCTTTTGCCGCCTTGCGCACGCTGAGCTGGTCGCCTGGTCTCAGCTGGTAAAGCAGGGGAGTGAGGCCTCCTTGCGGGACCAGTTCGAAGAAAAACTCCAGCTCTTTCTCGTGCGGGGACGACACGATGGAATAGGCGCGCTCCATCAAACGCTCGCCCGCGCGCACGCCCAGGGTGGCGTACTGCCCGGGAGTAAAGGCGAAGGGGCCGCCGGGAGCGATGCGCACCGACCACAAATCCTCGGTGTAGTCGCTGCGCGACAAAATGGTGGCGAGGTAAAACCTGTCGTCCTGGGTCATGCTGGCACCACCGCCGAATTGGCCACACTATTATGGTCGCCTCGCGACCGTTCGTGGCAAATCATTTCCAAAAGCACGCAGTTGGCCAATTTCGGAAAACCAGCCCTCGCCCGCCGGGGCGCGCCTGCGGCGGTGCTTGAGACACCGTGCTCCGGGCGACGGCAGCCCTCGCGCGCCTCGATAACCTCTCCCGTGGCGTAGCATGGTTTGGACACGGCTGGGGCGAAAGGAAACATATTGGCTGGACGTGCGTACGTGGTCGGATCGGGGCCGAATGGACTGTCAGCGGCCATCGTGCTGGCGCAAGCGGGACTCGCCGTCCAGGTTTACGAGGCCCAGGAGATTCCGGGCGGGGCCGCCCGGACCATGCCCCTGACCCTGCCTGGATTCCTGCACGACTTTGGCTCGGCCGTGCACCCGCTGGCGGCCGCTTCGCCCTTCTTCCAATCGCTCGCGCTCGAGCGGCACGGGCTTGAGTGGATCCATTCCCCGGCGCCGCTGGCTCATCCGTTCGATGACGGCACGGCCGTGCTCCTGCAGCGCGATTTGAGCGCCACCGCCGGCGAACTCGCCGCCGATGGAGAAGCCTGGCGCGCGCTCCTCAGGCCCCTGGTGGAATCCTGGCCCGCATTCGCGGACGAGGTATTGCGCCCTCCGCGGATCCCGCCGCGCCACCCCTTGCTGATGGCCCGATTCGGCCGGCACGCCGTCCGCCCGGCGCTAAGCCTGGCCCGCCGCGCCTTTCGCCGGCCGCGCACCCAAGCTCTCTTCGCGGGCCTGGCCGCGCACTCCAACCTCTCCTTGCGCGAGCCGCTCACCTCGGCGTTTGCGCTGCTTTTGGCGGCCGCGGGCCATGCCGTGGGCTGGCCGGTCCCGCGCGGCGGCGCGCAGTCCATCACAGACGCGCTGCTCGGCGTCCTGCGCGGATTAGGCGGTACCGTCCAAACTTCGTCGCGCGTGGCGCGCCTGGCGGAGCTTCCGCCGCACGACTTGTCGATCTGCGATGTCACGCCCCGCCAGCTCTTGCAGAT
>JAMXLI010000086.1 GCA_024281115.1 Terriglobales bacterium | reverse complement strand
CCCTCGGTCTCGCGTCCTTCTTCACGCAGATCTACGGCGGCAACAGTTTCTCCACCAAGAAGCCCGATCCCGAGGGCGCCCTGCAACTCATGCGCGAGGCCTCCGCCCGTCCCAGGGAGACCCTCATCGTGGGCGATTCCAGCGTGGATGTCCTCACCGGACGCAACGCCGGCGCCTGGACCTGCGGCGTGGCCTACGGTTTCGCTCCCCACACCCTGCAGGCGCCCGCTCCCGACCTGCTGGTGCACTCGCCGCAAGAACTCGCCGCCGCCCTGGCGTAGCCGCACGAGGCAATTGACAAGCCGCCGCCTCCCGGCAAAACTTCCCTCAGTCTCATGCCTGGCAATTTTGGCTTTACTCCCGGCGAACTGCGCCGCCTGCGCCAGCTTTCCACCCCGGCAAAAATTCAGTCCTTTGTGGACGAAATCCCCTATCACCTGGCCGACACCGCCTGGTCGCCGCGCCGGGTGTTGCGCGAACGCACGGCGCACTGTTTTGAGGGCGCCGTCTTCGCCGCTGCGGCCTTGCGCGTCAACGGATACCCGCCGCTGGTCTGGGACCTGGAAGCCGACAACGACACCGACCATGTGATTGCCATCTACCGCGAGCGCGGACACTGGGGCGCGGTGGCCAAGTCCAACTATGCCGGTTGTCGCGGCCGCCAGCCCATCTACCGCAACCTGCGCGAGCTCGCCTTGTCCTACTTTGAGGGATATTTCAGCATGCGCCGCCACTTTACCCTGCGGCGCTTCTCCCGCCCGGTAAACCTGGCGCGCTTCGACCACCTCAATTGGATGACCACGGAAAAGCCCGTCTGGTTCATCGCCGAGCACCTGCTGGAGATTCCCCACTACCAGCTTTTGCGCCCGGGGATGGCGCGTCGCCTGGCGCGCGCCGACCCGCGCACCTTCGCTTCGGGCATGGTCGGCCGCCGCGAAAAAACGCGCGCCGCTGCCGCGGGCCGCGCCTAGCCATCCTGGCGCGCCGCCTGGAACCTTCCCCTGTCCCGCTATAATAGAAAGATTCTCTTCCGCAGCGATGGCGTTCTGTGCGCCGCCCGCGAGGGCGCGGGATGCGGTGCGGACGGGCGCCCCGTGTATGGACTTCAAGATCGTTTCCGATTATCGGCCGCGCGGCGACCAGGGCCAGGCCATCGAGCAGCTCATTCGCGGCATCTACGACCGCGAACAGCACCAGGTCCTGCTCGGGGTCACCGGCTCGGGAAAGACCTACACCATGGCCAAGCTGATCGAGCAGGCCAACCGCCCCGCCCTGGTGCTCGCCCACAATAAAACCCTGGCCGCGCAGCTCTATCATGAGTTCAAGAGCTTCTTCCCCCACAACGCGGTGGAATACTTTGTCTCCTACTATGACTACTACCAGCCCGAGGCCTACGTGCCCGCCGCCGACCTCTACATCGAGAAAGAAGCCACCATCAACGACGAGCTCGACAAGCTGCGCCTCTCCGCTACGCGCTCGCTGTTCGAGCGCCGGGATTGCCTCATCGTCTCTTCCGTGAGCTGCATCTACGGCCTGGGCTCTCCCGAGGCCTATTACGGCATGCTGCTTTTCCTGGAGCGCGGCCAGAAGATCAAGCGCGAGGACATCACCCGCAAGCTGGTGGAAATCCTCTATGAGCGCAACGACGGCGAGCTGCGCCGGGGCACCTTCCGCGTGCGCGGCGATGTGATCGAGGTCTTCCCCGCCTACGACGACTATGCTTACCGCATCGAGCTTTGGGGCGACGATGTCGAGGGCCTGGCGCAGATTGACCCGCTGTTCGGCACCGTCAAGCAGAAGTATGTCCGCCTGCCCATCTATCCCAAGACCCATTACGTGATGAAGAAGGAGACGCGCGACTCGGCCGTCGAGTCCATCCTGCAGGAGCTGGCCTGGTGGGAAGCCGAACTCGAGAAGCAGGGCCGTGTCGTCGAAGCCCAGCGCGTCCACCAGCGCACCCGCTTCGACCTGGAAATGATCAAGGAGATGGGCTACTGCCACGGCATCGAGAATTACTCGCGCCACTTCACGGGGCGCCTGCCGGGCGAGCCGCCGCCCACGCTGCTCGATTACTTTCCGCGCGACTTCCTCATGTTTATTGACGAATCTCACCAGACGGTGCCGCAGTTGCATGGCATGTACCACGGCGACCGCTCGCGCAAGGAAATCCTGGTCGAGTACGGCTTTCGCCTGCCCTCGGCCCTGGACAACCGCCCCTTGACCTTCGAGGAGTTCGAGCACCGCATGAACCAGGTCATCTACGTCTCGGCCACCCCCGGCCCCTGGGAGCTCACCAAGTCCGCCGGCGTGGTGGTCGAGCAGATCATCCGGCCCACCGGCCTCATCGATCCCGAGGTGGAGATCCGCCCGGTCAAGGGCCAGATTGACGACCTGCTGCACGAAATCCGCGAGCGCGTTGCCCGCCATGAGCGCGTGCTCGTCACCACCCTCACCAAGCGCATGGCCGAGGATTTGGCCGAGTACTACAGCGAGGTCGGCGTCCGCTGCCGCTACATGCACTCGGAAATCGAGACGCTGGAGCGGGTCAAGATCCTGCGCGACCTGCGCAAAGGTGAATTCGACGTGCTCATCGGCATCAACCTGCTGCGCGAAGGCCTTGATCTTCCCGAGGTCTCGCTGGTGGCCGTGCTTGATGCCGACAAGGAGGGTTTCCTGCGCTCCTCCGGCTCACTCATCCAGACCGTCGGGCGCTGCGCCCGCAACCTGAACGGACGCGCCATCCTCTACGCCGACCGCATGACCGACTCCATGAAAAAGGCCATGGACGAGACCGAGCGCCGCCGCGCCATCCAGCGCGCCTACAACGTCGAACACAACATCACGCCCGAGTCCATCGTCCGTCCCCTCGACATGTCGCTGGCCTCCATCGTCCAGGCCGATTACGTGGACGTCACCAGCGACGTCGATGGGCTGCCCGAGTTCAAGTCCCAAGAAGAACTCGACGCTTACATCGCCAAGCTGGAAAACGACATGCGCGAGGCCGCCAAGCGCTTCGAATTTGAAAAAGCCGCCAAGTTACGCGACACCGTCCGCGATCTGCGCACCAGGGAATTTCTCTTCGCGTAGACCTGACGTTAGATTCGGGGCCTGCAGGCCTTTTTTTTTGCGCGGGAACGTGGGCCTGAAGGCCCGCTCTTTCACGGCTCGCGCACGGTCATCGGCGCCACGCGTAAGTCGAATAAG
This sequence comes from Terriglobales bacterium, assembly GCA_024281115.1. Lineage (GTDB taxonomy): Bacteria > Acidobacteriota > Terriglobia > Terriglobales > Acidobacteriaceae > JAMXLI01. Next base: position 11,872 of record JAMXLI010000086.1, on the reverse strand, counting down.
CAGGGGAAGAGCGGCGCTTTAGCGCCGCGTTGTCATCGGATAGGACGGGGGGGGCTTCAGCCCCGTCAAATATGCTTGGGCCTGAAGGCTTCTTTCACGGCTCGCGCACGGTCATCGGCGCCACGCGCAAATCGAATAAGCGGGGGAAGAGCGGCGCTTTAGCGCCGCGTTGTTCATCGGATGGGACGGGGGCTTCACCCCCGTGGAATATGCGTGGGCCTGAAGGCCCGCTCTTTTACGGCTCGCGCACGGTCATCGGCCCCGCGCGCAAGTCGCATAAGCGGGGGAAGAGCGGCGCTTTAGCGCCGCGTTGTCATCGGATAGACGGGGGCTTCAGCCCCCGAGGTTAGTCGGCGGCGCGCGCCGCCACCGTCACGCTCTTTCCGGCGGCCGCTGCCGGATGGTTGTCGGCAAAACGCATTTCGGCGTCCAGGGACGAAAAACGCTGGATGATCTCGTGCATTCGCAACGCCATGTTGCGGATCGTATCTACTTGCTCGCGCGCCCCCGCCGAAAGCGTTCCCGGCTCCAGCAGCAGCAGCTCCGAATTTCCCAGGACCGAAGTCAGCGCATTGTTCAGGTTATGCCGCATTTCCAGCATGTACCGCCCGAGTGTCGCCTGGCGGTGCAACTGCGCCGCCGCCTGCTCCGCCTTGTGCGCTCGCTCGGCGGCGTCGGAATGCCGCAGCGCCTCCCCGCCCAGCACCACCACCGCGTCCAGCCAGCCCTCGTTCCGGCGGACCACCAGCAGCCGCGGAGACACTTCCCGCGCCGCCTGCGCACTCGCGCCATCCGGGGCCACGTAGATCACCGGGCGGCCATGCGCCTCCAGCGCCTTCAACACCGCAACCGGCGGATCGGCCGCGGTTGCGCCCACCAGCGCCACTCGCCAGTGGCCCGTGCGCCCGCCCTGCCATAGCTCGCTGCTCATCACCGTGAACGCCGGGACGGTGCGCTCGCTTTGCCAGCGGGCAACGATCCCGCGGGCAAATTCTGCATCGTCGGCAACGATCATCACCTGCGGCTGGTCCACAGCTTTTCTCCCTGCAGCGCGCGCGCTCCTCGTGCCGCCGCGCGCCTGCGGTTCTTATGATTCTTCCGATTCGTCCCCGGCCGCCGCGGCTTTGGCCGCCTTCGGCTGAGTGCCCTTCTCCAGCGCTTTCTCCACCGCCGCCCGCAGTTGCGCCAGGCGCCGCAACGGCTGACCGGCGGCATATTCTGCCCGGAAAGGCGCCTTCCAGTTCAATGCGATCTCCCGCACCTTTTCCAGCGGCTCCTGCTCCGTCAGTTCGGCCGCGCTGGCATCCACCACGCCGATCTTCAGGTGCTCCAGCCAGCGCAGCCCCTCGAAAATCGCGTCCACGTCCGCGTGCAGCAAGCGGAAGAATACCCGGCGCAGCAGGTAGTTGAAGCGGGCAAAGCACACCAGCGATGCCGGCGCGTAAAACATTTCGCCCCCGGAAACCTTCAGGGCGCGCGCCATCTCCAGCACGCCGCGGTCGAGCAGGTCGGCAAGCGTGCGGCACGAGCCTGCCTCCCCCAGCAGTTGCTCCAGGGGCTGCAGCCATTCGGGCGTGCAAGTGAACGGCTCCGGCACCACCGACTCCAGCGTGCGCGCCACGTACTCCGGCGTCACCTCTTCGTCGCTCAGCCCCGGAGGAGCGCACCATGCGAAGTACTGCACCAGCAGGTAGTCCAGCTTGTCGCGGTCCGCCTCGCTCTTCTGCGCTCTTCCCCGGTAGTGCTGAATGAATTCCTGCAGCAGCTCGGACCCGATCTCGGGCCCGGTTTGCAGGTAGGCGCGCAGATGGTGCGCGCCCAGGCGTGCATCCATTTCCTCGAACCAGCGGTCGGCGCTTTCCAGCGCTCCCGGCCGGGCTGTACCGTCGCCCGCTTCCAGCTCGGGCGATTTCTCCAGCTCGATGCGAAATTGGGTGGCGACCTTGCGATAGAAGTCGTACATGCGCCGCGCGGCCTGCCACCTCTCGTTTGCGTTCACGCCTTCAGGACTCATGGCTTCACGATCCAATGGCTCACGTTACGCACGAAGCGCGCCGCGATCGCGGCGTTGCCGCCGTCGTACTGGATGGCCACCACCCAGGCCTCCTCGTCCAGCGATCCATCCGCATTGCGCAGGCGAATCTTGGCGGCGAACTCCAGCGGCTGGCTGGCGGCGAACAGGACCTCGCGCGACGTGCCGTACTCGATGGTGGTGTGCTCCCCGCCGGCCTCGCCTCCGTGGCCTGCAATCTGGACGGGAATCCGCATGGGAGTCGCTTCGGGGAAAAACCGCGCCAGCTTGCTCACCGGCGACTCTCCCGACCCATCCTTGGCAAGTTGCGTTGAAGCGCTGGCCATCGCACCCGTTCCCGGTCCCGCCGCAGGGAGACCTGGACAGAACAAAGCACGATGACGGCCAAAATCGAAGGCCGGCCTCGATCCACCTATGTTGCTGTAAGGAATAGAGCTTAGCTTAAAGGTGAGCTACGGGGGCTAAACCTCCTTGTCTCACCTTGAAACGCGCTCACACCAGCCTTGAGATTGGCGGCCGGAGGGCGGCATGCGCCCGGGGATTCCTGAACCCGGCTATATCAGCGGTATTCCAGGCTGACGATGCGGCCGACGCCCGCGTCAGCCTCATAGGTCACCTGCACCTTCTTACCCACTGGCAGAAGGTTCCGCAAGTCGCCTTCAAAGGGCAGCACACGGGCTGCCTTGGCCCCGTTCGTCCGCAGCGTGACCAGGGACTTGTCCGCCTGCCCCACCGGGCTTTCGAAGAACAACACGCTTTCCACCAGCCCGCGCGCCGTTTCCAGCGCGCCGCCCCCTGCTGCGGCCCGCCGGGTCGCAGGAGCTTCGTCGGCCATCTTGCGCCGGCGCAGGATCAGCAGCGCGTTCAACCCGAACACGCCAGAGATGGACAGCAGAATCAGGCTAGTGAATAAGCTGTCCACGGTCACGCCTTCGCCGCCCAGCAGGACGTAGGCCACGGCCAGCAGCGGCACCAGGGCAAGCACGATGGATAAGATCAGCACAGTCCGTTGTTCCTCCCCGCGGGCAATATGCTTACATGATTAAAGTTATTCATTCCATTAGAATGATGGTTCCGCAATGACTTCCTGCCCGCGTTCCCTGGTGAATCTGCGCTCGCGCGGCCTGTCGCTGCTTGAGCTGCTGCTGGTGGTCGCCTTGGCCATGGCTGTGGCCGCCGCGCTGCTGCCGCGCCTGCTTCGGTCGCGCATCCTGGCTAATGAAGGGACGGCCGTTTCGAACGTGGATGTTATCACCTACGCCCAGGAATCGTACCGCTCGAGCTACCCGGCTCTTGGTTACGCGCGCTCGCTGGCCGATCTGGCGCTCACCTGTCATCGCGATTGCACTCCCAGCCCACACCATGCTTGCTTAATTGACTGTAACCTGCCCGCCGCCACCACCTCTTCGCGCGATGGCTACCTCTATGCGCTGGCGGCAGATCCCCAGGCCGGCGAACACGGCGCGTACGTGGTGGCGGTAAGCGCCTCCACTCCCGGCCACACCGGCGACCACGATTTCTGCGCCATTGAGGACGGCAGAGTGCGCTTTCGCGTCGCCACCGGCGAGCCCCCAGCACAGATTTCCCACGATGCCTGCCAGCGCTGGCCGGTGATGCCGTGATCCATTTTCGGGCCGGCGCTGTTCAGAGGGACCAGGTTTGAAAAACGTGGCCTCGCCGCCGCTCGCCTCGGAGACCCTGCGCGCGGTCTCCCGCAGCGCCGTTCTCAAGGCCAGGGTCTTGGCCTGGGTTGCGAATCCCTGGATCATCGCCGGGGTAGCGTTCGCCTGGAGGGTGGCCAATTTTCTGCGCCATGGCCTCTACCAGATCTCCGACGCCTACGGACACCTGTTCTTTGGCTATGAGGTGGGCCGCATCGCCAGCGCGCTCGCCTCTGGTCACGGCTTCAGTTCGCCCTTCCCGGCGCCCTCCGGCCCGACCGCATGGCTGGGCCCCATTTATCCCCTGGTGGTGGCTGCGGTCTTCAAAGTCGCCGGGATTTACACCACCGGCTCTGCGATCGTCATCCTGACGCTGAACTGTGTGTTCGGCGCGCTCACCGCGGTTGCCATATTCTTCGTCGCGCAGGAAATGTTTGGCCGCACCGTTGCCTTGTGGTCGGCCTGGGTCTACGCCTTGCTCCCTTACTTTGTGAACTGGAGCACGTGGATCTGGGAGACGTCGCTTTCCACCCTGTTGCTGGCGCTGCTCTTCCTGCTCACGTTGCGACTGGAGCGCTCTCCCTCGCGCACGCGCTGGATTCTCTTTGGTGTGCTTTGGGGCGTGACTACGCTGACCAACGCCGCCACTCTTGTCTTCTTGCCTCTATCGGTCGCGTGGCTGTGGTATCACTCCCGGCGTCGGGCCGAGATGCTGCCCAACGTCGCGCTGGCCGCTCTCCTTTGCGTGCTGACGGTGTCTCCCTGGGTGGGGCGCAACTATTCCGTCTTCGGCCGCTTCGTGTTTCCCCGCAGCGACTTTGGCGAAGAACTCTACATGGGCAATCACGACGGTTCTGAGGGGCTGTGCATGTTCTGGGACCATCCCGTGTGGAACAAGTACGAGATGGCTGACTTCGCCCGGCAGGGCGAACTGGCCTACGTGGCCGCCAGGCAGCGCGACGCGCTGGCGTGGATCCGCCAGAACCCCGGCCGCTTTGCTCAGCTCACCCTGCGGCGCGTGGGATTCTTCTGGTTCGACATTCCTGAGCAGGGACGCATGGCGGCCCGCTTCGGCATGGGCTCGCGGCATGCGTTGTTTTTCGGTTTTGCGCTGCTGGCGTTCTGGGGATTGGGCCGGGCCTGGCGCTCCCGGATCAAAGGAACTTCGCTGTTCGCGGGATTATTCCTGCTCTATCCGCTGGTGTACTACGTCACCCACTGCCACCCGCGCTACCAGCATCCCATCACCCCCGAAATGCTGGTTCTGGCGGTATTCCTGCTCTGCTCCGCCGCCCGCCGAAAGCCGGCGCTGCTTGGCCGCCGAGCCTGACCTCGCCGGGTAACATTCAGCCGCCGGCCACATCACACCCGGCCAGGGCTCGCGTTTACGCCGCCGACTGCTCTCGCCAGTCGGGAATCTCTTTCAAACCTTCACTGCGCGTGTGTTCGAAGAGCCGCACCACGTGGCGCGAGTGCTCGAATTCGTGGATATCGGCCCACACCTCGGCTTGCCAGGTCTTGGTGTGCGTGGCCGCTTCGCCGCAGGTCGCGCACCGCGTGTGCAGCTTGCGCGGTGGTTTGGGCGGAGGAGGCGGCGGCACGACCGAATCCTGCAGTTCGAGGAAGATCACTCGCACGTCCTGGATCTCGTCGTTTTCTCCAATTTCGTGTTCGTAGCGCAGCAGGTAGGGAAAGCCCAGTTTGCGGGCTTCCAGCTCGGCTTCCAGCCGGCTGGGGAAGGGCCCGTATTCGGCGCGCGTGTGGTCAATCGTGTCGCACGCCATCCAGAAGGTCTCGCGGTAAGACATTCAGAACCTCAGGGGTTGGCACAGCTTCGGGGAGGAAGTCTTCAAATCAGCAATTCACCTGCCGGGAGCCAGAAATGGCAACTCATTGTGGAGCAGGAACTTGAGAGAGCCCCTGGCGCCGCCCTCCGCAAGCTTTTGCAGCATTGTTCCCCGCGCTCCTCACAGCACACGCTTACACCGCGCTAACGTGACTTCAGTAACTCACGGCAGAAAGCGAAACAGTCTTACGATATCGAGGGACTATGGGCCGGCGCAAAGAGCCTCGCAAAGAAGTGCGGCTGTCCGTGAAGCTGTGGGGCACGGACGAGAAAAGCCGTCCCTTTATTGAGTCCGCATTCACCCGGAACGTCAGCACGGACGGCGCCCTGGTCGAAGGCGTTCAGCAGAAACTCAAGCCCGGCGAATCGGTCGGGATCACCTGTGGCGACAAGAAGGGACGGTTCAAGGTTGTCTGGGTGGGAGAGCCGGGCACCCCTCGTGAGGGGCAGATCGGATTGGAAAGCGCCAACAAGGGCAAGTGCATCTTCGATGTTGCCGTGGAAGCTCCCGGGCCCGACCCCTTCGTTCATACCGGCCGCCGGGAGCGCCGCCAGTTTCCCCGTTTTGAGTGCGATGCCAGCATGGAATTGCGAGTTGAAGGAGCCCCTGCTCCCATTCGCGGCAAGCTCTCCGATATCAGCATGGGCGGCTGCTACGTGCAGATGATGATGCCGCTGCGTGTCGGAAGCAAGGTAGACATTTCGGTCTGGCTCGAGGCCGTCAAGATCAGCACCGCCGGCATGGTCACCAGCAGCCACCCCGGCTTCGGCTCAGGTATCAAATTTATCGGTATGCTGCCCGCCGACCGCGAGCGCCTGCAGGGCTATCTGAAGACGCATGCGGCCACGGCTATGGAGCGCAACCGAAGCGGCCTGGGAAACAAGCGCGCGGCGGGTGCCGCTGCCGGCTCCGGTCCCTCCAAGTTCATCCGCTAGTTAGGCGCTTCGCAAATATCCCGAACCACATTCCAGGGCACCGGTTCCTTGGCAGCGCCATGCAAGCAGCGTTCCAGGGCCGCGGAGAGGTACAGGTGGCGAAACGGCTTGGTCAGGTAGTCTCGCGCTCCCAGCAGGAACGCGGTCAGCGCCTGGCGGGGGTCGTTCGCGCACGAGCACATAATCACTTTCAGCCCGGATCGTATCTTCAGCAGCTGGCGCAGGGTTTCGACCCCATCCATGCCGGGCATCTGCACATCCAGCAAAACCAGGTCGGGGGAGAGGCCGCCGCGCAGCTTCTCCACGGCGGCAGCCCCGCCCTGCGCCGTTTCTACCCGGTACGCATCCAGCTCCAGCATCGTACGCACATAGTGCAGCATGGATGCATCGTCATCGACCACCGGAACCGTCGCGCGGGGAGACGCTTTCCGTGTCTGGAGCATGGCATTTTCCTCTTGGCGAGAGCAGCTGGCGGACTCGCAGGCTGCCCGGCGGGGCACGATCCAACCTGGATTGGCAGTTGACTCCGCGCGCGCTGCCGTCGTCAACCGCCGCACGCCGGCTCGCAAGCTTGGAAGAATCAATCACCTGCACGTCGTCCACAGGCGCGATGCCGGAGAACGGTGCATCCGGTTGCGGAAGATCACCCGCGTAGAAACTATGCTTTTATTTTCATGAGCGTGACCGTCGCTTTCCGCTGAGGCCCCGCCCGGATAGGATGGCAAGTTGTGGAAATCCAAGATCCTGGCGCGAGTTTTGCGCGCCGCCTTGGGGATGAGTGCTTCCCGTGCAATGGCGCAGCGCCTTGTCAGCGCCGCGCCCACACCCGCCTCCCACGATTCGTCACCGCACTGCCAGTTCCGCGACCTCTCCCAGCGTGGCATGCGCCGCCGGCGCCGCTTCGCCCAACATCTGCTCGCGCCAGTTATCGCCGCCGTGGTTCGCGATGTACAGCGCCAGCTCCAGGCGGCTCCAAACGCCCAGCTTGTCGAATACCACGCGCAAGTAGTTCTTGATGACCTGCTCGGTGGTCCCGACCGACTGCCCGATTTCGCGATTGGTGAGTCCCTGGTACACCAGCGCCGCCACCTGCACTTCCCTCGGAGTTAACCGATTGCTACGCCGCATGCTCGCTCTCCTTCCCCAACATCGCCGTCGCCAGCTTCACCCGCTTGCGTCCGTCACAAATGCCCGCCCTCTGGAACAGCCCCCGCAGGTGCTGCTTCACCGTGCGCGGGCTGATGTGCAACTCGCCCGCGATCTCCTTGTTGCTGCACCCTTCCATCAGCAGCCTCAGGATCTCTTCATCCCGTCTGGTAACCCTGAATTCCGCCAGTTCAATCATTTGGCCCTCCAGCCTCTCCCGAACCGCCGCAACTCGCCTGTGTTACTTGCACGGGGCGAACCAAAGGCGAAATCCGATCCGGCCACAAACCCCTATCTCGCGGAAAGTAAGCAGCTTGTACTCACACCAACAGGCGCGCGGCAAGCCTGGTCCCGCCAGCCGGATTTCCCATTCGGGATCTCACGTCCGTAATTGCGGCTCCTGTTTTCGTCACGGATTCCCAAGACGGAACCCCCAACCGTTGGGAGCGCGCAAGCCCGCCCCACTCCGGAGCAAAAAAAAGCCGGCCGCTTGAGGCGACCGGCGAGGAGAGACGAGACAGACGAGTAAAAGCTTTAATCGGCGGCGGCGGACTGCGTGGGCGGCGTCGCCGGAGACGCGTACTTGGCGCGATTCGAGGGCAGCCCGGTTTCGCGGATCTTGTACAGCAGCGCCCGGTAGCTGATGTTTAGAGCGCGCGCCGACTGTTTGCGATTCCAGTGGTTGGCCTGCAGCACCTTGAGAATTACCTTGCGCTCAAGCTCGCGCACCGCCTGGCGGGTCAGCTTTTTCAATGAGATCGGACCGTCAATCGGGATTTCCGAATTGAAGAAGTCCTTTTCACGGTTTACCAGGTCGGCGGTGATGGCCTCTTCGGTCCCCAGGATCACATAGCGCTTAATCAGGTTCTCCAACTCCCGAATGTTGCCCGGCCAGTGATACTTCTGCAGCATGCCCATCAGTTCGTTGGAGAGCGTTTTGGCGCGGCAGTTGTATTTGTGGTTGTAATACTCGAGGAAGTAGGAGACCAGCGCCGGGATGTCCATGGCGCGTTCCCGGAGCGCCGGCATCTGCAGGTTCACCACGTTGATGCGATAAAACAGGTCCTGGCGGAAGGTGCCGGCCGCAATCTCGTTTTCCAGCTGCCGGTTGGTGGCGCAGACCACGCGAACTTCAACTTTCTTGTCTTCCTGGGCCCCAATGCGGCAGAACTGCCCATCCTGCAGCAATTGCAGCAGCTTGGATTGCAGCGCCGGATCCAGCTCGGAAATTTCGTCCAGGAACAGCGTGCCGCGGTGCGCCAGCTCAACGCGTCCCGGCTTGGAGCCGTAGGCGCCGGTGAAAGCGCCTTTTTCGTAGCCAAACAGCTCGCTTTCCAGCAGCGTGCCGGGAATGGCGGGACAGTTGACCTTAACAAAGGGACCGGTCTTCCAGGGCGACAGGCCGTGAATCATGCGCGCGATAATGTCTTTGCCTGTGCCGCTTTCGCCCTGAATCAGAACGGGAACGTTGGCGCTGGCGACCTTGTCCAGCCGCTCGCGCAGCGCTCGCATGGCCTCAGAACGGCCGAAAACCACTTGCTCCGGCGGAATCTCGCCGAGAGATTGCACTAAAGAACTCACAGAACTGGCAGCCATCTTGGGAACTCTCGCTTTGCTGAATTCTGCCCAGCGCCCTCCTTGGAGCACCTGGGGAACCAAACTAGTTCACCCCCGGCAATGATCTCCGCGAAGCGTCCTAAGTAGATAGTAATGTTCAGTTTAGGTGACACTCTGGCGGGCTGAGCCGGGGACTGCCTGGACTCCGTTAAACGCCTGAAAGGCGGGGAAAGCGAGGGAAAACCTTTTCACTCGGTAGAAGCAAGTTTCCGTCCGCGACTGCGCAGCAGGGGACGCGAAAACTTGAAAGCCAGCATCTGGTGCTGGTTGGAGCGCTCGACCCGGCAAAGCCGCGCCCGCAGACGCCGCACGGCGTTCGGAAAGCCCTCTCCCCCGGGCGTGGGACCGCTGGGAATCTCGAGTGAGACCGCCGAATTCGCGGGGAGAACGTGGCCCATGGCCACCAAGGCGCCCCCGGCGCCGATGTTCATGGCGGTGGCAAACTCGAGAAAATCCTTGCCACGCTCGTCGCGCCCGCGCACGAAGACGGGGACGGCCAGCGGAAGCCGTTCCCACTGCCGACGCTCCTGCTGCGGTGCTCGTTGCGGCACGCAGGCTCCTCCTCAGAATCTGCTTAACCTGGGCTGTATTCGCATCTTCGGGGCCAAACGGACGTGGCGGCAGTTACCTGGCGGTTACCACGCGAGGAACGGGCCCCAAAGGAGCGGGAGGCCTTAAGAGTCCTGGGTTTCGAGAGATAACGCCGGCTCCAAAGCGGATCCCAGTGCGTGGAAAGGGCGAAATCGGGCGACAGCAGGCCCGCAGTCAAGTGCAAGTTTTTTCGCCGTGTGACTAAAGGCATGTCCCGCGCCGTTGACAGCGGGGATGGTTCGACATACCATTTGCCTACAACAGCTTAGGCGAAAACTTGTACTGCCTGTGTGTGCTCCCTCCCGGGTTTTAAAGCCTCGGCGTGGCCGTTTATGAGTGTGTCCAAAACCAGCGGAGCCTCGGGTGCGGCAGCTGCAACCGATGCCATGGCCGTGAGCGGGAATGACGGGCGCGTCCCCACGCATAGTACGCACCAGGAGTTGTTGCAGGCGTACATGCAGTTGCAGCAACGGTATCGGCGCTGCACGGATGCGCTGGCGGCTGCCGCCCACGACCTTAAGACCCCGCTGGCCATCGTCTCGGGCTACATCGAACTGCTGCAAAACGAAAAATTGGGCAGCTTGAATGAGCGCCAGCGGACCGTGCTGAAAGACATGCAGGCCAGCAGCGCGCGCCTGGAACATTTCATCCAGGATTTTCTGACCTTCAGCGTGCTGGAAACCGGCGAGCTCAAGATGAAATTCGAACTGGGCGACCTGAACGCCTGCCTGTCGGAGATTGCGGGCTTCTGGTCGTCGCGGTTTCAGGACAAGGGGATCGCGCTTTACTTTCTGCCCAACGAGAAATTGCAGCCGTTCGTGTTTGACGCGGCCAAAGTGCAGCGCGTGCTCTCGAACCTGCTGGAAAACGCGGCCAAGTTCACGCCCGCGGGAGGCAGCGTGTGGCTGCACGCGGAGTCGCACATGTGGGAGCGGCGAAGCGTGCTCACGCCGGCGCTGCCGCACGATCGGCGCAAGCAGCGCGTGGATGATGTGCCCAATTCGGTGAAAGTGAGCGTGTCCGACACGGGTCCGGGCATTGCGCCGGAATTTCACCAGGAAGTGTTTGACGATTTCTTCCGCCTGCCGCGCACGGCCGCGCAGACCGATGGCATGGGGCTGGGACTGGCCATTGCCCGGCGCCTGGTGCAGGCCTTCGGCGGCAAGATCTGGGTCGAGAGTGAGCTCGGGTCGGGCAGCCGGTTCTCGTTTCTAATCCCGCTGCGGCCGGCGGCGGCTGCGGCCGGAGGGGCCCGATGAATACCAGTACGCGCGCGACGTCCGCGCCCAACATCCTGCTGGTGGATGACGAGCCCGGGATGCTGCGTTACATCCGCACCCTGCTCGAGGTGGATTCCTATCGCGTGGAAACCGCGACCAACGGCGAAGAAGCGCTGCAGCGCGTGCAGAAGGGCCTTTCGCCCGACCTGGTGCTGCTCGACCTGCTGATGCCCGGCATCGACGGGCTGCAGACGCTGGAACAATTGCGGCAGATCCAGCCCAGCATGAAGGTAGTGATGCTGTCGTGCGTAAGCGACACGCGCAAGGTGGTACAGGCCATCCGGCTGGGCGCGCAGGATTACCTGACCAAGCCGTTCCAGAAGGCCGAACTGGACGCCGTCATCAAGCAGTGCCTGCGTCCCGAGGCGCAGCCCTACGCCGGCGAAGTGGAAGAGTTATGCGACGACGTGTTCTTCGTGGCCGGCAGCCCGGCCATGAAGAAATTGCGCGCGCAGGCGGCGCTGGTCTCCGGCGTGGATATTCCCGTCCTGCTGCTGGGAGAAAGCGGCACGGGCAAGGAAGTGATGGCGCGACTGGTGCACAAGCTATCGCCGCGCGCGCACCGCACGTTTCTGAAGGTCAATTGCGCCGCCGTGCCCGCGGACCTGCTGGAAAGCGAGCTGTTCGGCTACGAGGCGGGCGCGTTCACCGGGGCCACACATCCCAAGCCGGGCAAGTTCGAATTGTGCAACAAGGGCACCATCCTGCTGGACGAAATCGGCGAGATGCCGCCCATGCTGCAGGCCAAGCTGCTGCACGTGCT
>JAMXLI010000085.1 GCA_024281115.1 Terriglobales bacterium | reverse complement strand
GCTCAAGCAGGCATTTGACCAGATCGCCAGTGAGCTGCGCAGCCAGTACAACATTGGATATACGCCCACCAACAACAAGCTCGACGGAACGTTTCGCAAGGTGCAGCTCAAGACCACGCAGCCCAATTACAAGGTGCAGGCGCGAACCGGATACTACGCCATCAAGCGGGAAGAGTAGCCAACCTGGCGGATGTGAGTTACAGCAAGAGCGGCCTTTCCATCCAGCGCACATCCCAGTACTTGCCGGATTTGCGTCCCACGGCCGTGAAGGTTCCCACCTCTTTGAATCCGAACCTCTCGTGCAGCGCGTTGGACGCGGGATTGGGCTGCGCGATTCCCGCTACCACGCGGTGAATGTCCTCGCCTGCCAGAAGCGCGAACAGCGCGCGATAGAGCTGGGTCCCGATGCCTCTGCCCGTGGCTTGGGGAGAGCAGGCAATGCTCGCCTCGACCGTGGTGTCGTAAGCAGCCTTGGCCCGAAACCTTCCCGTAGCCGCGTAGCCCAGCACGCCTTCAGCGGGCATCTCCGCCACCAGCAACTGATAGCGCCGCCCGTCCGAGTGTTCGTGGAACCACTCCACCCTCTGCTCCGGCGTGAAGGGATGAAGGTCGAAGGTGATGTGCGTGTTCACGACGTAGTGGTTGATGATCTCCGTCAAACGCGGCAGATCAGCCAACGCGCCGGGGCGGATGAGAAGGTCGGACATGGCTTTTATCGCCGGCCCTTGGAGCCGACGGGACACAAGGCGACGCCGCGGCTTTGCCGCTGATCGCCCGCGGCGGCATTATTGCGTGGGAGCGTAGTAGCCACGGCGCGTGCGGACGTGCAAGTCCTTACGCCGCTCGGCGATGATCTCAATGGCATGAAAGCGCCCGTCGTGCTGCAGGTCCGCCGGTCGGTACCCCAGCGCATACTGGCTGCGCAATTCGTCCTGGATTTCGGTAAACGCGTCCGCCACGTCCTCAACTTTGAATGGGAAAAAGGGGCGCCCCCCGGTAGCTTCCGCAATGCGTTCCATGACCTTGTCGCCGTGCATCTTCACGCCACTGATGTTGGTGGAGATGCAATAAACGATCACTTCGGCGCGCTGCGCCATCTCAATTGCTTCCTCGCGTGTGACGTGGCTCTGGTTGTCTTCGCCGTCGCTCAGCACGATGATGGCGCGACGCACAGGGCCTGGGTCGGGAGTTTTCATCAGCTTATCGCGCGCGGCGTAATAGATGGCGTCGTACATGGCGGTCCCGCCTCCGGGGCGCAGCATGCGCACACCGCGCGAGAGGCGCTCGGTGTTGTCGGTGAAATCCTGCGTGACCTCCGCCGTGGTATCGAAGCCAATGACGAAGGCTTTATCGGACCGCGGCCGGATGATCTGGTTGAGGAACTCGATGGCGGCTTCCTGCTCGAACTTAAAGCGGTCGCGCACGGAGTTGCTGGCATCCACCAGCAAGCCCACGCGCAGTGGCAGGTCGGTCTCGCTGCGGAAGCTGACCACCGAGGATTGCGGCTTTTTATCGTCGAAGATGCGGAAGTCGTTCTTCGTAAGATTCTTCACAAAGCGCCCGTGCTTGTCGGTGACGGTGAAGATGACATTGACCTCGTTGACCGTGCGGCGGATGGTGGTGACCTGGTCGTCCGGCCGATCGGGAGCGCCGGCGGCCGGGGAGGCATTGGTCCCCGGGGTCGCGGGCGGGATGCCGGGATTCGCGGTTTCCGGCGGAATGGGCGACTGGTCAGAGCTGGTGTCGGCGCGGGGAGCGCTGCCGGTAGGGCTGGGCGGCGACGATTTCAAGGGCGCCGGTACCGGTGCGGCCGCGGGAGGAGGCGCCGGCGGGCGCTGGTTTTCCTGCTTCACCGCGGAAGGCGCAGCCGGCAAATCGTTCGTCTGCTGGGCGCTTGCCAGGCCGGCCATCATTGCCAGCAACCACACCGCCAGGAAACGTGGCATAAGGGATGGCTCCAATTATAGCCCCGTGGCCTCTATTCAGCGGGCGCGGGACCGTGGGATCGTTCGGCGGTTGCCGGCGACCGAAGGGTCTGTAAGAAAGCCGTGAGCTCGGGGGGCAGTGGGCGCGAGAAGCTGAGCGCGGCGCCGCTGCGCGGGTGGACAAAGTCGATGGCCGCGGCGTGGAGAAAATTGCGCCCGAGTCGCAGCGGGGGGGCCGACGGCGTTTTGCCGCCAGGGCTCCGCATAGTGATCTCGCGCGGGGCCCCATACAGGGCATCGCCAACCACCGGGTGGCCCAGGGAAGACAGGTGCACCCGGATCTGGTGCGTGCGCCCCGTCCCGATTTTTACTTCAAGCAGCGAGAACTTTCCGAAAGGGGTATCCAGGCGCTCGCTGACGCGGTATTCCGTAATCGCCTCGCGGCCGCCGGTACGGCGCGTGGTCATACGCGTGCGCCGCACCCGATCGCGGCTGATGCTGGTGCTGATCGTGCCGCGGTCCTGCTTCATCCAGCCCTGCACCAACGCGATGTAACGTTTGTGCACCTGGCGCCGAGAGAATTGCTCCGCCAGGCGCTGGTGCGCGCGGTCATTTTTGGCCACCAGGATGAGGCCGCTGGTTTCCTTGTCCAGCCGGTGGACGATGCCGGGCCGGAGCTCACCGCCTACGCCTGAAAGGGCGGCCATATGGTGCAGGAGAGCATTGACCAGCGTGCCGCGATTGCGTGCGCTCTCGGTGGCACCGGAACCTGCATGCACCATCATGCCGGCAGGCTTGTTGATCACCGCCAGGTCGTCGTCCTCGTACACGATGTCGAGAGGAATATCCTCGGCTGTGGCGCGCAATGGCTCGCGGGCGCTGGCGCCGGAGAGCTCAATGACCTCCCCGCCCCGCAGCTTCAGGGAGGACTTGGCGGGAAGGCCGTTGACCACGATGGCGCCGCTTGCGATGAGTTCCTGCAGGCGCGCGCGGCTCAGGTCAGGCAACTGCGCTACCAAGAAGCGGTCGAGCCTCTGCCCAGCGTGTTCCGGATAGGCGTAGAAGGTCTGGGCGGGCGGCATGCTGCAGCAGCATAGCGACTGCACGAGCCCGCTGGCTAGCTGGGCGTGCGATTGGAACGGCGGGCGACAGGCGCTGGAATCAGGCCGTGTGGGCAATGGCAGCGCGGGGCGACCGGCGCAGCCATAGCACGCCCCCGGCAATCACCAGCAGAATGGAAATCAGCTGGGTGCCGGTCATGGCGCCCCCAAACACCGAACCGCGGCCGGGATCGTCCCGCAGAAACTCCAGGAAATACCGGGCGAAGCCGTAGAGAAACATGTAGGCGCCGATCACC
>JAMXLI010000084.1 GCA_024281115.1 Terriglobales bacterium | reverse complement strand
ATCGTGGTGAGCCATCCGCCATACGAGATGCCCAGCTGCCCCACGCGGGCATTGTTGTTCGGCACATTCTTGATTAGCCAGGCGACGGTGTCGTACGTGTCGGTGCCTTCGTCAATGGACTTCGCGTCGGAACGGTCGCGGGGCGCGCGATTCATCACGAACTTGCCTTCCGACTTGAACCGGCCGCGTATGTCCTGGATGACGAAGATGTAGCCATCGCGAATCAGGTCGTCATAGAGCGCGAGGTGTCGCGAGTATCCCTTGCTGTCATCGGAGGTGCCGTAAGGGGTACGCTCGAGGATGAACGGTAGCGCGCCGGCCGCTCGCCGGGGGGAGTAGATCTCCGTGTGCAGGCGCGCGCCGTCGCGGACCGGGATCATGACGTCCTGCTTGGTAAAGAGGGCGCTGTAATCCAGCGCAGGCGGCCCGGGCTGCTGCGCGAGCGCATGGCCGCAGAACAAGAGCAGGCCGCAAAACAAAAGAACGCTGACCGGAATAGCAGGCAGAGGCTGGCGCAAGCTGATCTCCTCGGAACCGGGTGCTGCGAGAATGGGACAGCGTACGCGAGCGGTGTGACGGGCGCAACCGGCGCGGTTCAGGCAACGGCCTGCCTGGCCGCTGCCCTCAGTTCCGGCGCTTCCGCCTCCGACAATCCCCAGTTGGCGAGCACAAGTTCGACCCCATGGACTCTGCCCCGGCCGGTGGCGATGGCCAGCTTGCGGGCGCGCACATCTTCGGCAAAGCGTGGCAGGGCCGCATCCGCCACGGCGTTTGCCAGGGCGCGGCGGACTCCGAGTTCGCTGCCCGGCGGACGGATGCTCAGGTTCCCCAGCAGCAGGCTCCTGGTTCGCGGCTTCACTCCGCCGTTCTGGACGTGGATATCGAAGCACAGAGCGCTGCCCAGTTCGCTGATCAGGCCGAAACGGCGTGCTGTTTTCAACGAGGGAACAAAGTAGTTCTCGTGGGCGAGGCGGCATTGCGCAGCCTGTACCTGCGGCAGTTCGCCAAAACGGGCGAACGCCTCCCGCCAGGCTGGCACAAGAGCGCCGTCGGGCATGGTGATGGCATTCGCCCACCGCCGCTGGCGAAGCCGAGGCGCTGCCATGATCGTCAACAGCTGCGGGGCGAGCCCGCAAAATGCCCCCGTAATCAGATCGGGCGCGCTCTGCGCGATCTCGCCCACAATCTCCTGCACCTGGCCAAACTTGAGCGTGAATCCCACGATGCCCCAGGTCAGCCAGGCCCCATCGCAGTTGCCGATCGCGGCCGTGAACCCGTGGCCCTCGATCGCTGCCGTGAGCTGCAGGCAGCGTTCTTCCAGGCTGGGAAGCAGCCCCGGACCCAGAGTGGAGCAGGTATCTTCGTCCAGCAGTCCGGTCACCGGGAGGGCGCGCGCCTTCTGGAAAGAGCACACGGCCGCGGCCGTGTGCTTGCCGAAGATGCCGTCGGCTTCCAGTTCCGTGCAGCCCGCCTCGCGCAACGCGCGCTGCAGGTTACGAACAATGCTGCCGCGCGCCCCCGGGCCGAAATAGATGCGGGACATACCAGTCTGCAACGCTAGCAGCGCCCTGCGCGGCTGTCTGTGACGCACGGCACTCGGCAGGGGCAACGACGTCTCCAGAGCCAGCGTCGCCTTCCCGAGTGCAGCCTGCTCCCGCACCAGCCTGTATGATGTAACGTCTTTCGCGCAAAACTCCCATGCGAGGCCTGAAGAACAAGCGCGTTCTGATCACCGGCGGCGCCAGCGGCATCGGCGCTGCCACCGCCGCGCGTTTCCTAGAAGAGGACGCGCGCGTGGTAGTGCTCGACCGCGATGCCGCCGCCAACCAGAGAATCGCCCGCGAACTGCCGGGACTGGCGGCGACCGTCGAGGCGGACGTCGCCGATTTCGCCCAGGTGCAGCGGGCATTTTCCGAGGCTGTCCGCCACATGGGCGCCGTGGACGTGCTCATCAATAATGCGGGCATCAGCATCCGCCATGCTTTTCTCGAGATCACGCCGGAAGAGTGGGACAAGGTCGTGGCCGTAAATTTGACCGGCGTGTTTTACGTGGCGCAGACAGCAGCGCGGCACATGGTCGAGCAGGGAAGCGGCGTCATCCTGCAAACCGCCTCGACCAATGGCTTGTTTGGATATCCCTGGTATGCCGACTACAACGCCGCCAAGGCCGGGGTGATCGAATTGACACGATCCATGGCGCTCGAGCTGGCTCCCAAGGTGCGGGTGAACGCGGTGGCTCCCGGATATGTGCTCACGCCCATGCAGCGCGCCGAATACAGCGATGCCATGCTGGAAGAGGTGAACCGCAAGGTCCCGCTGCGCCGTCACGCCAAGCCGGAGGGAATCGCGGCCCTGTTCGCCTTCCTCGCCTCCGACGACGCCGCTTTCGCCACCGGGCACGTGTACACGATGGATGGCGGCGAAACCGCGGGTGGCCTGGCCAGCCGATGACTTCCGCCGCAACCTCGCTGGCGGGCAAAGTAGCCATTGTCACCGGGGGCGCCTCCGGCATCGGCCGCGCGATCGCCGCGCTCTTCGCCCACCACGGCGCCCAGGTCACCATCGTTGACTTGGACGAAGTCCGCGGCCCCCACGCCTGTGAGGAGATCATCGCCCAGGGTGGACGCGCAGCGTTCCATGCGGCCGACGTCACCAGCGCGCAGGCCTGCGCGGAAGTCATTGAGCGCGTGGCGCGCGACTGCGGAGCCCTCCACCTGCTGTGCAACAACGCCGGCATCATTCGCCGCGCCTCGGTCGTTGAATTGAGCGAGGAGGAGTGGGACCGCGTGATGGCGGTCAACGTGAAATCCGCTTTTCTCATGTGCAAGCACGCCGTGCCTCTACTGGCGCGCTCCGGCGGCGGCTGCATTATCAATACGGCGTCGGGCTGGGGATTGGCGGGAGGACCCAGGGCTGCGGCCTACTGCGCCTCCAAGGGAGCCCTGGTGCTGCTGACCAAGGCCATGGCCATTGACCACGGGCCGCAGAACATCCGCGTTAACTGCATCTGCCCCGGCGACACCGACACGCCCATGCTGCGGCAGGAAGCGCGCGAGTTGGGCGAACCCAGCGACGCTTTCCTGGACGCCGCCGCGCGCCGGCCGCTGCAGCGTGTAGGGCAGCCGGCCGAGATCGCGCAAGCGGCGCTGTATCTGGCCAGCGATGCTTCTTCTTTTGTGACCGGAACGGCGCTGGTGGTGGATGGCGGCGGCCTGGCCGGCACCCTTTAACCGCGGACCCTCATCTGCTGCGCCCGCTCAATGCCGGCGCGCAACGAGCGCTCCATGATTTTGGGGTAGCCGTCGCGGTCCTTGGCCGCCATCACCGTGGCGGCAATGCCGCCGGGCGTAGCCGCTTCCTGCATAAGCACTTCCAGTGAAGCCCCGCTTGCGCGCCACTCCTGGATGGCATCGGCCAGAGCGTGCGCCGCCGCCAGGCGCGCCACCTTCGCATTCAGCCCGAGTTTTCGCGCCGCCGTGGCCAGCGCGTTTACCGCGTAGTAGCCCTGGCTGGGGGAGTAGGCGGTGCTGAACACGTCGAACTCGCGCTCCGGAATCACCACCGCCGTCCCCAACCGCGCGAACAGCCCGCGCACTAAATTGCGCTCGCGCGCCGTCATGGCTCGATCGCAGGTAATCGCGGTCAGCCCGCGGCCCTCGCGGCATACTGGACTGGGCATGGCGCGCGCCCAGCGCGCTTGCGGCCCCAGCGTGTGCCGAAGTTGCCGCAGCGGCAGACCTGCCGCCAAAGAGACGGCTACCGTCGGCCGTTCCACCCTGCCGATCTGGGCCAGCAAATCGTGGACCCCGGCGGGGCGCACCGCCACCAGGAGCATGTCGGCCAGGCAGACCGCGCGGCGCAGGTCCGGTTCAGCCACGGCCCCAAAATCGCGTTGCAGGCGGCGCAGCTTATCCGCATTGCGGTCGTGCACGGCGATAAAGCGATGGTCGCCGGAATCCCGCAACCCGGCCAGCAGCGCGCGGGTAATGTGGCCGCCGCCCAGAAAAACTATCTTCATTGCAGTGCCGAGCACGCGCTGTCGGCCGCCGAGAGCAGCGCCGCCACGTCGCTTTCCCCGTGCGCCGTGCTGATGATCCAGTGCAGGCCGTTGGAGGGGCTCATGTAGATTCCGCGCTCGAGCAGCGCGTGCACAAAGCGCGCGTACTTGGCCTTGTCCGCATAGGCGCAGTAGTCGCGGTAATCGCGGATCGCGTCGCGCTCCGTGAAGTACACCTGGAACATGGGGCCGAAGCCCTGCACCACCGCGGCCGTACCGTGGCGCGCGAAAACCTGGCGCAGGCCGGCAATGGCCGCGTCCCCAGTGGCCTGCAGGCGGCGAAACGCGGCGCCCCGGTGCGCCTCCAGCAGTTCGAGGCTGGCTGCCACTACCTGCATGGTCATCCGGTGCCCGTTGAAAGTGCCGTAGTGCAACACCATGTTGTCGCCCCAGCGCAAGGCCTCCAGCAGGGAACGTGGGCCAGCCACCGCCCCGATGGGAAAACCCGCTCCCAGCGCCTTGCCGAATGTGCTTAGGTCGGGCGTAATCCCGAACAGCTCCTGGCATCCTCCAGGTGCGTAGCGGAAACCGGTGACCACTTCGTCCAGGATCAGCAATACGCCATGGCGGCTTGTCAACTCGCGCAACTTTTGCAGGTATCCCTCGCGCGGTGGAATGCAGCCCATGTTGGCCATGATGGGCTCGGTGATCGCGGCCGCCAGGCTGTCGCCGTGCTCGCCCATGACGCGCTCCAACTGCTCAAAGTCATTCCAGGGCGCAAGCACTACGTCATCGAAGACGCGCGCTGGAATGCCGGCGGAATCGGGAATGCGCGCCGGCGCTTGCGGTGTTCCCAGTTTCCCCGGAGGGTGGGAATGGGCATTCAGAAGGTAGGGATCGTACCAGCCGTGATAGTGGCCTTCGAACTTCAAGAGCTTGTTGCGGCCCGTGTGAGCGCGCGCCAGGCGCAAGGCGAGCATGGTGGCTTCCGTGCCGGTGTTGCAAAAGCGCACCGCTTCCGCCGACGGTACCATGCGGCAAAAGCGCTCGGCCGCTGCCAACTCCGCCGGCGTGCTGGACGCGAAGTGCGACCCCTGGGCCAGGGCTTCACTCGCCGCCTTTACGATGGCGGGGTGGGCGTGCCCGTGGATGAGCGCGCCGAACGACATCATGAAATCGGTGTACTGGTTCCCATCCAGGTCCCACACCTGGGTGCCGCGCCCGCGCTCCAGGACCACCGGGGCGGGCGAGAATACGCTGCTTCCGCGCGATGGCGAATTCACGCCCTCGATCAGGAGTTCTTGCGCCCGCTGGTACCACTGTTCTGAGCGCGTCCGGCGATGCGTGATCAGGGTCTGCGGCACGCAGCCATGGTATCAAGTCCATGGTGCGGCACGAAGTTTGGTTGGGCTGCGTGCGGGCTTAACGCTTGCCGGTGGCCGGAGGGCGGCTGATTACGGGTCGGCCCGGGAGCGGCAGTCCCCAGAGGCAAAGCTCCGGCTCCAGGCTTACCAGCCCGGCCTGCGCCTGGATTTCCGTGCCGAAACCCACCCACACGACGCGAAAGCGCGAACGGCGGCCACGATGCCGCACCTCGACCGTCGAACAGGGCTCAATTACCAGGGGTGCGCCGTCCAGGCGCGCGCCCCGGCGGCTCACGTCGTGCGTGTAGGCGTCCTGCTTGAAGGGGAAGCCGCGAGCATCGCGTCCACGCACTTGCACGCGCAAACGCGCCAGGTGGCGTATCTCTTGGGGAGCGGGCATAAGGGTCCTGCTATGCCCATGCAACTACGGCAGGGGACGGCCGGGCAAATTACCAGAGAACTAGTCCCGAAGGACGGGCCTGGAACGGCGAAAATCTTGCCGTTTATGCCCGGGCGGAATGCCTGATTTTACCGGTATTTGGGCGGAAATCAGCGAAGCTCACACGCAGCTGGCATCGCAAGGACGGAGGTGCCCGACGAACTCGCTCCAACGCCGAAGTCGCACCAAAGGCGCTTCCACGCAAACGTCAAGCACCGTGTCCAGGCGAGTGAGCGACAACAGCTCGCGCACGTGAGGGCGCGGATTGAGCAAGCGCATCTGCCCGCCGGCGCTCTCCAGGTGGTGCTTTATGCGGATGAGCATGCCCAGGCCCGCCGCGTCGATGCCCTCAACGCCCGCCAGATCGAGCACCAGGATGCGCGCGCGTACCGATTGCATCGCGCTCTCCAGGGTCGCCGTGGCGCGGCCCAGCACCAACCGGCCCTGGCAGGCCAGGATGGCCGTCTCGTTCGCCCTATGAATTCGAATGTCCAGCATGACCTCACCCTCGCTCTCTACACTAGCTATTACGCACATTACAGCAGTTTGGTTTCAAAATTATTTCAACTCCATCGTGCTCTGTCGTTTAGACGGTTCCCCCTGCGGTCCGTGAGCAAAGGCGGGCAATAATGCAAGCACGCACTCCCGTTCATTACAGCATTGGTTTGGATACACTGGCTTGATGGCAAATGCGGTGACGGCCGGCGGCGCTCAAGCCGAGCAACTTGCTGCCCAATTTCGGCAGATCTACGGCTGCGGACCCGCAGTAGTGTGTCGCGCGCCGGGCCGGGTGAACCTCATCGGCGAGCACACCGACTATAACGGCGGCTTCGTATTGCCCGCGGCCATCCGTCTGTCCACATGGGTGGCGGCGGCGCCACGCCAGGATGGCGTGCTCGCGGCGCGCTCCGACGAAATGCCCGGCGCCGTGCACGTGCGCTTGCATGATCGATTCGAGCGTTCGCACCTGTGGACCGACTACGTGACGGGGGTCGCGCAAGCGCTGCGGCAGTTCGGAGTGCCGCTGGGCGCGGCTTCGCTGCTGGTGCGCAGCGACGTACCCCTGGGCGCCGGGCTCAGTTCTTCGGCCTCCCTGGAGATGGCGGTGGCCTGCAGCCTGCTCGAAGTCGCCCAGCATCCGCTCCCGCCGGAAACTCTCGCCGGCATTTGCCGGACCGCGGAAAACGAGTACGTGGGCGCATCCTGCGGCATCATGGATCAGTTTGTGGCGGGCGTGGGCCGCGAAGGGTGTGCCGTGTTCCTCGATTGCCGCTCCCTCCGCTACGAGTATGTGCCGCTTCCTGCCGACGTCTGTTTGGTCATGTGCAACAGCATGGTCAAGCACAGCGTGGCCGGCGGCGAGTACGGCCGCCGTAGGGCCCAGTGCGAAGAAGCCCTCGCCCTGCTGCGGGCCGAACTGCCGGATGTCGAGTCCCTGCGCGACGTGACGCCGGAACAGTTCGCGCGCTGCGAACGCTTCCTGCCCGAGTTGCTGCGCAAGCGCGCGCGCCACGTGATCGCGGAAAATGAACGCGTCCTCCAGTCTGTGGCCGCGCTCCGCAGCGCCGATTGGGCTCGCCTGGGCGAGTTGATGCAGGCTTCGCACCAGAGTCTGCGCGACGACTTCGAAGTAAGCTGCCCGGAGCTCGATCTGCTCGTGGAATATGCTCGCGCGCAGCCGGGAGTGCTGGGCGCGCGCATGACGGGCGGGGGATTTGGCGGCTGCACGGTGAACCTGGTGCGCAGCGAGTCGGTGGCACGCTTCCGCGATGCCGTGGCACGGCAGTATGAAGGCGCCACTGGGCGAGCGCCGGCCATCTACATCTCGCAAGCGGCCGACGGGCTCCAGCGCGTGATCTGAACATGCTCAACCTGCAGGAGCACGCCCACCGACGCTGGAATCCGCTGACCGGCGATTGGGTCGTGGTCTCGCCCCATCGCACCCGGCGTCCCTGGCTGGGGCACGTCGAGCGGAGTTCGCCTTCCTCCGCCGTGGTTTACGATCCCGAGTGTTATCTCTGTCCGGGCAACGCCAGGGCGGGCGGCGCGCGTAATCCCAATTATCCCGCCACGTTCGTTTTCGACAACGACTTTGCCGCCCTTGATCTGCGCGTCCCGCAGGAAACCTGCGACCTCCACGGGCGCGGATTACTGCGGGCGGAGGGCGAGCGCGGCCTCTGCCGCGTCGTGTGTTTTTCACCCCGGCATGACCTCACGCTGCCCACCATGACGCCGGATCAGATTCGCGCGGTGGTGGACGTCTGGATCGAGCAGCATGAGGAACTTGCCGCCGGCGACGAAATCGGTTACGTGCAGATTTTTGAAAACCGTGGCGCCATGATGGGCGCGAGCAATCCCCACCCACACGGCCAGATCTGGGCGACGGCGCATGTTCCCAACGAGCCCGCCCGGGAGACGCACAGCCTGGCGGGATATCTGCAGCTGCACTCGCAATGCCTGCTCTGCGAATATCTCGGCCTGGAGGAGCAGGCGCGCGAGCGCATTGTTTTCGAATCGCAACACTTCATCGCACTGGTGCCCTTCTGGGCGGTCTGGCCGTTCGAGGTTTTGCTGCTCGCCAGGCGCCACTTTGCGTCCATCCAGGACCTGGAAAAGGACGAGCGCAGCGCGCTGGCGGCGGCGCTGAAAGAGATCACCTCCACCTACAACGGCCTGTTCGCCGCCGACTTCCCGTACTCCATGGGATTTCATGGCGCGCCCGCTGACGGCCAGCCTCATCCGGAGGGGCACTGGCACGCACATTTTTATCCGCCGCTGCTGCGTTCTGCGACAGGACGGAAATTCCTGGTCGGCTTCGAAATGCTGGGCAGCCCCCAGCGCGACATCACGCCGGAAAACGCAGCGGCGCGCTTGCGCGAGGTGGCCGCGCGCCCCTAAGCGACTGCCGCGGCTATGCCTCCGGCTCGAGCGGTTGCATGTTGGCCTGCAAGCGCCGCATCCCGCGTAGCCAGCGTTCGTAGTCGGTGGCTTTGCGGGCAAAGAACTCGGCCACCTCGGGATGAGGAAGGATCAGGAACCGCTCCGCGGCCAAGCCCTGCACCACCGCGTCGGCGACCTGCTCGGGCGCGAGCGCCGTCTCGCGTATGAAGGAGCCGCCGCCAAACTCGGCGCGCCGCAGCATATTCGTGCGCACCCCTTGCGGACACAATGCCGAAACCTTGAGCCCGCGGTCCCCATACGTAATTGCCAGCCACTCGGCGAAGGCGAGCGCCGCGTGCTTGGTGACTGCGTAGGGCGCGGAACCCAGTTGCGTCAGCAGGCCCGCCGCGGAGACGGTTTGCAGCAGATAGCCTCCGCCCCGCGCCAGCATTCCCGGGACCACCGCGCGCGCGGCATACACGTGGGCCATGAGGTTGACTTCCCAGCTGCGCTGCCAGAGCTCGTCGGCGGCCTCTACCCCGCCTTTGACTCCCACGCCGGCGTTCGAGCAGAACAGGTCGATGCGGCCAAAGCGGGCCTCCGCGTCGCGCACCAGCCGCGCCACATCTTCTTCCCGTGAAACATCCGCCCGGACCGCGATCGCGCCAATTTCGCCCGCGAGCCCCGCCGCGCTCTCCCTCTCCAGGTCTGCGACGATCACCTGTGCCCCTTCGGCCGCAAACCGGCGCGCCAGTGCGCGCCCGATGCCGTTTCCGCCGCCCGTCACTATCGCGATCTGGTTTTTGAGTTGCATATCGCCCCCGCGCGAGCTTATTTCACACGCCGCTCGCCCCGTGCGCAAATCCCGCCAGCGGTGGTCAGCTGTCCCGCTCCGCCGCCGGCGCGCCGGCAGCTTCCGAGCCCTTTACAAAGTTCTTATCAAATCCTTAGCCGCCATTTACCCGCGGCCGCGTGTAATGGCCGATGGACCAGGCGAGGCGCCCACGGGCCGTCGCTCCGTCACGGACGCAGCCCTACCGCGTCCAGAGTAGGCAACCCCTCATGCGACCCTCATGGGCGATCGGCCCCGCAATCTTTCATTTGATAATTGCTCTCGTTCTTGGCGCGGGAACGGCTGGCGCGCAAACCTCCGACGCCGGAACCGCCGCCCCCACTCCTGAAGCCGATGCGGGCGAGAACGCGCAGCTCATTCGCGAGCTCGAGCGCATGCGCGCGCGCATCAACGAACTGGAAGCCCAGCTCAAGCGTAAGTCACAGGCCGGGCAATCCGCGCCCCCGCGACCCGTGCAGCCTGCCGCCGCGTACACCGAAGCCGTGCAGCCGGCTCCCACGTCGCCCGCCGACCAGCCGCCAACGCCCATTGCCGCGGTAGATTCGCCGGCCAGCGCAGCCCCGACTGCATCCGCTCCTACGCACCCGCAGGCCAAGTCTGAGCCCTTTGCCTTCGCCGACTGGACCTGGCTGAGCGGCAATCCGCGCACCCGCCAGTCTCCGCTCGACACCAGGTTTTTCACCCCCGAGATCCGCTTTGATTCCGTGTACGTTGCCGATTTCAACCACCCTCGCGACGACACCATCGGCGGATCCAGCGAAGTGTTCCGCTCCAACGAATTTCAGGTCACGCAGGTGGGTGTCGGCGGAGACTTCCACGTTGACAATGTGCGCGGACGGCTGATGACCCAGTTCGGCATGTACTCGCAGACCCAGCCGCGCAACGACGCCAGCCCGGCTCGCGGTCAGTGGAACCTGGACAATGCCTACCGCTATCTCGCCGAAGCTTATGGCGGATACCACATCAATGCGCTGCACGGGATCAACGTGGACGCGGGCATCTTCATGTCCTACATCGGGCTGTGGAGCTTCTACAACTTCGACAACTGGACCTATCAGCCCTCCTACGTTTCCTCCAACACTCCCTGGTTCTTCAACGGCATGCGCGTACAGATTTTTCCCACGGAGAAGTTGAAGATCGAGCCCTGGATCACCAACGGCTGGCAGTCCTACGGGCGCTTCAACCACCGCCCCGGCTTCGGCACCCAAGTCCTCTACCGTCCCAACGGTGCCGTCTCTATCGTGGGCAACCAGTACCTGCTGGGGAGAGACACGTTAGGAGTTACCGGCCGCACCCGCTACCACACCGACGACAGCATCCAGGTGAAGTACTACGACCATCCCGGCCGCGCATGGGACAAGTCCGCCTTCACCTTCACCGTCGATGCCGGTTGCGAGAGTGGAGGCGGCGTCAGTTGCTTCGGCAATAGCCGCGGCGGACCCAAGCAGAGCTTTCTGGGCTTCATGGCCTACAACCGCTTCTGGTTCCACAAGGATCTCTACGCCATCACGCTGGGGGGCGGCGCCATCAACAATCCCGGGCGCTACCTGGTGCTGCTGCCGCCGATTAATGGCGCCACGGCGGTGTCGGGGACGCCCTACTTCACGGAAAATCCCGGCGACCCGTTCAAGGCCTGGGACGCATCCGCAACCTTCGACTACATGCCCAGCCAATACGTCACCTTCCGCTGGGAATATGACCACCGCGCCGCCAACGTTCCCTACTTCTCCGGCGCAGACGGCATTACGCCTCCGGGAGGTGACATCGGAGCACCGGGATCGCTGGTGACCGGGTTCTCTCCGGATCTGCGCAAACGGGAGAATCGCCTCGACCTCGCCATCCTGGTCAAGTTCTGATCAAGGCGCAGGGCATCAGCCGCGGCCGATTGCTGGGCTCATCACGTCCCTGCCGCGCCGGATGGCCCCTTTGGCGCCTCGATTCCGGCAGGCATTTATAATCGCCGGTCAGCCTGGAGCAGCTCCTTACATGTCTATTCTGCGGTTTTTGATGCTGCTGTCGCTGGTGGTTTGGATCGGCGGACTTGTGTTCTTCGCTTTTATCCTCGCGCCCACCGTTTTCTCGGTGCTGCCCACGCGTCATCTCGCGGGACAGGTAGTGACGCGGGCATTGGCCGCTCTGCACTGGGCGGGCATGGTTTCGGGCATCGTGTTCGCCGTCACCTCGATGGCCTACGCCCGCGCCACAGCGGGAACGCCGCAAGCCTTGGCGGTGCGCCACCTGCTGGTCTACGCCATGCTCCTGCTGACCGTCGTCTCGCAGTTTGGTGTCACGCCGCGCATGCACGCTCTGCGGTCGGCAATGGGAGAAATTGATAACGTGCCGCCCGACAATCCCGCCCGCGTGCAGTTCAACGCCTTGCATGCCTGGTCCACTCGCCTGGAGGGAACGGTGCTCCTGCTTGGGCTGGTCACGCTGTATCTCACGGCGCGGCGATTATCATAGGTTGTCTCCGGCCGCCGCTGTGAATCGGCGCCCGCCGTCTGCCCTCTCATGAAAACTGGAATCATCGGCCTGCCTCAAGTCGGAAAAACGTCGCTGTTCCGCATGCTCACCAAGGCGAGCCTCTCCGCCCATGCCCTTGCCAACCCGCGCGAGGCGCACGTCGGTGTGGCCAAGGTGCCCGACGATCGCCTCGATCGCCTGGCCGCCCTCTACCACCCCAAGAAGCTGGTGCACGCGGCGGTGGAGTACGTGGATGTGGGCGCCATCGGCCAGGAGGCGCTCAAGGAATCCGCCTACGTGGGGCATCTGCGCAACGTGGACGCCCTGGTGCACGTGGTTCGCGCCTTCGATGATCCCGCCATTCCCCACGTCGGCGAACTCGACCCGCTGCGCGACATCCGGAACGTGGACTTCGACCTCATGGTCAGCGATCTCGGCCAGGTCGAAAAACGCCTCGAACGGCTGGAAAAGGACCTCAAGAAGATGCGCTCGCCCGAACTGGAGCGCGAGTTCGACCTGCTCAAGCGCGCGCACGCCCATCTGGAATCGGAGCGTCCCTTGCGCGAGATGGAAATGGCCCCGGAAGACAAGAAGCGGGTGCGCGGCTTCATGTTCCTCAGCGAAAAGCCGATCCTCTACGTGCTCAACATCGCCGAGTCCCCCGAGTTGGGCAAGGAGCTGGAAACCGCCGTGGCCAGGCGCGGCCTCTCGGAAGTTGCCTCACGGCCCAACGCTGCCGCCATGGCGGTGTGCGCCAAGGTGGAGGCGGAGCTGGCCGAAATGAGCGACGAAGATGCCGCCGAGTTCCTCGCCAGCTACGGGCTCAAGGAAAGCGGCCTGGTCCGGCTGGTGCGCAAGACCTACGAACTACTGGGCCTGATCTCGTTCTTCACGGTTGGGGAAGATGAGTGCCGCGCCTGGACCGTCCCGGTGAACAGCCGCGCGGTAGAAGCCGCCGGCGCGATCCATTCCGACCTGGAGAAGCATTTCATTCGCGCCGAAACCATTCATTGGGACGCGTTGCTGGAAGCGGGATCCGAAGCCAATGCGCGCTCCCGCGGCACCCTGCGCCTGGAAGGCAAGGAGTACATCGTGAAGGATGGGGACGTCATGCACGTCCGCCACAGCGCCTGAGCGGGGCTGCTCGACCCTGACACAGCTTTGCTGAAAGCGCCCCGCCCCTCTCCCCGGCAGGTTTGCCCCGTCGCTACTGTGTGAACTCCGCCGGACGGCCGGTGAGCCGCTCAATGCGCTTGGCGATGGGCGGATGGGTCGAAAACAAGCTGGCGAAATCCATACCCAGCAGCGGCTGCACGATAAACAGGTGCGCCGTGGAAGGCGTGGCCACCAGCGGACGCCGGCGCGAGTACTCGTCCAGCTTGCGCAGCGCGCTGGCCAGCGCATAAGGATTGCCGGTAAACTCCGCGCCCGTGGCGTCGGCCTGGTATTCGCGCGAGCGCGACACCGCCAGCTGAATCAGCATGGCCGCAACCGGGGCCAGGATAATCATCAGCAGGGCGCCCAGCCCGCCGCCGCGGCGATCGTCGTCGCGGCCGCCCATCCCGCCGAACAGCGACGCCCAGTAGCCCATTCGCGCCAGCATGGTGACTGCGCCTGCCAGCGTGGCGGCGATCGAGCTGATCAGGATGTCGCGATTCCGCACGTGCCCCAGCTCATGCGCCAGCACGCCTTCCAGTTCCTCATCGTTCAGCAGGTTCAAAATGCCCTGGGTTACGGCCACGGAAGCGTGCCTGGGATTGCGCCCGGTGGCGAACGCGTTGGGCGAGTCGCTCGGGATCACGTAGATCTTCGGCATGGGCAGCCCGATGCGCTGCGTCATCCGTTCCACCACGCCGTAAACGCGCGGCAGTTCCTCGCGCGTGACCGGCTGCGCGCGGTACATGGCCAGCGCAATCTTGTCGGAAAAAAAGTAGGAGACAAAGTTCATGACGCCGGCCAGCACCAGGGCCAGCACCATTCCGTTCTGGCCCCCGAAATACTGCCCGATCAGAACCAGGAACACCGTCAGCGCAGCCAGCAGAAACGCGGTTTTAACAGCATTGCCCATAGGAGGCCTGCTTTTCGTCTCACCTATGTAGATGTTACGCGCGACGCCAGGATTCCGTTCCCCTACAGGCCGGGAAGTCCTTCAGCCGCTTTCACTTGCGCTTGAAACAGGGCTTGGATATTGACGCCATTCCATTATGAGGAGCAAAATGCACCGCGCTACTCCGGCCGCTCCAAGGTTCGTTTCCGAAGCTAAAGTCGTGGTAAGAGCGGCCTTAAGACCTGCAGGAGGCGAATCATTCCATGAAGAAGACCAGTATTGTGCTTTGTTGCGCTCTCGTTGTTACTGGCGCATTCGCGCAGACGCTCAATTCTGCAGTGACGGGTGGCGGAACAACGAACTATATCGCGAAGTGGAGTTCGAGCACGACCTTAACCACATCGGCACTATGTCAAAGCTCATCAGGCGGTAACATTGGTATTGGCACCTGTTCACCGACGCAGCGCCTCCAGGTTAACTCCGGCAATGTTATCGTCAAAGGCCCGCAGAACTTCAATGCGAATGGGCAAAGCGCCTCAGTATATCTTGGCGACATTAATCACCCCATTTCAGCGCAGTACGGGTTTGGAATCACACTTGGTGTCTATCAAGCACCTAAGGCCATTAACATCATCGATGGGCAGCCGATTACTGCTAATACTTCGGGCCATCCGGCATACGTCGGTATTGGCACAACCGCGCCCGATGCGGTGTTCACGGTGTCGAGTGACACCTTATTCAACAGTAACTGTGACAGTGGCTGTGCCCACTCTACATTGCTACTCGACATCATGGGGCTTGTCAAAGCTGATATGTTCGGCAATCTTTGTCTGGGATCAAACTGTAACGTGCAAGATATTACGAATACGGTTCAGTTGAGCCAGCCACTTGTCTTTCCCGACGGAACCTTCCAGACCACAGCCTACAATGCTCCGGCAGTGGCGCGGCAGCAGGCCTCGATACGACAACTGCAACGTGACCGCGACACTCTGTTGCTTATGGTGAAAGAACTGAGGTTGAGAGTTGCACAATTAGAGAAGTCCACTGAGAAATTATCGACCACGACTTCACGGCAGAGATGAGGCTAAACGCGCTCACAGATTTCAACCTATTTCTGGCGTTCGCGTCGCACCGGCGCTCTAAGAGATCATCT